>NZ_JAPWBP010000004.1:0-164826 GCF_041433495.1 Haemophilus sp. 27098_8_127
TATTATGAATTTCTAGTTAGCACCTATTAAGACTTCAAAATTAAAAAATATTTTTAAAACAAGTCAATCAACAAGTGCCCACACAGATTGTCTGATATATTGTTAAAGAGCAAAAAAGAACGACGCACTGGTTTTTCTTAAGATTCACAACAGCGCGTCGTTGTGTGGGGCGTATTATAGGCATTTCAGATGCCTTTGCAAGATCTTTTTGTAAAAAAATGTAAATTTTTTATTAGTTGAAGATCTTTTAATCAAATCGTCTAAAAAAACACTATTTTTATGGTGTTTTATTCTACGAATTCAGACTTTCTGCAAATGCCTTTACTTTTCCCCAATCGGTATATTCAATTTCTTTGGTCGAATCTGTTTCACCACCTGTAATTTTCATAATTAATTGGATCATGACACGATCAATCCATTTATAACGAGGATATAGCAACGCACCTGCAAACACGCCTACTTTTGCCGGAGTCCATTTTATGCGTTGAAGGAACTTACGAACATAAACATTTCCCTCTGGCGTATCTTTTCCTTCTTTTCTCGCGGTTAAACCTACACCAAAAAAGACCGCACTTTTTGCATTCAACAATTCGTGATGGCGTTCTACAAAACGATATACCTGTTTATTAAAGTGACCATAACGAACAGATGCCCCAATAATCACATGATCAAAAACTTGAAGATCCTGTTCCTCCATTAACGGTGAAACCACCACTTCTCCTTCAAGATACTGAGCCATAAATTCAGCAATCTTTTTAGTTTGTCCATCACGGCTTGAATATAAAATTAATGTTTTCATTATGCCTTCCAAAACGCTGGTGTGAAGAGCGCCAATAATGTGAAAATTTCTAAACGACCGCATACCATCGCAATGGTGAGTATCCATTTAGCACTATCTGGCATCGCCGTCATATTACTGCTTACTGAACCTAATCCTGGTCCAAGGTTATTAATACTTGCCAACACTGCATTAAATGCATCAAAAGGTTCGACACCACAGGCAATCACACTTAATAAACAAATAGTGAATACCAATAGATACGCAGAGAAAAAGGCCCAAATACTTCCAATCACACGTTCATCAAGGACATTTTGACCCCATTTAATTGGATACACTAAATTTGGGTGTACAAATCGTTTCAGTTCTCTTGCACCTTGAAGATATAGCACTAAAATCCGCGCAACACGCAAACCGCCACCGACTGAGCCTGCACAGCCCCCAATAAAAGAAGCAATAATTAATAGCATCGGCACAAAAGAAGGCCACTCAGCAAAATTCGATGTGGAGTAGCCTGTTGTGGTTGAAATCGATACAGCTTGGAATACGACTTGCTCAAAATCTTGCCATGAGGAATCAAAATATTGATGGCTTATCATCACCAATGTACAAACCACGATAAGCAAAATTTGAATACTCATAAAGAAGCGGAATTCTGGATCTTTTGTATAAATCTTCAAAATATTTTCTCGTCCTAAGGTCGAAAATGCTCTGAAGTGCAATGCGAAGTTACAAGCCGAAATCCACAGGAAAATGACGGTGATAAAATTAATCGCCGAACTATTAAAATAGCCGATACTGGCATCATGAGTAGAAAAACCACCAATAGATACTGTTGAAAAACTATGCGTAATCGCATCGAACGGTGTCATGCCCGCTAGCCAATAAGCCAAAGCACAAGACATGGTTAGAAAGAAATAAACAAACCACAGTGCTTTTGCCGTTTCTGCTATCCGAGGTTGAATTTTCTGATCTTTCATTGGACCTGACATTTCTGCACGGTATAACTGCATTCCGCCAATACCTAATAAAGGAATAATCGCAATCGCAAGTACGATGATCCCCATCCCGCCTAACCATTGTAGGAATTGACGATAAAACAGAATGGCTTTCGGTAAATTATCTAATCCTGTCATGACGGTGGCACCCGTGGTTGTTAGCCCGGAAAACGCCTCAAACACGGCGGAAGCCACTGTTAAATGAGGTGAATCAAATAATAGCAATGGCAAGGTTGCTAAACCGCCCAAAACGAACCAAAATGCCACCACAATTAAGAAACCATCACGAGATCGCAATTCTTGTTTGTGGTGATGACAAGGCCACCAAAGCAACATGCCCACGGTTAAGCTCAATGCAAAAGCTTGCATAAAGGCTTTACCGCCGCCATCGCCATAAATAAGCGCCACAAAGGCTGGAATCAGCATCGTGCCGGAAAAGCACATAATTAAAATGCCGATAATCCGAATAATGGATAAAATATGCACAATATCTCGCTTAATTCATTTCTTCTAATTTCAACGTTCCTGCCGAACGCTCAATTAATGCTTGTTCAAAAGGTTTAATTTGATCTTCACTAATGCCTAACTGCAATGTAATCTGCACTTGAAAATCTTGCTGATAAATTTCAATTTGATGTTGTTCGCATAAAATTTGGATCCAATTTAATTGTGCATAATCACAATGAACTTGGAATAACTGACGTTCTACTTTTCGTTCAGTTTCTAATAATTTTAAAGCTTGCTGAACACCATTTCCATAAGCACGAACTAAACCGCCAGTGCCTAATAAAATGCCGCCATAATAACGAACAACAACGGCACTGATTTCACCAACTTGGCTACCTTGCAAAGCCGATAGCATCGGTTTCCCTGCCGTGCCAGCTGGTTCACCGTCATCGGAAAAGCCTAATTGTTGAGAATCCGTTGGCTTGCCTGCCACTGTTGCCCAACAATGATGGCGGGCATTAGGGTGCTGCGCTTTAATTTCTGCCCAAAAAGCTTTGGCTTGTTCAAGTCCTTCCGTATGTTGCAAATACGTGATAAATCGACTTTTCTTAATTTCTTCTTCAAAAACGACCGCACTTTTGGGGATAAGGTATTCAGCCATGGAATCATTATTCAAGTAAATTTGTTGCGTAGTTTATCATTGATAGCGGATTTATCGAAATTTCCCCATAATTATTGTATGATGTAGCTCAATTTCAATAAAATTAATAAAAAACCATGACTGAAATTACTGTCGATAAAACCCTTGATACCGTTGGTTTACGTTGTCCTGAACCTGTGATGCTCGTGAGAAAAAACATTCGCCACATGAATGAAGGTGAAGTATTGCTTATTTTAGCGGACGATCCTGCCACGACTCGCGATATTCCCAGCTTCTGCCAATTTATGGAACATACCCTTTTAGCGAGTGAAACCCAAGACACACCTTTCAAATACTGGGTGAAAAAAGGTCAATAAAAATGCGGTCAATACTGACCGCACTTTTGTTATTCTGCCGTATTACTCGAAACAGGGTAATACTGTTTCTGAAGAAATTCAGGCTTCAATAACGCAGAGGCATTCCACCACTCAATCACCAGCTCCTGTGGTCCTTCTGCATAAGACGCAATTTCATACACGTTATATACAAAATGAATTCCATCATGATCTAAATAGAAATTATCGGTCACCTCAAAAGCATCTTTTGATGTAAATGCTTCCTCATCTTTTACCTCGCCATATCGAGTGTAACGTTCCCAAAACAACTCTTTTAATTTAGCTTGCTGGTTTGGTTTAAAAACATCATCAAATGAAAGTAGTTTTTTCGTTTCTAAATCAACATTAAGATAATGGTAGCCACCAACTCCATGAGCGCCACCACTGTAGCTGTAATAATTTATTAAAAATACAGCAAGCTTACCTCTTTGGTGACTAAATGCTAAATCTAAGGTTTCATCAATCCCCATTATTGGAGATTCCAACATTTCTTTTTTAGCTTCATCATATGCTTTTTGGTAATCCTCAATAAGCTGCTCGCGGCTTCTTGGTTTACCATCAGCATTTTTTGAAATTTGCGCTAAAAGTAGTGTATCTAACCACTCAATATTCGTTTTTAGTGTAGAAATACTGTAATGAAGTTTACCTTCAGTAGGGACATATTCATCTTCTTTGGCCGATTTAGGGTATTTGATGGTTTCCTCTTTATCAAAAATCACATCATCTTGAGCAATAATTGCCGGAATAACCTTCTCAGCCTTCTCTTTTTCAGCTTTTAATTGCGTATTTTCTGCCGTCAGTTGCGCAATTGTCTGTGTTTGTTGCTCAATCGTTGCTTTCGCTTCTTTATCTTCGCAACCTGTTA
Source organism: Haemophilus sp. 27098_8_127 (assembly GCF_041433495.1). Lineage (NCBI taxonomy): Bacteria > Pseudomonadati > Pseudomonadota > Gammaproteobacteria > Pasteurellales > Pasteurellaceae > Haemophilus > Haemophilus sp. 27098_8_127. The sequence goes on from NZ_JAPWBP010000004.1 coordinate 4,124, forward strand.
CCGTAAAAAGTGCGGTTAAAATTAAGGCTGAAATGAATGTCTTTTTCATGTATTACCTATAAATCAAATGTGTCTTTATCACGTAGAATATGATCATTGCCTTTGCGGCGTAAAAAGCCGGTACGATCAAAATATTCCATCAGTTGCACTGTCAGTTTTCGACCAAAATTAAGCTTATCACGTAATTCATTTACGGCAACTTTACCTTCTTCGCCTGCCATTTCCTTAATTAAGCGAGCATAAGCATAAATGCTCTCTGTCAGGAAAAAACGATCTTTTACGATTGGCGTGAGATAGCCTAACTTACCCGCTTTATACATAAAATTACGCATTACACTTTCATCTTGCGCCAATGCCGTTGCCATATCACGCACCCAAATGGCTTGTCCATGCGCCTTTTCAAATTCTGCTAACACCGCTTTCCATAATGTTTGCTCTTCAGCTGAAAATTGGATTTTGTGTGAAGGCAAATGTAACCAACCACGAGTTTGCTGCAATTGGCCTTCATCAAGCATTTCTTCAATAAAATGATAAATCAGATTTTCTGGTTGGTTTAAAGTCGCAATACGGTATAAACGGGCTTTACTCAAACCAAGCTGATCATTATGTTGCTCATGATAGGTAGCAAGTGCGGTCAAAATTTGCTGCGTTTTTTCACGTTGATAATCACGATTAAAACACCAATTTTGGAAACGAATATCACCGTTTTCAGCCAACGCTTCTGCCAGTTGATTTTCAGTTAGCTGCTCACTCCACATTAGCGCTTGAGCTGAAACCGCCTCTTTTTGTAGGGTTAATCCGATGCGTTGTGTGGCGGTTTGAGCCTGATTAAGTTTAGCCAAGAACGCTAAACGAGCCTCTGTACGCTTATAACGTTTTGGTGAATGAATTTCGAGTACCTTGGCGCCACCAATTAATACTTTTGCATCACCACTACGTAAAATTAATTTATCCCCGAAAGCCAAAAATAATGGTTGTTCTAAAATAACTTCCGCCAAAGTGCGGTCATTTTTCATTGCATTTTTGCTTTCAAGCAAGGTAAGCTTACCTGTTGTGCGACTTGCAGCATGATAAATGTGCACAGGCTGACTATCTTTCAAATTCACTTCAGGCATAATTTCAATGGTAATACGATCAGTTGGATCAAGTGGTTCTGAGGCTAGCAACCAATCGCCACGCTGCATTGGAATACGATCTAAATCAGCGTTTAAATTGAGCGCTAAGCGTTGACCAGCCAAGCCTTTCTCACTCGGTGTATTTTGAGCATGGATATTTTTAACACGAACCTTTTGTCCTGTTGAAAGGAAAAGTTCATCATCAATAGATACTGAGCCTGCAAATGCTGTGCCTGTTACTACTGTCCCAGCCCCTTTCACACTAAAGACACGGTCGATAGCATAACGAAACGGTTTATTTATTTCGGCTAATTCCAGTAAATTGGCTAAATAATCACGTAACGCATCAATTCCTAAGCCTGTTTGTGCCGATGTAATAAAATAATGAGATTCAGCTAAGAATGGATAATCTGTCTGAATTTGTGTTTTTAGTGCCTCGATTTGCTCATTTGTTGCTCGGTCAGCCTTGGTAATCACTACCATGATTTCAGTAAATTGAAGCTGATGCAAAATCGCTAAGTGTTCTTTAGTTTGTGCGGCAATCCCTTCATCGGCTGCAACAATAAGCATGGCATAATGCACACCACCAAGCCCGGCCAACATGTTGGCGAGAAACTTTTCATGGCCAGGTACATCAATAAACCCAAGCACTTTCTCTTTTAAAGGCAAATAGGCATAGCCTAAATCAATGGTCATGCCACGTTTTTTTTCTTCCGGCAAATGGGCGGTATTCGTACCTGTCAGTGCTTTTAAAAGGGCTGTTTTACCATGATCGACGTGCCCTGATGTTACTATGATCATAATTTTTCCACCGTATCTAATAATGCCTTAAAGTCAGCCACGCTACGTAAATCTAACCAAATCTTTCCTTTCTCAACACGAGCGATAATTGGTTGTTCTAACGCTTTGAATATTGTTAAAAGTGCGGTCAATTTTGCCTCTGTTTTTTCAGCTATCGTTACCGCAATAGAAGGAATCGTCGCCATCGGTTGAGAGCCACTCCCAATCTGAGCAAAGCTTTCTTCAATTTCAACGTTGTAATCTTTTAAACGATTTGCTAAACAGGCTTTAAGTTGTTCGGCTTTTTCTTTTAATACATCTATTGACTGGGTGAGCAAATGCAAAGTTGGCAATGTATCAGTAAGTTTTTCAGGTTGGAGATAAAGGCGTAATGTTGCCTCAAGCCCGGCTAAAATCACTTTATCGCAACGCAATACGCGCTTTAATGGGTGAGCTTGTAACTGAGCAATCCACTCTTTTTTACCGACGATAATACCTGCTTGTGTTCCACCCAATAATTTATCGCCGGAGAATGACACTAAGTTTACGCCCTGTCCGACTTTTTCTTGTACCGTTGGCTCATTCGGTAAATGATATTGGCTTAAATCAATCAATGCCCCACTCCCCAGATCCGTAATCACTGGAATATCAAATTCTCGTCCTAGCTCAACCAACTCTTGTTCTGAAACCGAAGCGGTAAATCCACTAATATGATAATTACTGCAATGTACCTTCATTAAGAAAGCGGTGTTTTCGTTGATTGCTTGACGATAATCTTTTAAATGTGTGCGGTTGGTTGTCCCAACCTCAACAAGTTTACAGCTTGCTTGAGCCATAATGTCTGGAATGCGAAATGCTCCGCCAATTTCAATTAATTCCCCGCGAGAAATAATCACTTCTTTATCTTTTGCAAAGGTTGCTAACATCAAGAGTACGGCTGCCGCATTATTATTCACAATACATGCTGCTTCTGCACCTGTGAGTTGTGCAAGTAGTTCACTAATATAATTATCCCGATGACTACGTTTGCCTTCTTCCAAATCATATTCCAGTGCAACATTACCTTTCATCGCATGAAGTGCCGCTTGTTGTGCACTTTCAGCCCATAATGCTCGCCCTAAATTTGTATGTAATACCGTGCCCGTTAAATTATGAACTGATTTAATTTGTACATGATTTTGTTGAGTCAATCGTTCTTGTAAATAATGCAATGTACTTAGGTGATCGGCAAAAAAGTGCGGTAAATTTTGATGCTGTTTAATAAACTCGCGCCCTTCAGACAATAATTGGCGCAATTCACGCACGACAGCTGAATGACCAAATTCAGTTAAAAGCATTTCACCTTCTGGTGTTTTTAAAAATTTATCTACCGAAGGAAGTTGTTGAAAAAGTGCGGTCATTTTTAATTCCTATTTCAAAATGGCGTTGAATTGCGAACTAATTTACGCTAAAGTAACCGCAATTTCAATAACGGAAGGTCGTCATCTCCGGTGAGGTGGCAGGACTTCAAATCCTGTTGGGGACGCCAGCGTTCCCGGGTGGGTTCAACTCCCATGACCTTCCGCCACTCTTTTCTTCCAAAGAATATTTCTCTCTCTCTAACATTCACATGTTTAATTTGAACTTTCATTATAATTTCACTGAATTTTAGGCAAATAAAAAGGCGTATCTTTCGATACGCCTTCTTAATCTAACTTGTTACAGTTAATACATCAATTATTTGATGATTTTCGCAACAACGCCAGCACCTACTGTACGGCCACCTTCACGGATTGCGAAACGTAAACCTTGGTCCATCGCGATTGGGTGGATTAAGCTTACTGTCATTTTGATGTTATCACCAGGCATTACCATTTCCACGCCTTCTGGTAATTCGATTGTACCAGTTACGTCAGTTGTACGGAAATAGAATTGTGGACGGTAACCTTTGAAGAATGGAGTGTGACGACCACCTTCATCTTTTGATAATACGTAAACTTCTGATTCGAAATCAGTGTGTGGAGTGATTGAACCTGGTTTCGCTAATACTTGACCACGTTCGATTTCTTCACGTTTTGTACCACGTAATAATGCACCGATGTTTTCACCTGCACGACCTTCGTCAAGTAATTTACGGAACATTTCAACACCAGTTACTGTTGTTTTCGCTGTTGGTTTGATACCAACGATTTCAACTTCATCACCAGTACGGATGATACCACGCTCAACACGACCTGTTACTACTGTACCACGACCTGAAATTGAGAATACGTCTTCGATTGGAAGAAGGAACGGTTGGTCAATCGCACGCTCTGGTTCAGGAATGTAAGTATCTAAGTGGTTTGCTAACTCAAGAATTTTTTCTTCCCATTCTGCAACGCCGTTTAATGCTTGTAATGCAGAACCACGTACGATTGGTGTATCGTCACCTGGGAAATCATATTGAGAAAGAAGTTCACGAACTTCCATTTCTACTAATTCTAATAACTCTTCGTCATCTACCATGTCGCATTTGTTTAAGAATACGATGATGTAAGGTACACCTACTTGGCGACCTAATAAGATGTGCTCACGAGTTTGTGGCATAGGACCATCTGTTGCTGCTACTACTAAGATAGCACCGTCCATTTGCGCCGCACCGGTAATCATGTTTTTAACATAGTCCGCGTGTCCTGGGCAGTCAACGTGTGCGTAGTGACGAGTTGGAGTATCGTATTCAACGTGTGAGGTGTTGATGGTGATACCACGCGCTTTTTCTTCTGGCGCGTTATCGATTTGGTCGAATGCACGAGCTGCACCACCGTAGTGTTTTGCTAATACGGTTGTGATTGCTGCTGTTAAAGTTGTTTTACCGTGGTCAACGTGGCCGATTGTACCCACGTTTACGTGCGGTTTTGTACGTTCAAATTTTTCTTTAGACATTTGTTTAGTTTCCTAGAAAATGCTCTATAAGCCATTCGACTTATAGAGCGGATTGTTACAAAAAATTATTTTTTACGCGCTTCAATTACTGCAGCAGCAACACTTGTTGGCGCTTCAGCATATTTTAACGGTTCCATTGAGTATGATGCACGACCTTGAGTTTGTGAACGTAAGTCTGTTGCATAACCGAACATTTCAGAAAGTGGAACTTCTGCATCAATTTTAACAACGAATTCGTTCGCTTCTTGACCGTTAACCATAGCACGACGACGGCTTAAGTCACCGATTACATCACCCACATATTCAGGTGGAGTTTCTACTTCAACTTTCATGATTGGCTCAAGTAGAACTGGGTTTGCTTTAGCGAACGCTGCTTTAAATGCTAGAGAAGCCGCTAATTTAAACGCTAATTCTGATGAGTCAACATCATGGTATGAACCGAAGTGTAAACGTACACCAATATCTACTACCGGATAACCCGCTAATGGACCAGATTTAAGCTGTTCTTGGATACCTTTATCAACTGCAGGAATGTATTCACCAGGGATTACACCACCTTTGATTTCGTTTACAAATTCGTAACCAGGACCTTCTGGATCTAATGGGTATAAGTCAATTACAACATGACCATATTGACCGCGACCACCAGATTGTTTTGCGTGTTTACCTTCCACATCGTTAACACGAGTGCGGATAGTTTCACGGTAAGATACTTGTGGTTTACCGATATTAGCTTCCACTTTGAACTCACGTTTCATACGGTCAACGATGATGTCTAAGTGTAACTCACCCATACCAGAAATAATGGTTTCGCCAGATTCTTCATCAGTGTGAACACGGAATGAAGGGTCTTCTTGAGCAAGACGACCTAATGCAAGACCCATTTTTTCTTGGTCAGCTTTAGTTTTAGGTTCTACTGCTACAGAGATTACCGGCTCTGGGAATTCCATACGCTCAAGGATGATTGGTGCATCGATAGCACATAATGTATCACCCGTAGTTACATCTTTTAAGCCGATTGCTGCAGCGATATCGCCCGCACGAACTTCTTTGATTTCTTCACGTTTGTTAGCGTGCATCTGTACGATACGACCAAAACGTTCACGTTTTTGACGTACAGAGTTTAATACTGTATCACCAGAGTTAATTACACCTGAGTACACACGGAAGAAGGTTAAGTTACCTACGAATGGGTCAGTTGCAATTTTGAATGCTAATGAAGAGAACGGCTCATCATCGCTTGCGTGACGTTCACCTTCAGTTTCATCTGGGTTGATACCTTTGATTGCTGGAATATCAGTTGGTGCTGGTAAGTATTCAACAACTGCATCAAGCATTGCTTGAACACCTTTGTTTTTGAATGCAGAACCACAAGTTACCAAGATGATTTCGTTTGCTAATACGCGTTGACGAAGACCTGCTTTGATTTCTTCTTCGCTTAACTCTTCACCACCAAGATATTTTTCCATTAATTCTTCAGTTGCTTCAGCTGCTGCATCAACAAGGTTTTGACGCCATTCTTCACACGCTGCTTGCATATCTGCTGGAATATCTTCATAAGTGAAGGTCATACCTTGGTCAGCTTCGTTCCAGTTGATCGCTTTCATTTTGATCAAATCAACAACACCAGTGAAACTTTCTTCTGCACCGATTGGAAGTTGAAGAGGAACAGCATTCGCACCTAAACGAGTTTTAAGTTGTTCAACAACACGTAAGAAGTTAGCACCAGTACGGTCCATTTTGTTTACGAACGCAATACGTGGAACTTGATATTTGTTAGCTTGACGCCATACAGTTTCAGACTGAGGTTGAACACCACCAACCGCACAGTAAACCATTACCGCACCATCAAGAACACGCATAGAACGTTCTACTTCAACAGTAAAGTCTACGTGTCCCGGAGTATCGATAACGTTGATACGGTGTTGTGGGAACTGTTGTGACATACCAGACCAGAATGCGGTAGTTGCTGCAGAGGTAATGGTAATACCACGCTCTTGTTCTTGTTCCATCCAGTCCATTGTTGCTGCACCATCGTGTACTTCACCAATTTTGTGACTTACACCAGTGTAGAATAAGATACGTTCAGTGGTAGTAGTTTTACCAGCATCAATGTGCGCACTAATACCGATATTACGATATCTTTCAATAGGGGTTGTACGAGCCATTATTATAACCTTGTTAAGTTTAATATCTGTTTATATAAGGGTAAGGCTTCATCGAGGATGAAGCCCTTAAATTTTAAAAGCGTATTACCAACGGAAGTGAGCAAATGCTTTATTAGCTTCAGCCATACGGTGAACGTCTTCACGTTTTTTCACAGCTGCACCTTTGTTATCTGATGCATCAGATAATTCATTTGCAAGACGTAAAGCCATTGATTTATCACCGCGTTTACGTGCAGCTTCAACGATCCAACGCATACCTAATGCGTTACGACGAACTGGACGTACTTCAACTGGCACTTGGTAAGTAGAACCACCAACACGACGAGATTTAACCTCAACGGTTGGGCGAACGTTTTCAAGTGCAATTTCAAATGCTTCTAAAGGTTCTTTACCTGTGCGTTCTGCAAGTTTGTCTAACGCACCGTAAACGATGGTTTCAGCAACGGATTTTTTACCGTCTACCATTAATACATTAATAAATTTTGCAAGTAACTCTGAACCGAACTTCGGATCTGGAAGAATCTTGCGTGGTTCAACACTACGACGACGTGGCATTGCGAATTTCTCCGTATATTTAATCTTCAGGATATCCAAAACTCTATAAAAATTAACCGCACTTTAAAGTGAGCTAATGTGATACTGGAGTTTCTGATTTAAATTTTTACTAATTTAGACGTTTGGCCTTACTTAACGGAGTTCCATTAAGCTTTAGGACGTTTAACGCCGTATTTAGAACGACCTTGTTTACGATCTTTAACGCCTGCACAGTCTAATGCGCCGCGTACAGTGTGGTAACGAACACCTGGTAAGTCTTTAACACGACCACCACGGATAAGCACAACACTGTGCTCTTGAAGGTTGTGACCTTCGCCGCCGATGTAAGAAGTTACTTCAAAGCCATTAGTTAAACGAATACGACATACTTTACGTAATGCTGAGTTCGGTTTTTTAGGTGTAGTTGTGTATACACGAGTGCACACACCACGTTTCTGCGGGCAAGCCTCTAATGCAGGAACGTTACTTTTTACAACCTTTTTCACACGCGGTTTGCGTACTAGCTGGTTGATAGTTGCCATTAAAAAAGCTCCAGTTTAAATGTTATTCATAATAGAATGTTTGTTACAAAATCTATCTCTCCATCCAATAGACAGAAGAAATAGACGCTAAATTCTAAAGAGTTCCCTTGGGAATGTCAAGTATCGCATTCTTTGTACTTGACACCCATCCCCTATAACTGACAGTCTAGAAAAAGACTTTCCTTCTTTTCATAAATGATCTTTACTTTTGGTGGTGGCTTATCATTTTCATCAATAACTAGAAAATCTGCCAAATCTATTAATTGGTTACTATTTACTTATTTTTTAGATGCCGCTGAGCTACTAAAGTATTCCCATAGTTTATTCGCATCCGTACTAATTTTTTCAAAACCAACTGGTAGTTCATAAGTTTGAGTTTGTGGATTAAATAAAATTACTACCTTACCTTTCTTGTTACCTATGCTCTTTATATCCCATTCTTCTGACCCACTCTGAGCCTTATCATTAAGCTGATATTTCACAAGCTTATAATTCAATTCAATCGGATAAAATGCCTCTGTTGGCTTTAGGCTTGAATTGATTTTAGGCTCGCATTCAACACCAAGAGGCCCAAAACGCCACTCTTCATAATGACACCCAGCCACCATTTTCATTTTATTATCTACTAGATAAACCCAACTAATATCACCTTTCTCACCGCCACTCCCACCATCACGGCTGTTTAATTGAAAACCCAGTGTATCCTTTCCTAGCTTAACGACCGCTGCCTTACCAAGAAACTCTATATTTTTATTTTTAAATAATGGTTGTTGATCAAAGTTTTCTGAATTTATATATTCCTGATTTTCTAAAACCCATTTATCTAATGACTTTTTGAAAATGTATAAATACAGTTCCTCATTATACCCTGCAGTTCCATAATTCAGTGCAAAATAACGCTTTTCTCCTTCACTGGTTTGAATATCTTTTAAATCATAATCAATAAAAAAACTATCATCTTCCCAAGATTTACTCCATTTATCGTATACAGCTCTCGGATAAACTTTTTTGAGAATATGTTTGCCAAATTCTTCATTACTTAAATTAGTCGAAATTTGATTAAATTGACTACTCGAACTGGTGGAATTTGCTATAGATGCTTGTACTTCAGTACAAGTTAGGAAACAGCTAAACATAGAGATAAATAGTATTTTTTTCATAATAGAATCCTTATAATTATTGATCTAAGTGTAGTGAATTCTGACTTAGCTTAAGAGATCTTCTACAATTATATGATTTTAAAATAATTTATTCCATCCCATCTTTACATTTCATACATTATCTTCAAGATATTTAATTCATTTAGTTTTACCTCTCTTTTCCAAATCAATTGCCTGCCTGAAGCCAGGGTTTTATAATTTCAAGCAGAATTATTTTGTTGGCAATCATTATGTTACGTTCATTCATTTTTCATTTACGTTATTTCTATCACAAAAAACTTCGACAAACGCATCGTATCTCTCATAAAACACTCGAATTCGTATGTTTACTGATTGGTGCGACATTTGTTGCCCTTTTTTCCTTTGGATTTGCCAAGCTAGCCGATATCGGACTTGAATTTAATGCCTATTGGTCTGCCAAATACCCTCTCGCTGTTTGGATTGTTTTACCGCTTGGTCTTGCTTTTCTCACCTGGTTTACCGCTAAATACACGCCTTATGTTGGTGGTAGCGGTATTCCACAAGTGATTGCCTCCATTAATCTTCCTTACAATGGCTATAAAACGAAACTGGTTAAATTTCGCCAAACCATTTGGAAAATTCCGCTTACTTTTTTTGCAATGGTTATCGGTGCGTCTGTTGGGCGTGAAGGTCCTTCTGTTCAAGTCGGTGCTGCTGTTATGCTGAGTTGGGGAAATTTCTGTCGTAAATATAACTTTGCTTTCCGTGGATTAAGTACGAATGAACTCGTCGCAACCGGTGCGGCAGGTGGTCTTGCTGCCGCATTTAATGCCCCTTTGGCTGGGGTGATTTTTGCCATTGAAGAATTGGGTCGAGGCGTGATGTTACGCTGGGAACGCCGCGTATTACTTGGGGTATTAGCAGCGGGTTTTATTTTGGTAGCGATTCAAGGCAATAGCCCTTACTTTCCAGCCTATAAAGGCGCGACCACTATTCCTTATTTATATCTTTGGCTTGCCATTTGTGGTGTCGTCTGTGGTGTACTAGGCGGTATATTTGGGCGACTCCTTGCAAAAGGATTAGCAGGACTGTCTCCACTCAAATGGCGTGATTGGATCCGCAAACATCCCATTTACGTTGCCTTATTACTCGGTTTAGTACTTGCCGCGATGGGAACCTACAGCGAAGGGCAAACTTATGGAACAGGTTATAATGTGGTCGCAAGAGCATTGGAAGGACAACTTGTTTCGCCTGAAGTGGGGATACTAAAACTCTTCGCAACAGTTACGACGTATTGGAATGGTATCGCGGGCGGAATCTTTACGCCATCCCTCACTACCGGTGCAGGTATCGGCACCATGTTATGGGAAATCAGCAATGGCATGGTTGATCAACGTTTCCTCGTCATTTTATGTATGGCGGCCTTTTTAGCCGGTGGAACACAATCCCCTGTAACAGCAAGCGTAGTAGTGATGGAAATGACGGGGGCTCAACCTGTGCTGATTTGGCTCTTGATTTCCAGTATCATTGCCTCCATAATTTCGCGCCAATTTAGTCCAAAACCTTTTTACCACTTTGCGGCTGGACGTTTCCGTCAACGAATGCAGGAACAACAAGCAGAAGATCTGCGCCGTAACGAGATTCAAGAGAAATAATATATGTCAGAAAACCAACCGCACTTTTATCGTGGACGCTTTTCCGTTGCGCCAATGTTAGATTGGACGACACGCCATTGCCGCTATTTTCATCGTCAATTTAGTAAAAATGCGTTGCTTTATACCGAAATGGTTACGGCTCCTGCCATTATTCATGCCAAATACGATCATTTAGATTTTGATTTGCAAGAAAACACGGTTGCCCTACAACTCGGCGGAAGCGATCCCGCACAGCTTAAACATTGTGCTAAATTAGCCGAAGAAAGAGGCTATCATGAAATTAATCTGAATGTGGGCTGTCCTTCCGATCGCGTGCAAAATGGCATGTTTGGTGCGTGTTTGATGGCAAAAGCAGATTTAGTAGCTGAATGTATTGCTGAAATGCGAAATGTCGTGAATATTCCTGTCACTGTGAAAACGCGTATTGGCATTGATGATTTGGATAGCTATGAATTTCTCTGCGACTTTATCGAAAAAGTCCATCATGCAGGCTGCCAAGAATTTATTGTTCATGCCCGAAAAGCCTGGCTTTCAGGATTAAGCCCAAAAGAGAATCGAGAAATTCCCCCTTTGGATTATGATCGTGTTTATCAATTGAAGAAAGACTTCCCACAATTAACCATTGCTATTAATGGCGGCATTAAAACCATCGAAGAAATGAAACATCATTTACAATTTGTTGATGGCGTGATGGTTGGGCGTGAGGCCTATCAGAATCCGTCGTTATTGGGCTATGTTGATCAAATGCTTTTTGATGCTAATGCGGATATCGTCACACCAAGACAAGCGGTGGAAGCCATGTTCCCTTATATTGAAAAACAACTGAGCCAAGGCGTTTATTTAAATCATATCGTTCGACATATGCTCGGTGCATTCCAAAACTGCAAAGGGGCAAGACAATGGCGACGCTATCTAAGTGAAAATGCCTTTAAACAAGGCGCGGGCATTGAAGTGGTTGAAACGGCATTAAGCTTTGTGGAAACCCATTAAATCTATAAAATGTAAAGTGCGGTCAGAATTTAACAGATTTTCTGACCGCACTTTTTTTTCTGAGTATTTAATTAGCAATGATGTTTTTGACGATACGCCACTAAATCTTCAATTGTTAACACTACATAACCAAATTTTTTCGCAAATTCGATAATTTCTGGTGCGCGAGCCATAGTGCCATCATCATTCATAATTTCACAAATCACCCCTGCCGGTTTAAAACCACTTAAACGCGCTAAATCAACTGAGGCTTCAGTATGACCGCGACGCGTTAAAACACCACCTTCTGCCGCACGTAATGGGAAAACATGTCCTGGACGGTGAAGATCTGTCGGTTTCGCCTGATCTGCAATTGCCGCTTTGATTGTGGTAACACGATCTTGTGCCGATACACCTGTTGACACACCTTCTGCCGCTTCAATCGTCACAGTAAACGCGGTTTTATTCACGCTATTGTTATGCTCAACCATTGGTGGCAAATCAAGCTGTTTGCATTGTTCATCGGTGATACATAAACACACAATACCGCTGCCATAACGGATAAGTTTTGCCATTTGTTCTGGCGTAATGGTTTCTGCAGGGAAAATTAAATCGCCTTCATTTTCGCGATCTTCATCATCCAATACTAATACGCCATTGCCTTGTTTGAATGCGTTCAATGCGTTAATTACCCGTTCTTCACCGGTCGCACCAAATGCAGATAAAATTGACTGATTCATCGTAATTTCCTTTGTTGTTACGTTAAAATTAACCAGAATCAGGGCTGAGAAATGCAAATAAATAGGACGGAATTGGGAACCCAATCCGTTTTATTCTCTTTCATCCAGACTATACTGTCGGCTTTGGAATTTCACCAAATCTGCTAACCTTAAAAGTACAACGCGAAACAATTTTGTAAAAACTTAATCAAAATTGACCGCACTTTTAAGTGCTCGTGGGCTGTCACCACCGGTAGGGAATTTCACCCTGCCCTGAGAATGCAGGCTGTAGTATAACGCAAAATGTCGCGGTAAAAAATCATTCAATGAAAAATGTTTTTATTTGCACAAAGATTGCATAAAATAGGGCTACACTGTCACTATGCGGTGGCGATTTAGCGAAGGATACATTATGTCGAACAAACACGATAAAAAAATGGGTGTGATTTTTGGAAAATTCTACCCTGTTCACACCGGCCATATTAATATGATTTATGAAGCATTCAGTAAAGTGGATGAGCTTCACGTGATTGTCTGTAGCGATACCGAACGCGATTTAAAGCTGTTTTATGATAGTAAAATGAAGCGTATGCCGACGGTACAAGATCGTCTTCGCTGGATGCAGCAAATCTTTAAATATCAAAAAAATCAAATTTTCATTCATCATTTAGTTGAGGATGGCATTCCAAGTTATCCGAATGGTTGGCAAGCTTGGAGTGAAGCGGTAAAAAATCTCTTTGAAGAAAAACAATTTACCCCGACGATGGTTTTTAGTAGTGAACCACAAGACAAAGCACCATACGAAAAATACTTGGGTCTCGAAGTTTCTTTAGTGGATCCTGACCGATCTTTCTTTAACGTATCTGCAACGAAAATTCGTACTACTCCTTTCCAATATTGGAAATTCATTCCGAAAGAAGTCCGTCCGTTCTTTGCGAAAACCATTGCCATTTTGGGTGGCGAAAGTAGCGGTAAAAGCGTGTTAGTCAGCAAACTAGCTGCCGTATTTAACACCACTTCCGCCTGGGAATATGGTCGTGAATATGTCTTCGAAAAATTAGGTGGCGATGAGCAAGCCATGCAATATTCTGACTATCCACAAATGGCATTAGGTCATCAACGCTATATTGATTATGCGGTGCGTCATGCCCATAAAGTAGCGATTATTGATACCGATTTTATTACCACGCAGGCTTTTTGTATTCAATACGAAGGCAAAGCGCATCCTTTCCTCGATTCCATGATCAAAGAATACCCATTTGATGTAACAATCTTATTGAAAAACAACACAAAATGGGTGGATGATGGCTTACGTAGTCTAGGCAGCCAAAAACAACGTCAACAATTCCAACAGTTATTGAAGAAATTGTTAGATAAATACAAAGTGCCTTACATTGAAATTGAATCGCCAAGTTATTTGGATCGTTATAACCAGGTCAAATCTGTTGTGGAAAAAGTGTTAAATGATGAAGAACTTGAAGGTTTACCACATACTAAACGCATATTAACCACCGAGAAATAAAATGCTTTTATTCGCAGGCGATCCACACGGAAGTTATGAACATCTTTATCCTTTCGTGCAAGAAAATGATAACGTTGCCCTGATTATTTTGGGCGACTTGCAACTTTCTTCGCCTGATGAATTAGATAAACTCGCACAACATTGTGATATTTGGTTTATTCACGGCAACCACGATAGCAAAACCGTCGCCGCATTTGATTCGATTTGGGGCACTCATTGGAAATCGCGTAATTTGCATAATCGTGTTATTGAAATTCAAGGACAACGCATTGCAGGCTTAGGAGGAGTATTCCGTGGGCAAATCTGGATGCCACCCAATAAGCCAATGTATTTTGATCCCATCCACTATTGCCAATATAGTCCACAAGAAAAAATTTGGCGTGGCGGTGTACCATTGCGTCATCGCACGTCTATTTTCCCTTCTGATATCGAAGCCATTGAAAATGAACAAGCCGATATTTTAATTTGCCATGAAGCACCTAAACCCCATCCCATGGGATTTCGTGTGATTAATCAACTCGCAGAAAAATTAGGGGTAAGACACGTTTTCCATGGTCATCACCACGATAATGTCGAGTACAAGACAAATTTCCCTTATAAAATCACGAATGTCGGTTTTAGAAGTGTTACTGATGCACACGGAAATTATTTATTAAAAATGATTGATGATAGAGAAAAATAACTGAGTTAGTTGTTAATTGTTTTTAATAAAAAGAAAAGTTTGAAGAGAGAAGATGGCGCACCCGAAAGGATTCGAACCTTTGACCGCTCGGTTCGTAGCCGAGTACTCTATCCAGCTGAGCTACGGGTGCGTAGTGATGTTTTATTATTCGTAACCATTTTAACTGATAGAGCCGATTTAAAATGGCGCACCCGAGAGGATTCGAACCTCTGACCGCTCGGTTCGTAGCCGAGTACTCTATCCAGCTGAGCTACGGGTGCAGAATAAATAAAACTAACAACAAATGGCGGTGAGAGAGGGATTCGAACCCTCGATGGAGTTTTTGACCCCATACTCCCTTAGCAGGGGAGCGCCTTCAGCCTACTCGGCCATCTCACCACATTCGGTGTGTGGGCGGTATAATACGTTTTTTTGAAAATATGTCAAATCATTTTTTGAAAAAGCGATGTTGGTTGCTTGATTTATCTACATTTTGCATAAATAAAGTGCGGTTGAAAAAACAAATATATTTCTCACCGCACTTTAATTTTTATCATCTCTAGCCTTTTAAAATTGCCCGCAGACGATCAAGCTGACTAGACGTTTGTTGTTGCTTCTGCTCTGCCGTTAATTTTGGCTTATCTTTTTCCCATTGCACATCATCTTGTGGCAACTCAGCCAAGAAACGACTAGGTTCTGGGCGAATTAACTCGCCAAACTGACGCCGTTCACGACAAAGAGAAAAAGTCAGCGTTTGTTGTGCTCGCGTAATGCCCACATAAGCTAGACGGCGTTCTTCTTCCACATTGTCTTCATCAATACTGGTTTGATGCGGCAAAATCCCCTCTTCCATACCAATTAAATACACATGGGGAAACTCTAAACCTTTAGAGGCATGCAGCGTCATCAATTGCACTTGATCGCTCTCGTCATCGTCTTCGCCACGTTCCATCATGTCGCGCAAGGTTAAACGAGTGACCACTTGATTTAAATTCATTGGTTCATTCACTTCATCGCCTTTGAGCATATCCTCTACCCAGCTAAATAAGGTTGCCACGTTTTTACTTTGCATTTCGGCAGCTTTCGGGCTGGTGGCATACTCATACAAATATTCTTCGTAATGCAATGAAGAAAGTAAAGAACGCACAGCCGTTTCAGGATCGGAACGTAAACTTTGATCGTTTAACTCCACAATCCAACGACCAAATTTTTGCAAAGCATCATAGGCTTTCGGTGTAACACGTTGCATGAGTTCAAACTCAAAAATCGCCTCAAATAAGCTGATATGTTTTTCCTGTGCCAACTCGCCTAGTTTTTGCAATGTTGCGGTACCAATTTCCCTTCTCGGTGTATTCACAATACGCAAGAAAGCCGCATCATCGTCTTGATTTACCACTAAACGCAGGTAAGCCATCATGTCCTTAATTTCAGCACGAGAGAAAAAAGACGTGCCACCAGAAATTTTGTACGGAATGCGGTTTTGCATCAGCACTTTTTCCAATAGACGAGATTGATGATTACCGCGATATAAAATCGCATAATCCTTAAATTTGGTTTTACGGCTAAAACGATGAGCAATTAATTCTGCCACAATCCGTTCGGCTTCATGCTCTTCATTTTTCGCTTCAATGACTTGCAGTTTTTCACCTTCGCCCAAGTTAGAAAACAGTTTTTTATCGAACACGTGCTCGTTGTTATCAATTAAAATGTTAGCACAATGCAAAATACGATGAGTGGAACGGTAATTTTGTTCTAATTTGATGACTTGCAAACGCGGAAAATCATCACGTAAGCGCACCATATTTTGCGGTCGAGCACCTCGCCAAGAATAAATGGATTGGTCGTCATCTCCTACCACCGTAAAGCAAGCTCTCTCACCAACGAGTAGTTTGATGAGTTCATATTGGCTAGTATTGGTATCTTGATATTCATCCACCAACAAATAACGGATTTTCTCCTGCCATTTTGACCGCACTTCTTCGTTCTGTTTGAAAAGCAAGGTCGGTAACATAATCAAATCATCAAAATCCAACGCATTATAAGCACGAATTTGCGCCGCATAACGCTCATAACATTTAGCAAAGGTTTGATATTTAGCATCTTTCGCTAAGGCATAAGCCTGTTTTGGCGAAACCAAATCATTCTTCCAATTGGAAATAACGGAAATTAATTCACGCAGTAAGTCTTTATCTTCCTGCAGCATATCTGCCGTCAGCTCTTTGAGTAAGGCAAGTTGATCGTGCTCATCAAACAAGGTCATATTGGATTTAAAGCCTAACGCTTTATATTCCCGTTTGATAATGTCGAAACCTAAGGTATGGAAAGTGGAAACAATCAATCCTTTGGATTTTTCTTTACCAATCGAATGGGCTACACGCTCTTTCATTTCACGAGCGGCTTTGTTGGTAAAAGTTACGGCGGCGATCTGTTTAGGTAAATAACCGCAATGTTCAATCAAATGAGCAATCTTATTGATGATCACGCGAGTTTTGCCTGAGCCTGCGCCAGCTAGCACCAAACAAGGTCCGCTGACATATTCGACAGCCTGTTGTTGTTGAGGATTGAGTTTCATATCTTAATGCAAATTAATTTGACCACGCATAAGGCAATAATGCGGTATCTAATAAAAATGACAGTGGCAAATCTAAAATAGGTAAGCCCCATTTTTGTGCCATCTCTAAATCATAAGCCGCACCCGCGTAAGGCGTGTATTTCTCCGATGGGTCAATTAATTTCACCACCGTACCACAACCCGTTAACACTAAAAATGCGGTTAAAATTAGAAGTGTTTTTTTCATTCACGACGTGCTTGTAAAGCTAAATAGACGGCTTCCGGCACCAGTTCTTTTACATTGCCATGATGCAAATAAATTTCTCGTACAATCGTGGAAGACACAAACGCCCATTTTTCTGTTGGGGGGAAGAACAAACTATCCACACCATCAGTTAATAAACGGTTTAACGCGGCCAGTTGTAATTCATATTCGAAGTCAGTCGTTGTACGCACGCCACGAATAATGGCGGTAATCTTTTTCGTTTTGATTTCATTCGCGAGTAAATCAGAGAAGCCAAATACTTCCACATTGGACAAATGAGCGACCGATTGACGCACGAGCTCAACGCGTTCTTCCAATGAGAACAATGGCTTTTTGCTCGGACTATTCGCCACCGCGACAAAAACTTTCGGAAAAATGACCGCACTTCGCGCAATGATATCTAAATGCCCGTTGGTAATCGGGTCGAACGTGCCGGGGTAAATTACGCTTGTCATTTATGGTTCTCCGAAATATTGGTTAAATAAGGATGAAGCAAATCTAAAAGTCGCTGTAATGCACCACGATTTTCAATTAACACCTCATAGCCTGCATTGCCTAAACGATGACGCGCTTCTTTTGAATTCAATAACTTATCAATAATATCTGCCAATGCTTTTTCTGTTGAGTTGATTTGCAATACACCTTGTACTTCTAGCAACGAAGTAAAGACTTCAGGGAAATTGAAAGTATACTTTCCGCTCACAACGGGTAATTTAAAGGCTAGAGGCTCTAGAGGATTATGTCCCCCATGTTTGACCAAACTTCCACCGACAAATGCAATATCAGAAATACCATACATCAACATCAATTCACCCATGGTATCGCCTAGAATCACTTGAGTATTATCTGAAGGAATCTCACCCGTTGAACGGCGGATAAAGTTAAAGTGGGCTTTTTCAATTAAATCAGCCACAGGATTAAAACGCTCAGGATGACGAGGTACAAGCAATAACAGCAAGTTTGGATGTTTTTTCAGTAGCAAATGATGCGCTTGTAAAATAAGCTCTTCTTCCCCTTCATGGGTACTCGCCGCAATCCAAATCTGACGATCTTTCGCCCAGCTTTCATGAAGTGTTGCAATGTCTTTGAGTAATTCGTCACTGACCACAAGATCATATTTAATATTGCCGGTTAATTGAAGGCGTTCTTTTTCATAACCTAACTCTAAATAACGCTTTCCGCTAATACTATCTTGCGGTGCAATCAAGCTGATTTGAGAAAACATTCGTTGTAGATGTTGTTTAACTTTGCCATAACGTCTCGCTGAACGCGCAGAAAGACGAGCATTCGCCACAATGAAAGGAATATTTCGATGAGCCAAACAATCAATCAAATTTGGCCAAAGCTCCGTTTCAATCACGATGAATACTTTAGGTTGAATAAAATCAATAAAACGATTGATGACACAAGGTAAATCGTAAGGCAAATAACAATGCGTCACACTTTCCCCGAATGCGGCTTTTACGCGTTCAGAGCCTGTTGGTGTAACCGTTGTAAACGTGATTGGTAAATGTGGATATTCCTTCTGAATACGTTTTACTAGCGGTGTGGCTGCAATCACTTCACCGACTGATGCAGCATGAATGACGATCCCATCTTGCACGGGCTTAGCAAGAGTCGCATAAATACCATATCGCTCGCCTAAACGCTTACGATAATTCGGCGCCTTGAGACTTCGTAGCAACATGAAGAACAAGACAAAAGGCTGAATCAGATACATCAGGCAGGTATAAAAAAAACGCCACATAAAATAAATTCGGTTATACTTACAAAAATTTCGGCTAGTATAGCAAAAAAAGGATCAAAATATGCCAACAATTAGCGTTGCCATGATTGTCAAAAATGAAGCGGCAGATCTCGCTCAATGTCTCGATACGGTAAAAGATTGGGTAGATGAAATCATTATCGTCGATTCAGGCAGTACTGATAATACCCAAGAAATCGCAGAACAATATGGTGCAAAATTTTATTCGCATCCTGATTGGCCAGGCTTTGGCAAACAACGCCAACGTGCACAACAATATGTCACCTGTGATTATGTTTTATGGTTAGATGCCGATGAACGCGTCACTCCGAAACTTCGTGAATCCATTCAACAAGCAGTTCAACAAGATACGCCAAATACGGTTTATGATATTCCTCGTGTGAGTGAAGTGTTTGGGCGTGAGATTCGTCATTCTGGTTGGTATCCGGATTATGTGGTGCGTTTATATCGCACAAATTATGCGGGATATAACGATTCTCTGGTACATGAAAAAGTAGTTTATCCTGAAAACACGAAAGTACAGAAATTAACTGGCGATCTAGAGCATTTCACCTATAAAAGCATCCATCACTATTTGGTGAAATCTGCAGGCTACGCCAAAGCTTGGGCAGACCAACGCCAAACCAAAGGGAAAAAAGCGACGTTATGGCAAGGTATTAGCCATGCGATTGGTTGCTTTGTCAAAATGTACATTTTAAAAGCCGGTTTCTTAGATGGGAAACAAGGTTTTCTGCTTGCAGTACTTTCTGCCCACTCCACCTTTGTGAAATATGCTGATTTGTGGGAACGCAATCAACATTAATCAAAAACAAAAAGTGCGGTTAATTTTAATCGCACTTTTTTTATCTCTTTTAGGACAAGAAAATTAGTTTTTCGCTGCTGCCGCTGCTTTCACGATTACTGCAAACGCAGGCGCTTTAAGTGAAGCTCCGCCCACTAACGCACCATCGATATCTGGTTGAGTGAATAATTCTGCTGCGTTAGCATCATTTACTGAACCACCGTATTGAATGATCACTTGATCTGCTACAGCTTGTGATTTTGCTGCGATGTGGCCACGGATAAATGCGTGAACAGCTTGAGCTTGTGCTGGAGTTGCTGATTTCCCCGTGCCGATTGCCCAAATTGGTTCATAAGCAATCACGGCACCATTAAATGCTTCTACACCTAATGCGTTGATCACTGCATCAATTTGACGCGCACATACTTCTTCCGTTTTGCCAGCTTCGTTTTCAGCTTCAGTTTCACCGATACATAATACTGGCACTAAACCTGCTTCTTTTAATGCACCAAATTTTTTCGCTACGAATTCGTCGCTTTCTTTATGGTAAGTACGACGCTCAGAGTGACCGATAATGATGTATTTTGCACCAAAATCTTTTAACATTTCAGTTGAAATATCGCCGGTGAAAGCACCTTTAACATTCACATCAACGTTTTGTGCACCTAAAGCAATTTGGCTGCCTGCAAGTGCCGCTTCAGCTGTACCTAAGTACATAACAGGTGGGGCAATTGCCACATCACAACCTGTTACACCTTGTAATTCAGCTTTTAATCCTTCGATTAATTCTTTGGTAAAGGCTTTGGAACCGTTTAATTTCCAGTTACCCATCACTAAAGGACGACGTGCCATTTTTTGTTTCTCCATATTGAATAAATAAAAAGTATGTTTACTATACCAAACTTTGAACAGATTTCTTTGTGCAAAATCACATTTTGAAAATTTTTTTGGGGAAATGATGATTATTTTGTGCTAAAAAGCTACAATCTACTGTACGGAACCGATAAAAAATAACCAATTTTATAAATAAACGGAAAATAGGTCTGGTAACAATGAAAATTTTCAAAGCCGAACAATGGAATATAGAAGTGCTTGCTCCACTCTTTGAAGCCTATCGACTTGCCAACGGAATGAGTGAAAATCCTGACCGCACTTTAACCTTTCTAACAAATCGTATGCGTTTTAATGAAAGCATGTTTTTTATTGCTGTAAACGAAAATGCACAAGCGATTGGCTTTGTTCAACTTTATCCTCGCTTATCTTCTTTACAACTACAACGCTATTGGCAATTAACTGATATTTTTGTCAAAGAAGATAAACATCAAGCCGAGATTTATGCAGCGCTTATTTCTAAAGCAAAAGAGTTTGTCCGTTATACACAATCTAACCGTTTAGTAGCGGAATTAAGCCAAGCTCAACAGAGTATTTTAGAACGCGAAGGATTTAAGCTAAACACGAAAAAAAGTTTGTTTGAATTAACTCTCTAATGCATACGCTCCTCAATCAATATTGGGATTACTTGCGAATTGAACGCCAAGTAAGCCCACATACCCTCACTAATTATCAACATCAACTGGATGCCATTTTAGCGATTCTCGCTGAAAAAGGTATTCAGCACTGGCAGCAAGTAAATCCAAGCGTGGTTCGCCTTATTTTGGCGGAAAGCCGTAAGCAAGGTTTAAAAGAAAAGAGCTTGGCATTACGTTTATCAGCTCTTCGTCAGTTTTTCAGCTATCTTGTGCAACAAGGGCAAATGAAAGTGAATCCGGCAACGGGTATTTCAGCGCCGAAACAAGGCAAACATTTACCAAAAAATATTGATGCTGAACAGGTCCAAAAATTGCTTTCAAATGACAGCAAAGATCCGATTGATTTGCGTGATCGCGCCATGATGGAATTGATGTATAGCTCGGGGCTTCGCTTATCTGAATTGCAAGGCTTAAACCTCAATAGCATTAACACTCGAGTACGAGAAGTCAGAGTGATTGGTAAAGGGAACAAAGAACGTATTGTGCCTTTTGGACGCTATGCTTCTCATGCAATTCAGCAATGGTTGAAAGTACGCCCTTTATTTAATCCAAAGGATGACGCCCTTTTTGTGAGCCAACAGGGAAATCGCCTTACTCATCGCTCTATTCAAAAACGAATGGAAACCTGGGGCATCCGACAAGGATTAAACAGCCATCTCAATCCGCATAAACTGCGTCACTCTTTTGCTACTCACATGCTGGAAGCGAGTTCAGATTTGCGTGCTGTTCAAGAGCTTTTAGGACACAGCAATTTGTCCACCACGCAAATTTATACGCATTTAAATTTCCAACATCTTGCTGAAGTGTATGATCAAGCCCATCCTCGAGCAAAACGAAAAAAATAAACAAAGTGCGGTCAAAAATCGTCGTCTTTTTAACCGTACTTCTAAACAAAAAGGCTACCTTTTGGTAGCCTTTATTCATTCAACTATAAGCTAAATGCTTGAATATAAGGAAGTTTACCTTTCTTCAGCATGTCTTCAATACCGCTTTGGTGATCATTTTCACCTAAACCACGTAATTCGAAGGTGACACCAACACTGTTGTCATAAACCACTTGATCGTTACGTTGATTTTGGCGACTCGTCACATAACGTCTTGCGCCAACGCCTAAAGACCAACAGCACGAGTTATATTGCACGCCCACATATTGCTCAACCGGTTTTTTCAATGCAATATCTTGATAGTATTTTCCAACAAGCGCCCAGTTATCCGACACTTCCCATGCAGCCACAACACCAACCTGTTTAATGTCTTGTTGATAACGGTTTGCGGAAGCACCCAAGTTTTGGTTGATGTACTCTTTGCTCGCATAACGATAATTTAACTGAATCAGATTATTCTTCATCGGGTTAAATTCCAAACTACTATTCGCCAATGAGGCTTTATCTAGCAATGTATCGTATTGGTAGCTACCGCGCCAATTCCATTTATCGTTAATTTTCCAGTTAGACTCCAAGGCCCAAGAAGAAGAGGATTTTGGCGTACGATTATTTGGATTATCATCAATTTTTGATGCCGTTAAATAATAAATTTGTCCTGCTGAGAAATTGAAACGCTCATCGGCATTTCTATCATAAAAACGAGTTGTTCCCCCAACTGTCACTTGGTTTGCTGATGAAATACGGTCTAAACCACTATAACGACGATCTCGGAACAAAGAATAATAATCTTGTTGAACTAGCGCAGAATCATAACCAAAACCAAGGTAATTATTTACACGTTTTGAACCAATATTACTTTGATCTTTGTATGGTCGATACAGATATTGAACATGAGGTTCAAGCGTTTGTGTATAACCATCAAATAAAGTTTTATTACTCGCTAAAACCGTTTGTAAATCTACTTTTAATTGTGGCAATACACGATTTACCGATTTTTGTACGTCTTCTGCTGCAGAAGATGAACCTTTTTTCTGGTTATAATGGGTCGCGTAAAGTTTAGTCTCAATATTCAAGCTACCATATTTATTTGACATTGCTGTAGACAAGCTTGGTTCAACATGAAAACGCCATGCTTTTGGCATC
Source organism: Haemophilus sp. 27098_8_127 (assembly GCF_041433495.1). Classification (NCBI taxonomy): domain Bacteria; kingdom Pseudomonadati; phylum Pseudomonadota; class Gammaproteobacteria; order Pasteurellales; family Pasteurellaceae; genus Haemophilus; species Haemophilus sp. 27098_8_127. Next base: position 27,729 of record NZ_JAPWBP010000004.1, read on the forward strand.
AAAGCACTATCATTATCAAAGCGTACTGCTTGCGAAAATAATTTAAAATCTACCCAACCGTTCGCCAAATCATTTTTGTAATAATTGAAGTCAATTTGTGGCATCGCACGATAAGGCCCGATATCGACTTCATCAAAAATCTGGAACTGACGTGCGGAAATGGCGATATTATAGTTAGGTTGATAATATGCAATACGAGCATACTGGTTCGCATAACCATCAGTACTGTTACCATAATCTGAATCAAAATCAGTAAAATAACGTTTATCACTTACCTTAGTATAATCAACATTTAAACGCCAATTTTCAAGAAAAGAGGAATTATGGTTCCAATAGAATAAATGACGCTTACGGTTATCACTGATGTATTCATCGTAGCGATCACGTCCTAAATATTCGCCAGCAAGTTTACCTTCACCAACGGGTGTTAAATAACGAAACTCACCATTTAATTGCCAACCACGACGAGACATATATTTTGGTGCAAATGTGGCATCGTAATTTGGTGCAATATTCCAATAAATTGGTTGTTTATACCAATAGCCATCACGGCTAGAATGACCAACTGTTGGCATTAATAAACCTGAACGACGGCGATCACCAATCGGTAATTGCAGATAAGGGGTATAGAATACTGGCACACCTAATACTTTAAAACGTGCATGCCAAAATTCAGCATATTCTTCTTTAATGTGCTGACGAATCTCAGAGGCGTCTACCGCCCAAGCATTATCATCGGGTAAACAAGAGGTAAATGTCGCATTTTTCATTAAACGGTAATTATCACCTAACTCAATTTCTTGTGCTTTACCGCGGCCTTGACGTCCTACAAGTTGGTAGTCTGCATCGGTTACGTTACCGTTTTTGCTATCTAAATTAAAACTCGCATCATTACCTAATAGATTAATTTGATTATCTTTGTAATCAAATCCGCCTCGCAAATAAGCCCATCGTTGAGTTTGGTTGCCCTCACCTGTTTGTTTGACTTCAACTGAATTCCCTACCAAATGGCGGTTTCCTTGTTTCAAATCCACATTGCCTTGATAAATCGCCTGAGTTGGCTGATTAATCTCTGCTTTATCTGCTTCAATATAAACCGGTAAATTATTAACATCACCTTTCACGACTTCCCCAGTAAAGTGAGGCACGCCGAGTAAGCATTGAGCATGCAGATCGGCCAAACTTTGTTGACTATAAAATGCGGTCAGAATTGAGATTGAAATTAAGGTATATTTTTTATTCATAATTCAGTTCTTATTCAGATGAAACTAGGGGGATTATACTGGAATATCATTTACAACAACAGCCATTTATATGGTCGTTAACTAACCCCATAGATTGCATAAAGGCATAACATGTGGTTTCCCCAACAAAGACAAAACCACGTTTCTTCAACGCTTTTGACATTGCTTTTGAGATTTCAGTTCTAGCGGGCACCACAGAAATATCGGGGACATCATTAATAATCGGTTGATGATTCACAAACGACCACACAAAATCACTGAAATTTTCACCGCACTTTTCCATGGCTAGATAGGCTTTGGCATTTTTCACAATGGCTTCCAGTTTTGCCCGATGGCGAATAAGCCCGGTATTTTCCATGCAACGATCAATATCCTGTTCGGTCATTTGCTCGATTTTGGCTGGGTCAAATTGATGGAAGGCTGCTCGATAGGCTTCGCGTTTTTTCAATACGGTGATCCAGGAAAGCCCCGCTTGTTGCCCTTCTAAACAAATTTTTTCAAATAGCTTTTGGCTATCAAATTGTGGCTTGCCCCATTCCTTGTCATGGTAGTCGATATAAATTGGAAGTTCACCCACCCAAGGGCATCTTGTACTCATGCCATATCCTTTTTGAGTTGTTCATAGATTGCGACAAAATCGGGCATTACCCCACGCCATAAACAAAATGAATGGGCGGCTTGCGCCACCAACATACCAAAACCATCGCTGACATTATTCAGACCTAAGGATTTACAGTAGGCAATAAAAGGCGTATCGCTGCCTTTGGCATATTGCATGTCATAACAGGCGTGGACCTCTGATAAGATTGAGGCATCAACAGCGGCGGTATGTCCGCTTAATCCAGCCGAAGTTGCATTGATCACTAAATCGTAGGTTTGCGCGGGAATCGCACCCATCGCGACAGCTTCAATTGTGCCGTAAGGCTTGAACTTATCTGCCAGTTGTTGTGCTTTTTCTAGGGTGCGGTTAGCCAAGACAATCTGCTGCTGTGCTTCCAATAAAGGCAGTAATACTCCTTTGGTTGCTCCGCCAGCACCTAAAATTAAAATGCGTTGTTGTGGCTGAATCCAACCTAAGCGTTGTAAATCTGTCACTAAACCAATGCCATCGGTATTGTCCGCATAAAGTTTGCCGTTAGATAATTTTTTTAGTGTATTACAGGCTTCTGCCAGTTTCGCCCGTTCGCTATGTTCGTCAGCGAGCGCATAGGCGCGTTCTTTAAATGGTGCAGTGATATTGCAACCTTGTGCTCCTTCAGAAAAAAAGGCCTGCAATTGCTGCTCAAAATCCTCAAGATCACCTAATTTGGCAACATATTCCATCGTTTGCTGGGTTAGCTTGGCAAATAAGCGATGAATCAACGGGGATTTACTTTGGGCAATCGGATTGCCCCAAACGGCATAGTGCTGCATATCTTATCCTTGTCTGAATAGTTGGTTTGTGAGCAAATCGCGAATTTCCGATGGATTTTGTGCTTGGCCGACTGCTTCATCAAGCACGGGAAAATCTGCCCCAAATTGGGAACGCACAGCATCTGCGTTGCGGCAAGGTGATAAACCAGTTAAATTCGCACTGGTCGAGGTGAGGGCAAAGCCTGTTTTTTCGCATAAGGCTTTGACGGCAGGATGAGTACATAAACGCACCGCAATGCTATTAAATTGCCCCGTCAGAAAATGTGGGACTTCTGCCTTTGCCGGCACCACCCAGGTGATTGGATGTTCATATTGTGCCTGTAAGCGTGCAAGCTGTTCGTCAGACAAATGGGAAAAATCAACAAAAGGCTGCAAAAAATGCAAGCTCGGCGCGACTAAAATAAGGCCTTTTTCAATCGGACGTTGTTTTAAATCAAGCAATTTTCTGACCGCACTTTCACTTAGTGGATTACAGCCCAAACCGAATACCGCCTCAGTAGGATAGGCAACGACTTCGTCTTGCATTAAACGGGTGGCAATTTGTTGTACATTCATTTTTCGTTCTCAAAAATATGTCGACAGCCTTTATTCGCACACTGCCACACTTGCTGTTCGGCATTTTCACTTTTTAATAGCGCAAGTGGAAAATGGCATTGTGGACAAGGCATGGCATAGGGTTTTGCCGGCAAGGAAAATTTACAATGGGGAAAGTTATCGCAACCATAAAAGATTTTCCCTTGTCGTCCGCGACGGGCAACCAAATGTCCTTTATGGCATTCCGGGCAGTCTATAGATTGTTCTTCATCCTGTTGCTCATGCACCACAAAATCACAATCGGGATAATGACTACAACCGATGAACATGCCAAAGGCACCTTGTTTGAGTTGGAGTGGATTGCCACATTGCGGGCAGGTCTCATCAAGCTCTTTCAACACCTTATGTTCCACCTTATGCAAGGGGCGCAAATAATCACAGGCGGGATATGCGGTACAACCTAAAAACAGTCCCTTTTTACCCTGTTTCATTTGCAGAGGCGCGCCGCATTGTGGGCAATATTCTTCGTGTTTTGTGTGTTGGAAAAGACTTTGACTCATACGCTGTCCCTATGCTTGTAGCATTACTTCCAATTCTTCTTGGACCGCTAACCAATCCATTTCGACTTCTTCCAATGCTTTCTTCACCTCTACTTGCAGTGCCAAAAGTGCGGTCAATTTTTCTTTATTTTCTGCACTGTATAGTTCGGAATCTGCCAATTGGTTTTCAATCTCCGCAAGTTTGGAGGCATGCTTATTCATTTTTTCCTCCAATTGAGAGATTTGTTTACGAAGAGGTGCAGTTTGTTGGCGAAGTTCGGCCTCACGACGTTTTTGTTCCTTGCGATTTTGCATGGAATTTTCATTGTCGTCATTTTTCTCCGAGGATTTATTTTCTGGTGCACTGTTTTGTTCGTTAAGCCATTTTTGATAATCCTCTAAGTCGCCTTTGAATTCTTCCACTTTTTTATCGTGTACCAAATAGAATTCTTCCACGGTATTACGTAGTAAGTGACGATCATGGGAAACCACCACCAAAGAGCCCTCATAATCCACCAGCGCTTCGGTCAATGCCTGACGCATATCCAAATCCAAATGGTTAGTTGGTTCATCGAGCAGCAATAAGTTTGGTCGTTGCCAAACAATCAGTGCAAGCACCAAACGAGCTTTTTCTCCACCGGAAAAGGCTTTCACCTCTTGGTTAACTTTGTCACCATGGAACGCAAAACTCCCAAGATAATCCCGTACCTGTTGCTCCGTTTGCTCTGGTGCGAGTTTCTGCATGTGCCAGAGAGCGGATTCGTCTGCACGTAGCGTATCAAGCTGATGTTGCGCAAAATAGCCAAGTTGCACGCCTTTAGCTAATTGTACTGTACCAGAAAGGGCGGTGAGCTCACCGGCTAACAATTTGATTAAGGTTGATTTTCCTGCACCATTTTTCCCGAGCAAACCAATGCGTGAACCCGGTACTAAATTCAGCTTAATTTTACTTAAAATTTCTACCACACTTTCGCCGCTGCCATAACCTGCGCTCGCCTGCTCAATCATCACTAAAGGATTCGGCAAGGATAGTGGTGGACGGAATTCAAAAGTAAAAGGATTATCCACATAAGCCGGTGCAATCAGTTCCATGCGCTCTAAGGCTTTCATACGGCTTTGTGCTTGTTTAGCTTTGGTCGCTTTGGCTTTAAAGCGGTCGATATATTTTTGTAAATGAGAGATTTTTTGTTGTTGCTGACGATACATCGCTGTTTGTTGTGCTAATTTGGTTGCCCGCTGCACTTCAAAGGAAGAATAATCGCCCGTGTATTCATTGAGCTTCTGATTTTCGATATGGAGGATTTTTGTCACAATCGGATCGAGAAAATCACGGTCGTGGGAAATTAATACCAAGGTGCCTTGATATTGCACTAACCAACGTTCTAACCAAATAACCGCATCCAAATCCAAATGGTTGGTCGGCTCATCCAGCAATAATAAATCCGATGGACAAAGCAATGCTTGCGCCAAATTCAAGCGCATACGCCAACCACCAGAGAAGGATTTCACCGGTTGAGCGATTTCTTCTTGGTTAAAACCTAAACCATGCAATAAGGAAGCTGCGCGAGATTGAATTGTCCAAGCATCCAAGGTTTCTAATTGCCCGTGAATGCGCGCAATCGCATGGCCATCATTACGTTCATTGGCTTCATTAAGTTCCTGCTGCAAACGGCAATATTCGCGATCCCCTTGAATCACATAATCAATGGCGGGAATATCCAATGCTGGCGTTTCTTGATTCACCCAAGATACCCGCCAGTTGGATGGGTAAGTGACTTCGCCGCCCTCTGGCGTTAATTCTTTTTTTAATAGGGCAAAAAGAGACGACTTACCGCAACCATTCTTCCCCACCAAGCCGACTTTTTGTTTCGGATTGATGGTTGCCGTGGCATTTTCGAGCAATTCGGTTTGCCCGCGCTTTAGGGAAATATTATTAAATACAATCATTTTTTCGAATACATCTGAATTTGTGCCTATTTTGCAATATTTTTCCTTTTATCGGAACTGTCTATTCCAATTTTATCGATGTTTCTGCCAGAAAAAAACGTGTATAATGACGCTCAACAAATCAATCATGAGGAAATAAAATGAAGCTCTCTATTCTCAATCTCGCCCCTGTCCGAGAAGGACAAACTTATTTGCAAGCCGTTGAGTCTATGGTAAGTCTTGCAAAACATGCTGAGAACATTGGCATTGAACGCTATTGGATTGCTGAGCATCATAATATGAAAAATTTGGTGAGTTCAGCGACTGCACTTTTAATTCAACATACGCTAGCCAACACGAAAACTTTGCGCGTGGGATCGGGTGGAGTGATGTTACCGAATCATTCGCCGTATGTAGTCGCTGAGCAATATGGCACACTGGAGACGCTTTATCCAAACCGTGTTGAACTCGGTTTAGGCCGTGCACCAGGAACTGATATGCAAACGGCTGCAGCACTTCGTCGTGGACGAAACAGTCTGGATTTCCCTGCGGAAATTGCAGAACTTCGCGGTTACTTTAAAGATTCCAACCCTGTTTCGGCTTATCCTTCCGCTGGCTTGAATATACCGTTTTACATTTTAGGATCTAGCACCGAAAGTGCGTATCTTGCGGCAGAGCTTGGCTTGCCTTATGCCTTTGCTTCACACTTTGCGCCACGCATGATGGAAATGGCGGTGGAGATTTACCGCAAAAACTTCAAACCTTCTACCTATCTTGCTGAACCTTATGTCATCTTAGGTGTGAACGCGATTGTTGCTGAAACCGATAAAGAAGCGAAACAACTGGCGACAACACAAACACTATTTTTCTTAAGTATAGTGACTAATGCGCAACAAAATTTACAACCGCCTATGGCTTCAGAAGAAGATGTTTGGAAAACTCAAATGCACGCCCAAAAGAAACCACACTTTGGCCCAGTCGATTTCGAGGAAATCCCGATTTACAACCAAGAGCGTGCAGTAGTGGAACAAATGACTGCTTGTTCGCTTATCGGTAGTCCTGAAAGCGTGGATTTTCAACTCAAGCAATTACGTGAACGGGTACATTTTGATGAAATTATGGCAGTGAGCTATATTTTTGATGAACAAAAGCAAGCCCAATCTTACACGATGTTGAAAGCGATTGTGGATAAACAATAGCGAGACAAAAAGAAAAGTGCGGTGAATTTCACCGCACTTTAAATCAAAAAATATTAATAAGCCGTTTCTATTGGTAAACCGGCTTTCTCCCAGCCATCAAACCCACCAATGACGCTAAATACATTTTCATAGCCTTGCTCAACAAGGAAAGTTGCCACGTTTCGGCTGCTCACGCCATGATAACAACTCACGATAATCGGGGAGTCAAAGTCCACCTGTTCTTCAAATTGTAAAAAGCTTTGGTTGGTTAAATGAAAAGCCCCTTTCGCATGAGAATAGGTGAAACGTTGTGGATCCCGAATGTCTGCAAGCATGGCACCATTTTGCACCATTTCCCACGCTTGCTCTGGGCTAATTTCTTTAAACGACATGATTTTTTCCCTTTGCGCGTTGTTTATACACGCCATCAAAAATAATCAGGCTCATCGCCAATACTAAACAAATGAATAACGGATAGCTGTCCGTATCCATTTCCTCTCCAATTAAAAATGAAATAATCACCATCAAAATGGTTTCAACATAACCTAAAAGGCCAAGCAAATTCATCGGCAGCATATTGCTAGCAATAACATAAGCAATCAATGCTGAACCACTAATGAGCCCCAGCAATACCAATAATCCCCAAATATTAGGATTCAATTCCTGCACGGTGGCAAAATCGGTTTGAAGGGCAAAGTAAATGCTAACTGGCAATAATGCGATCATTTCTAAGCAAAAAGCACCGAGATCGGTATTTTTCAGGGCTTTTCGTATCGAGAAGTAAGTGGTATACCCCACACAGATAACAATAGCTTCCCAAGATAATTCGCCTTTCAAAACGATGTTAGAAATCACCCCTACTGCCGCAATTAATACGGCAATGAATTTCAATGTTGAAATCCTTTCTTTAAAAATGAGTCGCCCCGCAGCCACCATCACAATTGGTAACAATAAATAACCGAAAGAGACACTTAAGGAGCTACCATTATTGGGTGCCCACAAAAAGAGCCACATTTGATAACCCATTAATGCACCACAAATAATATAGGAAAGAGCAAATAGCGGTTGTTTTTTGATGCGTTTTAAATGCTCTGCCAATACCTGTTTTTGTTTAAACATGATGACGGAAAGGGCAACGAAAGGGAATGTAAATAGCATTCGGTAGCCGAAAATATCCGTGCCACTGAGCGGTTTCAGTAGCGTGGAAAAATAATACATATAGCCAAATAAAAGCGAGGCTAAAAGTGAAATAAGTATGCCTCTTAACATAATAAATCCTTAGGTTAATTCTGCTTATTATTTTAGTCTAACATCTCCCAAAATGCACGAATTAGGGGATTCGCTAAATTTCTTTTTTGCACACAAACGCCTAAATCAAATGCCTCGACTGGATTGTCTAAATTTAAACGAGACACGTCTTTTGACATCGGGTTATTATCAATCACCACATCAGGCAACATCGCTAATCCAAAACCGAGCGCTACCATTGGTACGATACCTTCGTGCCCCGCTACTGTGGCATAAATTTTTGGATGTTTAATGTGTTTGCTACGTAACCATTGTTCAATACGCTGCCGCGCCATTCCATCCAATGGCAAAATAAAAGGCATTTGCTGCCAATTGATGGGCTCTTCTTGCAATAATTGTGTGGCTAAACAAGCGACTCGAGGGGCAATTAATGAAAGGGAAATATCATCAATCTTATAAAACTCTAATCCTGTCGGCAGATTATTCGGTTTTCCCGCCAAAGCAAGATCCACCTGTTCCGATTGAATGAATTGCACCGCAGAAGCGGGGTCACCAGTAGTCAATTGAATTTCAACCTTTGGATAATGAGAACGAAATTTGGCTAACACCTGCGGCAAGTGGCTATATGAAGCCGTTACCGAACAAAATAAGCGTAACTCTCCGCTTAATTCCGCTGAATTATCCCGCAATTGGCGCTTAAACTGTTGCCAGTTTTGCCATTCTGCTTTCGCAAATTGCAGAAATCTCTCACCTTGTTCGGTTAAACGAACTTGGCGATTATCACGAATAAATAAAGATTGTTCTAATTCCTCTTCCATTCGTTGAATCTGGCGTGAAAGCGTAGACGGCGACATATGATTTTGCGTAGCGGTTTTAGCAAAATTTTGTGTGTCCGCAAGATGAAGAAATATTTGAAGGTCTTGAAAGTTCATATGTATCACTAAAATGCAAATATCGTTGCAAAAAATGCAACACTAAGTGTCAATAATATCACTTTACGCAATAATTAAAAATCTTATAATCCATGACACAACAAAAAACTATATTCAAACACAACCTCATACAAACATTAATCAACATCATATTAAGGATGAAAAATGGCTAACTATTTCAACACATTAAATTTACGCGAAAAATTAGATCAATTAGGTCGTTGTCGTTTTATGGATCGCAGCGAATTTGCTGACGGTTGCAACTACTTAAAAGGCAAAAAAATCGTTATCGTAGGTTGTGGTGCGCAAGGTTTAAACCAAGGTTTAAATATGCGTGACTCTGGCTTAGACATTTCTTATGCATTACGCCCTGAAGCGATTGCGGAAAAACGTGCTTCATTCCAACGTGCAACTGAAAATGGTTTTAAAGTGGGCACTTACCAAGAGTTAATCCCAACTGCAGACTTAGTGATTAACTTAACGCCAGACAAACAACACTCTAAAGTGGTGGCTGATGTGATGCCATTAATGAAAAAAGATTCTGCATTCGGTTACTCACACGGTTTCAACATCGTTGAAGTGGGTGAGCAAATCCGTGAAGACATCACTGTAGTCATGACTGCACCAAAATGTCCAGGTACTGAAGTACGTGAAGAATACAAACGTGGTTTCGGTGTACCAACATTAATCGCGGTTCACCCTGCAAATGACCCTCGTGGCGAAGGTATGGCAATTGCAAAAGCATGGGCAGCTGCAACCGGTGGTGACCGTGCAGGCGTATTAGAATCTTCGTTCGTCGCAGAAGTAAAATCTGACTTAATGGGTGAACAAACCATTCTTTGCGGTATGTTACAAGCAGGTTCAATCGTATGTTACGATAAACTTGTTGCTGACGGTAAAGATCCAGCATACGCAGGCAAACTTATCCAATACGGTTGGGAAACTATTACTGAAGCCTTAAAACAAGGCGGTATCACATTAATGATGGATCGCTTATCAAACAGCGCAAAATTACGTGCATTTGAACTTGCTGAACAAATCAAAGAAAGTCTTGGTTTCTTATATTACAAACACATGGATGACATCATCAGCGGTCACTTCTCAGCAACTATGATGGCTGACTGGGCAAATGGCGACAAAGATTTATTAGCATGGCGTGAAGCAACTGGCAAAACTGCCTTTGAAAACGCACCAAAAGCAGACGGCATCAAAATTTCTGAACAAGAATACTTTGATAACGGCGTATTAATGGTAGCAATGGTGAAAGCGGGTGTTGAATTAGCCTTTGATGCAATGGTAGCAAGCGGTATCTATGAAGAGTCAGCTTACTATGAATCACTTCACGAATTACCGTTAATCGCTAACACTATCGCGCGTAAACGTTTATACGAAATGAACGTGGTAATTTCTGATACTGCAGAATACGGTAACTACTTATTCTCTAACGTAGCGACCCCTATTCTTGCTAAAGAAATTATTCCAACCTTACAAAAAGGTGACTTAGGCGAGCCAACACCAGCGGTCGCTATCGACAACATCACCTTACGCGATGTAAACGATGCAATCCGTAACCACCCGGTTGAATTAATCGGTCAAGAGTTACGTGGCTACATGACAGATATGAAACGTATCGCTGTTGCAGGTTAATCATTAAATCGGTAAAATTCAAGCCAGCTTATTCAATAAGTTGGCTTTTTTATAATCCAAAGGAATTCATATGAAAAACAATAAAATTTTTAACCGCACTTTTAAAGTGAGTTTGGTGGCTATGGCGTTAGGATTAGTTAATTCGGCATGGGCCATTGATTATAAACTATATGAAGGTACCGTATATAAGAATCCGGAAAGAACTGACTCTGAAGTAAAAAATATGAATTTTAATTCAGATTATGGATATGATTTAACAAATAAAAAGAATCTTGCAACTGTATCTTTTCGAATGAAAAATGGTTTAAATAATAAGGATTATCCAACAGAATCACTAATTTTCCTTTATCCTCAATTTTCTAAGGGGCCTAGTTCATTAGAAATCAAACCTAATAGCACTTTCACATTATCGAAGGCTTTTCCTGAAAGTTCTGTTTTTGAATTGAGAGATGCAAATCTCAAATTCCACACCGGTAATATCAATTTATTTAAGGGGCTTTCAACAGTTAATGAAGAGGGCGAGTCAGTTTCAGGAAATTCAGCATTTGAACTTCAAAGTAATAGCACCATTGATATTGATTCAGTGAGTATTGTTAGTTTAGCTGAAGAGAGCATCGGGTACCAACTATTTGATAAATCTACAGCAAATATTACTAACTCCTCTATTTTTCTAGGGGGAGATAACAGCACTGCTGTAGATGCCGAAAACTCAGCATTAAATATCAAAAATTTAAATATCACGCTACAGCCAGCAGGTAGCGATAAATCAACTACTATTGCATACATATCTGAGAATACTACATTAAATATTGAGGACAGCTTGCTCACAATTGAAGCGAAAGGTCAAAGTAAAGGTTTAGGTTTTGTACTTGATGGTGGTATGACCAACATTACAAATTCCAACATTGAAAATAACACTGGAGATGTTGTTATTTTTACTAATAAACAAGATTCTCGAGATACAACAAATAATTACAGCTCAACAACAGTTAATCTAAAAAATACTAAAATCCCCGATGCAAAAGTATTGGTTGGATTAAACATGCCCGATCTAGCTGATACGGACTTATCTGAAGGAGAGAAAACTAGCTCACCTAGATTTGTGTTAAATGCAGATAACTCACAGTTAAATGGTGCAGTAAAGCAATATGACGGTACAAATAAAACGCCTGTTACATTAAATCTAACTAACAATACTACATGGGATTTAGTGGATAATTCAGAAGTAACAGACTTGCATTTAAATAACTCAGCGGTTTCTTTAACTAATACAAACGCTCCTTATGCAACATTAACTATCACGGGTAATCTCACTGGCTCAGGTATCTTCAACCTCAACACCAATATCGCTGAAAACAAAAGCGATAAAATCGTTGTTAAAGGTACTGCCGAAGGTAATCATAAAATTGGGGTAACTAACCAAGGTGCAAACGTTGCTAACGGCAAAGTGACACTTGTAGAAACCAATGGTGGTAATGCGGCGTTTAGCTTAACTAACCCGAATAATCGTGTAGATTTAGGGGCTTACCAATATTTTCTAACCAAAGAGGGAAATAATTGGGTATTAGCTAACTCTAAAAATGTAGTTACTCCAACTCCACCTGTTGCACCAGTTACACCAAGCAAACCAGTAGTGACCCCAAGCAAACCTGCGGTAACGCCTAGCACTCCAGTAGTAACCCCAAGTAATCCAGTAGTACCACCTGCAGTTCTACCAAGCACACCATTACTTTCAGACTTAGCGAATGCACAAGTTTCTCTTCGCCAAGCACAATTGCTTTTAGTGGAAGATGATTTAAATGGCATTCATCAACGTCTAGGTGAAGTGAAAAACGGTGAAAAAGGTAATGTATGGGTTCGTAATGTGAATTCTCGCCAAAAATTAGCCGCACTTTCGACAGGTGAGAGTGAAACTTCTGGCTTTAAACAAAACGTACATAGCTTACAAGTGGGCGCTGATGCTGCTGTAACAGATAACCTCCGTGTTGGTGGATTTGTTGGTCGTAGCCAAGCTAACGTTGATTTCAATGGTTATTACGGTGATGGCAAAGTAAGAGGCAACAGCGTGGGCTTATATGCAGCTTACCTTGCAGATAACGGTATTTATGTAGATAACATCGTGAAATACAGCCGTTTACACGCTAACTCAAATTACACTGAAAAACGCCATTACAACGCTTATACTATTTCGAGTGAATTAGGCAAACGCTTTAGCCTTGTGAACGATTGGACAATTACCCCGCAAGCACAATTAGCGTGGACACATATTTCATCACAAGAGAATGAAGATAGCTTATCTTCTGTGTATTCTCGAATTGGTTTACGTGTAGCCAAAGGCTTTGCATTAAGTAATGGTTGGAATTTACAACCTTATGCAGAAGTCAATGCGATTACTAGCAAAAACCGTAGCAGCAAAATTCATTACACAAACAGCGCACTTGATGTTGCAAGCAGCCGCGGACGTTTTGAAAGTGCGGTCGGCTTAAATGCTGGATTTGCAAATCATCGTTTTGGTTTAGAAGTAAGCCGTGCTGACGGTAAAAACTTCGATAAACCTTATGCAATTCAAGCAGTTTATCGCTATCAGTGGTAATATAAGAGGGCGGGTTAAAATCCGCCCTTTTTTTCTTTTTTACTCAATAAATAATATGTCAAAACCTTTCCCTTCTCACTCATTTACAACCAAACGAACGGCAAAATCCACTCGTTCATTTAAGCCTAAAGCGAAGCCACTTACATTAGAACAAACAATCGTTGTTTTATTTAACAAACCTTTTGATGTGCTGACACAATTCACCGATGAAAATGGCCGAGCTACATTAAAAGATTTTATTACCATTCCTAATGTGTATGCGGCAGGACGATTGGATCGTGATAGCGAAGGGTTACTGATTTTAACGAATAATGGTGAAGTGCAACATCGTTTGGCTGATCCTAAGTTTAAAACAGAAAAAACGTATTTTGTGCAAGTGGAAGGCATTCCTGAAGAGGCTGACTTAGACAAGTTTCGTCAAGGCGTTGAATTGAAAGATGGGATGACGAAGCCAGCAAAAGTGCGGTTGATTTCAGAACCAGATTTTCTTTGGCCTCGCAAGCCACCTATTCGTGAACGTCAAAGTATTCCAACGAGCTGGTTAGAAATTAAAATTAGTGAAGGGCGTAATCGACAAGTACGTAGAATGACGGCACATATCGGCTTTCCGACATTGCGTCTCATCCGTTATCAAATGAGCCATTTAACACTTGATGGATTGGGTAATGGTGAATATCGCTGTTTGAATGAAGAAGAAATGCGTGCGTTATTCAAACAACTTCATTTGAACAACGCACATTAAGATTAGAAACGTTGAGCGGGTTGTGCGTTTTCAACTTGCACGAAGAAACCTTTATCATTCAAGATAATGCTGTAATCCGTAACATATTTAACGCCGTTGGTTTCCACTATCGCATTACAGCTGCGAATGCCTTGTTGTGGATAAGATTGCGTTTCACGGGCTTGCGTGATTTGTTTCACTGTCATTTGGGTGTTAGTCGCAGCACCTTGTTTTTTGAAGGCATCAGATAATACCGCAAAAACTTTTGAATCATTACATCTTGGTACGACGACGGATTTTGTCACCATACTCGCTGTTTTTTGTGCGACAGCATCGACTTTCTTTTCAGTCACTTTTTCAACAGCTTTTGGTTCCGCTTTCTTCACTTCGGTTTTAACCGCAGGTGTTTTTTTAGCAATCGCTTTTTCAGGTTTAGCTGATTCTTTAACTGCACTTTGCTTGCTTTTCGCTACCGTCTTTTTGTCTTTTACTGCAGTTTGCTTAGTTTTTTCTACTGGCTTTTTGCTTTTTGTTGGCTCTTCTTTAGCAGCTTTATTTGTCGTTTTATTTTTTATTTTTTCTTTTTTCGTTACCGCTTTTTTCGCTTCGACAATTTTAGCTGGCTTTTTCGCTTCTGCTTTTTTTGCATCGGCTTGCTTTTTCGCTGTTTTAGCTACGACTTTAGGTGTAGTGGCTTTCTTGGCTTCCACTTTTTTAACTGCCGTTTTCACTGACTTGGTTTGAGTTGATTTTGCCGTATGATTTGGCGATGCTGCAAAGGCCAAAACAGGTAACAAGGCAAAAATCACCGCGAGTAATTTTTTCATCCGTTATTCTCCTTAAACAAAAAGTGCGGTCAAAATTAACCGCACTTTGAAATCATTTATAAATTAAAGATAGTAGTGTTCTACGTAGTTTAATTTATCGTCAAGTTTTAACACTAACGGTTGACCGGTTGGGATTTCAAAATCCATGATTTCCGCATCAGAAATACCGATGATGTGTTTTGCTAATGCACGAAGTGAGTTGCCGTGCGCAACCACTAAAACACGTTTACCAGAAAGCATTGCTGGTGCAATTTGATCTTCCCAGAATGGTAATGCACGTTCTAAGGTTAATTTTAAGTTTTCTGCGTTTGGTACAACATCAGATGGGATGTTTGCATAACGACGGTCGTTATGTGCAGAGTTTGGATCTTTCGGGTCTAAATCTGGAGGAGAAATGTCATAAGAACGACGCCAGATATGAACTTGTTCGTCACCGTATTGTTCTGCGGTTGCTTTTTTATCTAAGCCTTGTAATGCACCGTAGTGACGCTCATTTAAACGCCAGTTTTTCACTTGAGGAATCCATAATTGGTGAGATTCTTCTAACACGATGTTACAGGTTTTGATTGCACGAGTTAAAACAGAAGTGAAGGCAATATCAAATTCATAGCCTTTCTCGAACAATTTTTTACCCGCTGCTTTTGCTTCTTCTACGCCGCGCTCGGTTAAATTCACATCACGCCAACCGGTGAATAAATTTTTTGCGTTCCACTCACTGAAACCGTGACGAATGAATACTAATTCCATAAGGATCTCCTAAGTATTAATAAAAAATGAATGGCTCTGTTATAGCAAAAAATCGTTATGTTTAAAAGTAAAAAGGCGGCATTTACTGATCTTTCGCAAAAAAACGTCTGTAAACTTTTAGCCACTTAAAAATAATGCTAGTATTTAAGCTTTATTCGTCTCTTAATTTCTCTCAAGTTTAGATGTATGCAGCAAAGCAATTGTAGAAAAAAAATCTTATCAAAACTGACCGCACTTTTTGCTTGTGGTCTGCTTGGCTTTTCATCTTTCGCGCAAGGCAACGATCTCAACCAGATTCAAAAACAAATTAAACAACAAGAATCGAAGATCGCCGAGCAAAAACGCGCACAAGCTAAACTCCAAGCCAGTCTTAAAGATCAAGAAAGCAAAATTAATAGCGTTGTCGGTGAATTACGTGAAACAGAATTAAGCTTAAAAGAAATTCGCAAGCAAATGGCGGAAACCGAAAAGCAAATCAAACAATTAGAAAAGCAAGAGCGTGTGCAAAAAGCGAAGCTCGCAAAGCAAGTAGATGCCATCTATCGTTCAGGTGTAAATCCTTCTACCTTGGAAAGAATGCTTTCAGAAGATGCCCAAAAAGCGGAACGCATGAAAGTGTATTATCAGCACTTAAATCAAGTTCGCATTGATATGATTAACAATCTGAAAGCGACACAAGAGAGTTTAGCGAAACAGCGCGAGGCGATTTCAGGGCAACAAAAAAATCATCGCGATCAACTTTCTACACAAAAGAAACAGCAGCAAGAATTACAAAAAGCACAGCAAGAACGCCAATCTACGTTAAATGAACTCAACAAAAACTTAACGAAAGATCAGAATAAGCTGGAAACGTTGAAAGCGAATGAAAATGCCCTTCGCCAAGAAATTCAACGTGCAGAACAAGCCGCTCGCCAACAAGAACAACGTGAGCGTGAAGCCCTTGCGCAGAAAAAACAAGCAGAAGAAAAACGGACCTCAAAACCTTATCAACCAACCGATCAAGAGCGTAAGTTGATTAATAGTACCAGTGGTTTAGGTACGGCAGCTCGTCAATACAGTCGTCCTGTTTCCGGTCCGACATTGCATTCCTTTGGCTCAATCCAAGCAGGCGAAGTGCGCTGGAAAGGTATGGTTATTGGCGCACCAACGGGTACAGCGGTAAAAGCCATTGCAAGTGGTCGTGTCATTCTAGCGGGTCATCTTAATGGCTATGGTTATATGGTGATTGTGAAGCACGGTGACAGCGACTTGAGTTTGTATGGTTTCAACCAAGCGGTATTTGTGAAACAAGGTCAGCTCGTGTCTGCAGGACAAACCATCGCACAAGTGGGTAATACGGGTGAGCTCTCAAAACCGGCGCTTTACTTTGGAATTAGCCGTAAAGGAGTGCCTGTGAATCCGGCTGGGTGGATTAAATAATGGCAAGGTTCTTTCAAAGTGCGGTCAAAAATACGATTATTTTTTCAACCGCACTTTTCTCTGCATTTACTTTTGCACAAGGCAAGTTAGCCATTGTGATTGATGACATTGGCTATCATCCGAAAGAAGATGCAGAAATTTTAGCGATGCCAAAAGAAATCTCTGTCGCCATCATTCCTGCTGCACCCTATGCCAAAATTCGCAATCAGCAAGCGAAAGCGCAAAATCACGATATTCTTATTCATATGCCGATGCAACCGGTCAGCAATATTAAAATTGAGGAAGGTGGTTTGACTTTAGGCTTGTCCGAAGCGCAAGTGAATGAGCGAGTAAAAAAAGCTAAATCTATTGTGCCAAACGCTATAGGAATGAATAATCATATGGGCAGTGCAGCCACGGCCGATGCCACATTAATGACTTATTTAATGACCGCACTTCGCGAGCAGCATTTATTTTTTTTAGATAGCCGTACTATCGGAAAATCAGTTGCGGGAAAAATAGCAAAAGAACAAGGCATACGTGTATTAGATCGCCATGTGTTTTTAGATGACAGTGATAATTTGGCGGATGTTCAACGCCAATTTCAAAATGCAATCCAATATGCACGTAAACATGGCACGGCTATTGCTATTGGACACCCTCGTCCAAATACCGTAGCCGTATTAAAATCGGGAATAAAAAATTTACCCGATGATATTCAATTGGTGGGTATGGGAAGCTTGTGGCGAAATGAAAAAATCTTGCCACCTAAACCATTTATCTTAATTTTTAATGATATTCCTGCGCCAACTTCAGTTGCACCGTTTGAGCCAATCCCTTTATTACGGGGCGTGCCGAGGTAACAAAAAGAGCGGTTAAAAAAACCGCTCTTTTTTATCGTTTGAAATTTGCCTATCGACCATTTCGTTCAAAGAACAAGACAGTTGCGGCAACGCGTGAGTGAACGTTAAGTTTACGAAGTAAGTTACGAATGTGCACTTTAACCGTTTCTTCAGAAATGAAAAGTTGGCCCGCAATTTGTTTATTAGATAAACCTGTTGCGATTAAACGTAATACATCCATTTCACGATCGGTGAGTGAATCCATTGGATCAACAGTATGTTTGCGTTCTAAAAGAAGATTTTTAATCGAATCACTTAAAATCACTTCACCTTGTGCAATACGTTTAATTTGCTCAAGTAGCACATCTGGCTCAGTATCTTTCAATAAATAGCCATCAGCACCCGCATCGATGAGAGTGAAAATATCATTTTTCGCATCAGACACGGTTAAGATCAAAATTCGCGCATCAACACCTTCTGCACGCAAGCCTTTAAGAGTATCTAAACCTGAAAGACCTTTCATATTAAGATCTAAAATGATTAAATCGGGCGATTCTTGAATCGCAATGGAAATGCCTTCTGTACCGCTTCCTACATCAGCGACAACTTCAAAATTCTCTTCTAATTCAACTAATTGTTTGATACCACGACGCATTAATGGATGATCGTCGATAATTAATACTTTTAACTTTTCTTGCATAATTTTCTCCAAGAGATAAGCGGACACCATTCTATTACCTGAAGGCAAAACATCCACTGCCTTAGATTACTTCTCAATAGATTTTTGACCGAGGGATTCTATCGGGATTTTGCCCATCTTCCAATGCATATTTGCAGATAAACTTGATTTATCTCAAACAATGCTTGTTTTGATGTCGCTATTCGCAAGTCCTTTTGCTTTTAAATTTGAACGGCATAATACGCATGCCGCTTTCAGTTGAGTGCAATTGATAAAATTGCGGGTAATTAAAATTCCGTTGCACCATTTTATATGGATTTTCACAATCATTTGAGCCAAGCGATTGATAAATACGATTTATTTCGCGTACTTTATCATCTTTCGAACCTTCACATTGACGATAAATTTCGAGACGGTTCTTCTCATCTAACAAATAGACGTTAAAGCTATTATCGGCATTATCTTCAAAGAAGAATTGTAAAAAACCTTCACTGGCAAACAAATCAATTTCAGGTGGATACCGACGTGCTTCTGGGATAATCTCTTTCTCTTCCAACTGGGTTGGTAAAACGTCTTCAAAATTGTCCGCACTTTCTTTTCCGCCTTCAATAGGTTGCAAGCTGATCCCTTTTTCTTCAAAAAAGAATTGCCAGTTTTTCCCCGCTACCCGCAGACGAGAATGAGTTGTTGGGCGGCTATCCCCTAATTGAATACTGATACAACGATTTACAAGTACGCTCACTAAGTTTCGCAATGTGCGGTTGTAGTGTTTACTGTAACAGAAAACCTGTATAGAACGAGGCTGATTCACACCTTGATCAATTTTATTAGAAAGCACTTTTAAGGCAAGCAAAATCGCATTCTGCCCTTCAAAATGTAAGGTTCGAATTTCATTCCACACATTACGGTAAGTGAAATCAATGCTTCCTACCAAACTCTGTTCTAACTGACCAAAACTGAATAAATCACTTGGCGAAATATTTGATTTAAGCTCTTCGACTTGCGCTGTTGGGTCATTCACCAAATTCACCGCAATAAACAAATCACGGATTTCGCACTGCGAAGAAAGTGCCTCATTTGTCGGAACTTGGCTATTTGTATGCGGAAAAAATAACCGCAAATCAGCCACAAAATTACGTAAAGTAAGTTGGTCGATATTTTGGCTAATTAAGTGCAAATGGGTTTCAGCCGTCAACAAGCGATTAAAATAAGCCCACGCAACCACTTTATTTAAACTTTCGCCGTATTCAATCACACGTTCTTTCGAGAACATAATGTGGTGTGGCGGCTGATTTACCATATACCAACCATCTTTAAAGCGCTTATTGCCGTGAACTTCGATGAACGTGAGGTGTTCTTCTGTTAAGTTATAGGAAATTTGTGAGTTTAGTAACGTAATTTTACCCGGTAATTCTTCAAAGGCAGTATAAAGTTTGCGAGAAAGTACCGTAATATCTTGTGGAATCACACTAGAATTAATTTTATGTTTGCGTGCAAAATCCACCAGATTTCGATAACTCATCATCAAGAAATTCACCAAATTATTGTGACTTTCTTTCACCCGTTTGATTTTCCAATTTGGGCGCTGATCCAACTCTTCAATGCGCTCTTTTGACCAGCCCCATTCTTGAGCCATCATTTTCATATAAGAAATACGCCAGTTTGATGCGTGATATAACGCAAAGTCTTCTGTGGCTTTCACATAAAAACAAGAACGTACGAAATCAAGACGCTTAAATTCTGAATGTGCGGTCAAATATTGACTAATTCTCTCTAAAATCGCGATATAAGGGTCAAAATGATGTGCAGCGGTACTACGACCGGAAAGTAAATCTTCTTTAAATTGACGAGCAATTAAATGGGTATTTGGATATTCTTGGGCATAGGTTTCCAACAACAAGATTTTCATCACCGATTTATAAGGTGAATCAATACCTTTATAAAGTTGCCATAAGCTTGCACCAAAATATTCACTGGCTGAGAATTGCCCTAATCCACCGAAATCCACCCAATCATTTAAATTAAGCTCACCAGCCGCGACTAAACGAGCAACTTCGGCCTCATATTGTTTTTCATCTTCCACCCACAAGTGGAGCCACAATAATGGCTTGCCAGCAAGACGTACAGCGGAGCGATAAAATTCTTCCAACAGCAACATATATTGAGCTGAACCACTGTTTTCTTTAGTTAGTGGATCGGAATAACGTTCGTTACGGAAACGTTGTTGTGTCATCAAATAGAAATGCATTTCCACATGATATGTGGATGCCCATTGGCTAATTTTCTTCGTTTTTTCCGCTAAGCGCTGCTGTTCTTGTTCAGATAAATCATCTTGATGGCAGATCCAAATATCCAAATCCGAAGCTGAGTTTTGGCTAATAGAGCCAAAACTGCCCATCACATAAATACCTAAGATCGGTGAAAAAACAGCAGCAGAATTGACCGCACTTTGCACGTCTTCAATGAGCTCAGGATGTTCTTTTGAGAGAAAATTTTGCTGATAATTGGAAAGGATAAAATCGGCAATGCCTGCCGGGGCATCTTCCACATAACCCGGCAGAGTTGGATGATTAAGATGCAACAACAGCGGCACCAAAGAGACGATGTGTCGGAATGCATCACCTGAGCCCAATAATGCTCGATCAAAACGACGCTTGTCTAATGTTTCAATACATTTTCGGGCTTGAGTGAAATCGTATTTCAAGGCTTCCTACCTATGACCAAATAATTGACGTTAATGTACCACTTACCTAGTCGGAAATCAAAAATTTAAATGATCTGACTTTTTGCCCTAAAAATGGTAGCATAGAACATATTTCTATTTAAAATCAGCGGTATTTATGGCAGCACTTAAAACCTTAAAAATTGCGACCCGTCAAAGCCCTTTAGCACTTTGGCAGGCAAATTTTGTGAAAGATCAATTAGAAAAATTTCACCCGACACTTTCTGTTGAATTAGTTCCGATGGTGACAAAAGGTGATGTAATCTTAGATTCCCCTCTGGCTAAAATTGGTGGAAAAGGCTTATTTGTTAAAGAGTTAGAAAACGCTTTACTTGAAAAACGTGCTGATATTGCCGTCCATTCAATGAAAGATGTGCCGATGGAATTTCCAGAAGGTTTAGGATTAAGTGTGATCTGTAAACGTGAGGATCCACGCGATGCTTTCGTGTCTAATACATACTGTTCATTAGATGAATTGCCACAAGGTGCTATTGTTGGAACATCAAGCTTGCGTCGTCAATGCCAATTAAAACAATTACGCCCTGATCTTGATATCCGCTCCTTACGTGGCAATGTAGGAACCCGATTAAGTAAATTAGACAATGGCGAATACGATGCCATTATTTTAGCCTCAGCTGGCTTAATTCGTTTAGGGCTAGCGAAACGTATTGCCTCATTTATTGAAGTAGAACAGTCGTTACCGGCTGCCGGACAAGGCGCGGTAGGCATTGAGTGCCGTGTTGATGATGAAGAAGTAAAAGCATTACTTGCTCCACTTTCAGATGCCACCACGACGACTTGTGTTTTGGCTGAGCGTGCAATGAATACTCGCTTACAAGGTGGCTGCCAAGTGCCAATCGGTGGCTATGCCATTGAGCAAAATGGCGAAATTTTCTTGCGTGCACTCGTCGGCGAAACTGATGGCTCTGCGATTATTCGCGCGGAAGGTAAAAGTGCGGTTGAAAATGCCGAAGCATTAGGCGTGACCATTGCTGAACAACTTCTAGCACAAGGCGCAGATAAGATTCTGGCGAAGATTTACTCAGCATAGGTAATCACCATGGCCGTACTAGTCACTCGCCCCGATGAACGAGGAAAAAACCTAGTTGACCAGCTGAATCAAGCCGGTATGGTTGCCTTGCATTTGCCTTTGCTTTCTATTGAGGCAGGTGCTGAGTTGACACAATTACCGACAAAACTTAATCAGCTAAAAAGTGGTGATTATGTGTTTTTGGTTTCAAAAAGTGCGGTCGATTTTGCGGATAAAACCCTGAAAGATATTGGCTTTAGCTGGCGTCAAGATTTACAATACTTTACAGTTGGACATAGAACGGCACAGCATTTTTCCTGTCAAACTGAATGTACTGTTCGTTATCCAATAACGTCGGAAAATACTGAAGGTGTATTAAATTTACCGCAAATGGCAGAATTAACAGATAAAAACTTGTTAATTTTACGTGGAAACGGTGGACGAGAATTACTGCGTGAACAGGCTACACTACGCGGTGCAACTGTTGAGACAGTCGAATGTTACCAACGCACGCCGATTAGTTATAATAACGAAGAGCAAACCAGTATTTGTATTCGTTCTGGTGTGCAAACCCTTGTGGTCACAAGCCTTGAAATTTTGCAGGCATTAATCGAATTTGTGCCTGAAAATGAACAAAATTGGCTAAAAAATTGCTGTTTAGTCACGGTAAGTCAACGCATTGCGGATGTCGCAGCACAACAAGGTTGGCATAATGTGGTGGTTTCCGCCGGTGCGGACAATCAAAGTTTACTTAATACCTTACTTAATAAAGTAACTCCCCTTTCTCACTAAGGAAAAAATATGGCGAAAGAGAAATTAACCCCTGAAACGACAGATGAAATCCAAGAAACAGATGCAGTGGAAATTCAAACTGAAGATCGCGAGCCTGTTGCGCCACGTACACAAACCGTTGTGAAGAAAAGTGGTACTGGATTAAGTTTATTGGCTATTCTCATTGCACTTGGCGTGGGTGGTGCAGGTTATTATTTTGGCCAACAAAAAGTGGATGAATTCCAACAAAAATTGACCGCACTTGAAGCTCAAATCAATAATAAAACGGTGGTTTCAGCACCTGCTCAAGAAGTAAAATTTGATACTACACAGCTTGCTCAATTAGAGTCTGCGAATAAAGCAACGCAAAACAAAATTGCGCAAGTAGAAGAGCTAATCAATGCCAAATCACATGAGTTAGTTGGCTTACAATCACAAATCAATAAAGTGAGCGCTCAAGCTAATGCTCAACAACCTACTGATTGGTTATTCTCAGAAGCGGATTTCTTGCTCAACAATGCATTACGCAAATTAGTGTTAGATAATGATGTGGACACAGCAGTTTCACTCTTAAAACTCGCTGATGAAACCCTTGCTAAAGTGAATAACTCACAATCTGCAGCTATTCGTAGTGCTATCAATCAAGATCTGAAACAACTTCTCTCCGTAGCTGGCGTGGATCAAAATTCGGTCATGCAAAAATTATCGCAATTAGCTAATACGGTTGATGAGTTACCTGTGTTAGATGTGAATTTCGGTGATGATCAAAATGCAACAAAATTATCAGATTCTCTGTCTGACTGGGCAGAAAATGCAGAAAAAAGTGCGACCTCATTCTTGAATCACTTTATCCGTATTTCGCCGAAACATGGTGCGGATCGCAAAGAATTATTAGCGCCAAACCAAGATATCTATTTGCGTGAAAACATTCGTTTACGCTTACAATTAGCGATTATGGCAGTGCCTCGTCAGCAAAATGAGCTTTATAAACAATCTTTAGAAGCCGTTGCATCTTGGATTCGTAGCTATTTTGATACCAATGCTGAAGTGACTCAAAGTTTCTTAAAATCAGTGGATGAATTATCTGAAGTATCCATCTATGTGGATGTGCCAAGCCAATTACAAAGCTTAAGCATGCTTGATAAGTACTTAAATCGTACACCTTTAGATGTGCAGAAAGTGGAAATTGAAGCAGAAAAAGCGGTTGATAATTCACCAAGAAAAGAAGAAGTAAAACCAGCACCTGAAGCGAAAGCGGAAGAGCCAAAAGCTGAAGAAAAACCCGCTGAAGCACCAGCACAACCGGCAACTGAACCCCAACAATAAGGATAGATAATGTTTAGAGTTCTCTTTTTAATGATCGCCTTACTTGCCGGATTGATTGCAGGGCCTTACCTCTCCGGTCAGCAAGGTTATGTCAGAGTTGAAACGGCAAACACCATATATGAAATGTCACTCACCACATTAGTGATTCTCTTTGTAGTCACGCTTGCTGTGATTTATTCGTTAGAGTGGTTGGTGACCCGTTTCTTCCGTTTAAGTAGCAATACCTATAACTGGTTTTCTCTCCGTAAACGTGTGAAAGCACAACGTCAAACCCTTGAAGGCTTGATGAAAATGAATGAAGGCGATTATGCCAAAGCAGAAAAACTGATTGGTAAAAATGCGAAACATTCTGCAGAGCCAGTATTAAATCTGATTAAAGCGGCTGAAGCTGCACAGCAACGCGGTGATGAATTCAGCGCAAACCGTTATTTAATTGAAGCGACTGAACTTGCAGGTTCAGATAACCTGGTCGTCGAAATTGCTCGCACCCGTATTTTATTACAACAAAATAAATTACCGGCAGCGCGTAGTTCCGTCGATAGTTTGCTTGAAATGTCAGATCGCAACAAAGAAGTATTGAAACTTGCTGCTGAAATTTATAGCCGTTCCAAAGCTTATCAAGCTTTAGATGAAATCTTAGATTTAATCGAAGGTTCTGGCTTATTCTCAGCAGAAGAATTTAAAGCGCTTCAACAAGAAACAGAAAATGGCTTGTTAGATGAAAAAATGAATGAAGAAGGTGTTGAGGGCTTACTGGCATGGTGGGATGCTCAACCGCGTCGTCGTCGCAATGACTTAGAGTTAAAAACAGCTTTAATTCAGCGTTTAATTGATTGCAACGATCATGAATCGGCTTATGAATTTACGCTTGAAATCATGAAAAAATTGGGTGATAACACCCCAATTAGTCCTGAGCTTTGCACGCAAATTACTCGTTTACAGGCAGAAGATAACAGCAAACTGCTTAAGTTAGTGGAAAAACGTGCAAAACGTGCCGATGAAAGCCAACGTTGTTGTCTCAATCGTGCATTAGGCTACCTTTATGTGCGTAACAATGATTTTGCTAAAGCCGCAGAAGCATTTAAAGAAGTCACAGCTTGCCCAACTCAGCTTCAACCAAATGATGTCATGATGGCATCTTATGTGTTCGAACAAGCTGGCGACAAAGAAGCTGCGGAAAAAATTCGTCAGGACAGTTTAAAATCAGCCATGTCAATTCAAGACAAACCCGCTGAAACACAAACTGAAGTAAAAACAGACGAAGAACCAACCGCACTTATCGCAAAACGTGATTAAAATAAACAAAGACGGGGCTGAATAAAGCCCCGTCTTTTTTTATTATTTAACACTCACCGATCTCATTTAAAACACATCTCTTATTACATTTCATTATAAATAATGCATTTCCATTCTTTTCTCACCGTTTCAAAATTTTTTACTATATCGTCACGCAAACGATTAAATTATAAAAAATGAATTGGGATTATATTTTAAGTGTCACCCCACGTTTTATTCATGCCACGCTGATGACCCTTCATCTCGCCTTTTGGGGCATTTTATTGTCGCTGGTGATTGGTGTGATTTGTGCGGTGATTACCACCTACAAAGTCAAATCATTAACTTGGCTAGTAAAAGGCTATATCGAGCTTTCTCGTAATACGCCTTTATTAATTCAAGTGTTTTTTCTCTATTTTGGGCTTTCTAAAATTGGTCTGAAATTAGATGGGTTTACTTGCGGTATTATCGGCCTAGCATTTTTAGGTGGAAGCTATATGGCAGAAGCTATTCGTGGCGGTCTGGAAGCGGTATCAAAAGGGCAAATTGAGTCAGCCTTAAGTATTGGTCTAACCCCTTTTCAAGCTTTTCGCTATGTGATTTTTCCACAAGCCTTTGCGATTGCAACACCTGCAATCGGCGCAAATTGCTTATTCTTAATGAAAGAAACCTCGGTGATCAGTGCTGTCGCAGTTGCAGAACTCATGTTTGTCGCAAAAGAAGTCATCGGGCTCGATTACAAAACTAATGAAGCCTTATTTTTATTAGTGGTGTTTTATTTGATCATTCTATTACCGATGTCTCTGTTCATCAGTTATTTAGAACGCCGTACTCGGAGAGCAAAATATGGGGCTTGAGTTATTATTCCAAGGCAGCAACATTGAACGCTTGCTCAACGGTTTATGGGTGACGGCTGAAATTGCGTTTGTTTCCGTCTTCTTCGCCTGTATTTTAGGTGTGATTTTTGGCGTAATCATGACGAGCAAAAATCCCATGATCAAAGCCATTTGCCGCTTTTATTTAGAATTTGTACGCATCATTCCATTATTAGCGTTACTTTTTCTCGCTTATTTCGGTTTGGCAAAATGGTTTGATATTCACTTAGATGGCATCTCTGTATGTATTTTGGTGTTTATTTTCTGGGGAACGGCAGAAATGGGCGATTTAGTGCGTGGTGCATTGACTTCCATTGAAAAACATCAAGTGGAATCAGCCTACGCTTTAGGCTTAACGCCGTTTCAAACCTTTGTGTATATTTTACTTCCGCAAAGTTTAAAACGTGTGACACCAAGTGCCATTAACCTCTTTACCCGCATGGTAAAAACCAGTTCCTTGGCAATGTTAATCGGTGTAGTCGAAGTAATTAAAGTCGGTCAACAAATTATTGAGCATTCATTATTTAGTAATCAATCGGCGGCGCTTTGGATTTATGGTGTCATTTTCGGTTTATATTTTGTGATTTGTTACCCGCTATCCTTATTTTCCCGTTATTTAGAAACCCGTTGGGAAAGTTAATTTTTATTAGGAAAACACATGGCGTTATTAGAAATTAAAAACCTCGTCAAAAATTACGGTGATGTAGAAGCACTCAAAGGCATTAATCTTTCTATAGAGAAAGGCGAAGTTGTCGTGATTTTAGGTCCGTCAGGTTGTGGTAAAAGTACTTTTTTACGCTGCCTAAATGGACTAGAAGAAATAAAGAGCGGTCAGATTTTGCTGCAAAATGCAGGAGAGTTAGGTAAAGACATTCCTTGGGTCAAAGCGCGTCAACGCATTGGGATGGTATTCCAAAGTTATGAACTCTTCGCTCATTTATCAGTGATTGACAATATTTTACTCGGCCCTTTAAAAGTACAAAAACGCGATCGTGCAGAAGCTGAAAAACAAGCCGATGAGTTACTTAAACGCGTAGGTTTATATGACCGAAAAAATGCCTATCCACGTGAACTATCCGGTGGACAAAAACAGCGAATTGCCATTGTACGTTCACTTTGCATGAACCCTGAAATTATTCTGTTCGATGAAGTGACCGCAGCCCTTGACCCTGAAATGGTACGTGAAGTACTTGATGTGATCTTAGGTCTTGCCAAAGATGGCATGACGATGCTCATCGTTACCCATGAAATGAATTTTGCCCGTCAAGTGGCTAATCGCATCGTGTTTATGGATAAAGGGCAAATTATTGAACAAGCAAAACCGGAAGATTTCTTCACGAATCCAACCACGGATCGTGCGAAAACATTCTTAAATATCTTAAATTATGAACCGAGAGGGACAAACTATGAAGAAAACATTTAAAACATTGACCGCACTTTTCGCTACTGCCACCTTAGCATTTGGCTTAACCGCATGTAATGATAAAGAACCCGCTAAAGACGGGGCAAAAACAGTTTCAAGCCTTGAGCAAATACAAAAAGATGGCAAAGTGCGCATTGGTGTATTTAGCGATAAACCACCATTTGGTTATGTAGATGCGCAAGGCAAAAGCCAAGGCTTTGATGTTGAAATTGGTAAAGCGATCGGTAAAGATTTATTAGGTGATGAAAACAAAGTGGAATTTGTTTTAGTGGATGCCGCAAACCGTGCTGAATACTTACTTTCTAAGAAAGTTGATATTATTCTCGCCAACTTTACTGTAACCCCAGCACGTAAAGAAGTGGTAGATTTTGCGAATCCATACATGAAAGTAGCACTCGGTGTCGTCTCAAAAGATGGTTCTGTGATTACTGACCTTGAACAATTAAAAGGCAAAACTTTAATCGTAGATAAAGGTACTACTGCTGATATTTTCTTCACCAAAAACTATCCAGATGTGAAGTTATTAAAATTCGAACAAAATACAGAAACCTTTGAAGCCTTACGTGATGGTCGTGGTGATGCATTATCTAATGACAATACCTTCTTATTCGCTTGGGCAAAACAAAATCCAGGTTATACCGTAGGCGTAAAAAACTTTGGTGATCAAGATGTTATTGCACCAGCTGTTCGCAAAGATGCACCTGAATTGTTAAATTGGTTAAACAACGAAATCCAAACCTTAGGCAAAGATGGTCGTTTAAAACAAGCTTACGAAAAAACCTTATTGCCAGTTTATGGTGATACTGTCAGCGAAAGCGATATCGTGGTTGAATATAAATAATTCTCCCACATTCACTTCTCCTTTAGTCCAACTCAAGGAGAAGTGAAAACTTACTAAGTTTTGACCGCACTTCCAATTTTAAATGCGAAATATGTTTTTTCTAGATATATGCCTATTTTACCCTTCAACAGCATTTCTTGTATTATCACTTTATAACATCTAAATTTGATAATGATTCTTATTTATGGCAATATTCTGATGTTTTATTCAGACAGGAGTTTATATGCAAAAAAAATCAACAATTCGTTTAATTTTGGCCGTTCTATTACTGACTTTTGGTATCACTACTCAAGCAGAAATAAAAACAATCAAAGATGTATTAGGACGAGAAGTTAACGTTGATGTGCCCGTAAAAAATGCCGTGTTAGGCTTTTACTATCCTGATTACATTGCTGTTACGGGTGTTGAAAATTTTAAATATGTTAAAGGTATCTCACGTGAATTTTGGGAAAAATTTAATCCAGGAAGTTGGGCATTGTTTTCTGAAAAAATGCCTGAACTCAAAAATATTGCTGATATTGGTAATGTAAATACAGGAACTTTCTCAACCGAAAAAACCTTGGCATTAAAACCTGATGTATTGATTCTTGCAGAATGGCAATATCAAACTATTGGTTCCGAACTACCAAAGTTAGAACAAGCTGGCGTTCCAATTATTGTTGTCGATTTTAATGCTCAAAGTGTAGAACGACACACCCAAAGCGCAAAGATTTTTGGGCAACTTGCAGGTACCGAAGAACGAGCAAATAAAATTGCAGATGAATATGCTCAAGGCATTACTGATATTCAAAAACGTGTAAAAGAGGCTAACCTACCTAAACCTAAAATCTATGTAGAATTTGGCAATAAAGGTCCTAGTGAATATAGCTTTACCTTTGGTAAAAATATGTGGGGTGCTATTGCTGAAACTGTTGGCGGGGATAACGTAAGCGCGCCTTTTGTCGAAAATTGGGGACCAATTAATCCAGAACAACTTCTTGCCGCACAACCTGAAGTGATTATGATTTCTGGCACAGAAATGGGGCATGAAACTAACGATGAAATGATGGCGATGGGAATAAACATCAATGAACAGGATGCACAAAAACGCCT
The DNA here is from genome assembly GCF_041433495.1 of Haemophilus sp. 27098_8_127. Lineage (NCBI taxonomy): Bacteria > Pseudomonadati > Pseudomonadota > Gammaproteobacteria > Pasteurellales > Pasteurellaceae > Haemophilus > Haemophilus sp. 27098_8_127. The sequence goes on from NZ_JAPWBP010000004.1 coordinate 57,552, forward strand.
AAAAGGTTTCTTAACCCGTGCAGGGTGGCAAGATTTACCTGCAGTTAAAAACCACCGTGTTTACGGTATTTATCATACGGCTTCTCGCTCACTAAGTGATCTAGCAGCCGCTCAATTTATGGCAAAAGCACTTTACCCAAAACTTTTTGAAGACATAGACCCACAAAAAACCTTTATGGATTTCCATAAAAACTATTTGCCTATCATACCTAGTGGTACGTTTTTTATTAAATTGAAAGATTAAACAATTCATAAGGTGAGCGATGCTCACCTTTTTTATATTCTCACTGCCTTTCATAAGTGAAAACTCCTTTATTTTTGACCGCTCTTTGGAAGATGCGGTGTAAATCTCGCCTTTAATGGCATTCTTTCCTGAATACGTTCCCGATTAATCTGTAACGCCGCCTCTGTGGCTTCATAGTCCAACCATAAACTTGGATCATCGGGTAACGTTTCATTCCAAATATACTGCACGTTAAAGCCTCGCGCTTTACATTCCGTATGTAATGCATCATACCGTTTCTTTAAAAATGCCAATTTATTAAAGAAAAAACGCACATGCCCTTCCCCTAATTTATATTCTGCAGGCTGTCCTTTTAAGTGATATTTACCTTTTGCTACGGCATTAGGAATACGGGTTAATTCACGATGTTCAGCTAAAAGATGCTGATCACAAAGCTCCTCAGGCGGAACAAGATTAATTCGAGTCATAAACGATACCAAAGAAAAAGAAACATAGTACGGGGCATGAATGTATTTGTCTATCTCATAATAAATACGACTCAAAAGATGAATTCTTTTTCTTTGATTTTCACATACATCAATCCTTGCTAAACTGATTAAAAATATCGCTATTGAAGGAATCTCTTATGTCTGTCAAAACATTTGAAAAATTGACCGCACTTTTAGATAAGCATCAAGCACGCTATCGCGTGGTTGAACACCCCACCGCAGGAAAATCAGAGGAAGTGGCTAAAATCCGTGGCACAGAATTAGGACAAGGGGCAAAAGCCTTGGTATGCAAAGTAAAAGGGAATGGCGTAAAACAAGCGGTATTGGTTATATTGCCGGCCGATCAACAATCTGATTTAAGTAAAGTAGCGGCCTATTTGGGCGGCACTAAAGCTTCCCTTGCCAGCCCTGCAGAAGTAGACACCCTAACTGACTGTGTATTTGGTGCAATTCCGCCTTTTAGCTTTCATCCTGATTTATTATTAATTGCTGATCCTAGCTTACTTTCTCGTTATGATGAATTGGCATTTAATGCAGGTACGTTAGAACGCTCCATTATTCTTAACACGCAAGATTATGCCTCAATCGTTCAGCCCACATTAGTGGATGTAATAAAAACCGAATAGGGAAAAGATTGGTTGTCTTTCATTTGATTGATACAATACTTCCGTTTTTCTATTAACTGGACATCTCATGAAAAAATATCTTAAAGCATTTATTCTTTTACCGTTGATTATTCAAATTATCGGCACTATTGGTCTAATGTTCGCAAACAATGATGCCGATGGATTTCAGTCTTCAGCGGTTACCGTCTTTATCGTGGCTGCGGTACCGACTTTTCTCATTACACTTTGGGCAGCATTTCACCGTTATGCGAGTTATCACGTAAAAGCTATCGCATTAATTTCGGTACTAATTGGATTTTGTTATACCGTCGTAGCGGGAATCGTTTATGCAACGCTAGTAAATAACATGGGATTTGGCGAATGGTTACGTGCTGGAGGATTAGAAATTACCTGCTTAATGGCTGCAGGTTTGGCGCTTTATTCTGTTATGGTATTACCGCTATTGTTACCGAAAGAACGCCCGCTATAAGGCGATTTGAGGCGAATATTGAGCAGTTAAATCCACCAAATCTGCTAATGAAATTGACCGCACTTTATTGTTTGGCAAAAGTGCGGTTAAATTTCGGGCTAAAACATCCTGTTCCAACACAAAACATTGCCCTTTGCATTGAGTAAACATTTCTCCGTACTTTACCGCTAGCAACACACCGTCTTGCCATAAAACCACCGCATCATTTTCCGTGATGTCAGTCAAATAACGTTGAAGGTCTGTCTCAGAATAATGAGCTTGGGAAAAGGTATAAAACATAATATTCCTTAAAACGTAAACACTTTTTCTGCTTGGCTAAGTTTATTAATCAGCGAAGTGCGGTCAATTTTTTCAGCAGAAATAATGAGTTGTTCTGTTTGCAAATTGTATTGGTCGAGCGAATCGGCGCAGACAAAGCGCTGTTCAATATCGTATAAATCTAATAATTTAAAGGTGCGGATAAAATCTTTTTGTAACAATAACTCAGGATTTTGCCCATCGAGTAAATTCAACACACCATCATCAATAAAAAAGACACCTATTTCCTCTTTATCACAAAATGCTGTCGCAGCAAGCAAAGCATCTAAACCTTCACGAGAAATCGCGTTTCCATGCGGTGCAGTGCGAAATAAGAATGCCAGCTTCATAATGTCACCACCCGATCTGCTTTTAATGCCATAGCCATAAACTCGCCTAAGCCTGTAATATCAAAACCTTCTGCCAGATTCGTTTTATCAGTCTCTTTTGCTGTAAGCGCATCCACTACGCCACGACGTTGTGAAGCGGCTACACATAAATGCAAAGGAATATGATGTTGCGCTGAAAAGGCTTGCCAAGCTTGCGTCAGATTAAACTCATCATTGGCAGGATAAACCAAGCCATTGCCATTACTCACACCGTCTTGGAAAAAGAAAATTTGGCTAATGGCATGCCCTTTTTCAAGTAAAGCCTGGGCAAATTGATAGGCAAGAAAAGCCCCTTGTTTTCCATAAACAGGACTTTTCACGGCGAGAACATAGTTCATTACTCTTGCTCTTGTTTGATTTGACGAATATACAAATACACGGTGTGGCGAGAAATCGCGAGGCGATCAGCCACTAAATTGATAGCATCTTTAATATCAAAAATGCCTTTTTCGTAAAGTGAAATCACAATCTGACGGTTCTTATTATTGTTTGAGACTGAGCGATCTGCATTCACTTCTTCAATGGTTTTTTCTACCGTTTGAGCCACCAATTCTTCCACTGAACTTGCAAAATTGACGGAAGAGGTTTCATTTTGTTCCTGCGTTGGCATAAAGGCCTGCATAAATTGAGAAACCGGCACATCCAAATTAATATTGATACAAAGTAAACCAATAATACGTTGCTTACTATTTCGAATGGCGATAGTCACAGACTTCATCAATACATTGCCTTTCGCACGCGTAAAATAAGGCTTAGACACACTTTCACTTTGCATATTACGCAAAGATTTCAAGGCTAAATCCGTAATTGGTGAACCCACTTGGCGATTAGTATTATGCCCGTTGGCGATACAAATGGCGGAATGTTCAATGTCTTCCAAAGAGTGTAAGACGATTTCACAATGTTTGCCAATCAACGCACTCACGCCATCAACTACTGCTTTATAGGAAATCAGAATAGTACGATCTTCATCGGTGAAAGGTTGTCTATCGGTTAGTATCATTTTTCAAATCTGGTAGGGAAAATGACCGCACTTTGGACAAAGTGCGGTTAAATTAAGGATTATTTTTTAGGGTTAACGTCTAATACTTCAACGTCGAAGTAAAGTGTTGCATCAGGTGGAATGGCATCGCCTGCACCTTGTTTGCCATAAGCTAATTCAGGTGGAATCACTAATTCGATTTTACCGCCTTTCTTCACTAACTGAAGGCCTTCAGTCCAACCTTTGATCACTTGGTTTAATTTAAACTCAACCGGTTGACCACGTTCAACAGAGCTATCAAATACTTTACCATCTGGTAATTTACCGGTGTAATGTACTTTCACAGTATCCGTTGCTTTAATCGCATCACCTTTACCTGCTTCAGTGATTTTGTAAAGTAAGCCATCTTTAGTGCTTTTCACGCCGTCTTTTTTCGCAAATTCAGCGCGGTATTTATCGCCTTCTTCTTTTGCAGCTTTCGCTTGTTGTTCTACTTTTGCTTTCGCTGCAGACACTAATTGCTCTTGAATACCATCTAAGGTTTGTTGAATTTTTTCGTCTTTACGAACATCAACTTTACCTTCTAATGCATCTTTTAAGCCATCTAAAATACGCGCATTGTCGTATTGAATCACTTCTTTTTGAGCATCCACTAAATCTTTTACTTGGTTACCCATTAATGCACCTACAGCATAAGACGCATCACTTGCGCTTGGCGCTGCTTTATCTTCTGCAAAAACAGAACCTGAAACAACCGCACTTACCATAAGCGCAGCAAGAGAAAGCTTTTGAATTTTCAACATTTTGCTTGATCCTTTATAATAGAAACGGAATAGCGAATAGGTTAAATCGGATTGACCAAATTCACAACATTTTTTTAAAAATTAGAGAAATTTTATGCAAAATCAACAAATTTTAGAAGATCGCATTGCTGAACTTGAAATGAAAATTGCGTTTCAAGAACAACTTTTAGACGAGCTAAACCAAGCATTAGTTCAACAACAGTTTGATATGGATAAAATTCAACTTCAACTCCGCTATCTCGCCGGCAAATTAAAAGATATGCAACCTTCTAATATTGCCAGCCAAGCGGAAGAAACACCGCCTCCGCATTATTAAAATGTAATAAAACCATATTTTATCTAAATGCGTGATCTTCATCACAAATTCATAAAAAATATTTTTATTTTATTGAAAAAATAACCAAGTGTTTTATGGTTACCTCTATAGTTGTATAGCCAAATAGAGGATGTAAAAATGGCAAAGTTAGAAATAAAAAATATTACAAAAAAATTTGGTGACTTTTACGCAGCAAATAATATTACTTTTACCGCTGAAGAAGGCGAGTTTGTCACCTTATTAGGACCAAGTGGCTGTGGTAAAACCTCCTTATTAAAATTAATCGCTGGATTTCATGTGGCTGATGAAGGTGAAATCCTTATTGGAGGAAAAAATGTTAACCATGTTCCTCCAGAAAAACGCAATACAGCCATGTGTTTCCAATCTTATGCCCTTTTCCCTCACCTCAACGTTTCTCACAATATTTGCTATGGTTTAAAGCAACGTAAAATTGATATTGAAGAACAAAAACAGCGTTTAGATCTCGCATTGAAGCAAATGGATTTAGAATTTCATAAATTGAAATTACCTAATGAGCTTTCTGGAGGTCAACAACAGCGTGTCGCATTAGCCAGAGCCATGGTAACTCGTCCAGATGTGATTTTATTTGATGAGCCACTTTCTAACTTAGATGCCAAATTACGCGAAAGTGTACGTTTTGAAATTAAGCAACTCTCAAAACAATATAATTTAACTAGTATTTATGTGACTCACGATCAGGCTGAAGCCCTAACTATGTCAGATAAAATCATCGTGTTAAATAAGGGCTCTATTGAGCAAATTGGCTCTCCTCAAGATATTTATCATCATCCTAAAAACCGCTTTGTGGCAGATTTTATTGGCATTGCCAATATCACGGAAGCTAATGTGAAAAACATTGGTGATAACCTGTATGCGGTGAGTTCTATTTTTGGCGATTTCACCGTATTTTCTGAGAAAAAACCGGAATCTGAACGAATTTATATTTGCTTTCGACCGGAAGACATTGAATTGTTACCAAACGCACAAACGGAAGCGGAAAACCAAATTACAGTAGATATCATCAACACCGCTTTTATGGGCAATATCACAGAAGTGCAAGGAATCATTAAACGTAATGATGAAGAGAAAAAATTACGTCTGCAACTAACAAAATGCCCGAATTTGAGCGATAAACTCACCTTTACGGTTCCCCGCCATGCGATTAAATTCTTGGAGTCCGTAAAATGAAAAGTCTCAAAAATGATGTAAAAGCATGGTTATTACTATGCAGCGGTTTAGGTACGATCCTATTTTTAATGGGGTCCACATTCTACATTGTCGTCTCTCAAAGCCTTGGTTTATACAGTATGGGCGGGGAAGAAAGTCAATTTAGTTTGGAATATTGGCAAGCCGTATTAAATAGTCCTGTATTCCAAAATTCGTATATTTATTCCGTAAAAGTGTCTTTATTAGGGGCCATTTTATCCATCATCGTGGCTTATCCCATTGCTATGTGGTTGCGTAAAAAATTGCCTGCCAAGGTAACGATCATCACCATCTTGCGGGCACCTATGTTGGTACCTGGATTGGTTGCCGCCTTTTTGTTCGTCAATATGATTTCTTACCACGGCATTCTTAATGAGGTATTTGTTTATTTAGGCATTTGGGACGAACCGAAAACCTTACAAAATGATGAATTTGGTTGGGGGGTAGTGATTTTACAAATGTGGAAAAACATTCCCTTTGCTTTAATTCTTATTGGTGGCGCAGTCAATTCACTGAAAACTGATTTATTAGATGCGGCAGCTAATTTAGGTTCGAGTCCTTGGCAACGTTTTCGTTATGTGATCTTCCCACTAACCTTAGGTGCGGTACAAGTTTCTTTTATTTTAATATTTATCGGCGCACTCGGTGATTTCGCCTTTTATAGTATTGCTGGTCCTCGTAGTACCTATTCTTTAGCACGTTTAATGCAAATGTCTGCCTATGAATTTGAAGAATGGAATCAAAGTGCGGTCATGGCATTAACGATTATGCTGACCTCTGCCTTCTTCACCATCCTCGTGTCATTATTGATTAAACCATTAGCCGTCAAACGTGGAGAAGTCAAATGAATAGTTCCGCACAAATCACAACGAAAAATGGTCGATTAATCGCACGTATTTCCTTAATTTTCTTTATTCTTGCTAATTTTATTTGGTTATTCTTACCCTTTTTAATGGCAGGTTTATGGTCATTGGTAGATCCCGCTAAACCGTGGAGTTATCCAGATATTTTCCCTCAATCATTATCTTTTGAGCGTTGGAAAATTGTATGGGAAACCACCTCTTTACCTGAAGCAATGTTTAATAGCTATACCATTGCGCCTACGGTTTCTCTGATCACTATTTTACTCTCTCTCCCAACAGCTTATGCATTTGGACGTATGGAGTTTAGAGGTAAAAAATTAGCCGAATTATTGACACTGATTCCATTGGTTATTCCAGGCATGATTATTGCCCTATTCTTTAGCCGCATGTTATTGGATTTAAATATTAATAATCCATTCATCGGCATTGTTATTGGGCATGTTGTACTCACGTTACCTTATGCTATTCGGATTTTATCCGCGGGCTTTTCTTCTGTACCACAAGACCTCATTGATGCTAGCCGTGACTTAGGTGCATCTAAATTTACCGTTTTCAAAGATGTGTATATGCCGATGTTAAAACCCAGTTTTTTAGCATCAATTATTTTCTGTTTAGTGAAAAGTATTGAAGAGTTTGCTATCGCTTTCGTTATCGGCTCACCGGACTTTATTACCGTGCCAACCATTTTATATTCTTTCCTCGGTTATTCTTTTATTCGTCCGAATGCAGCCGTTGTATCGATTATTTTGTTGGTACCAAACATTATTTTGATGATGATTATCGAAAAATTGTTGAAAGGGAATTATCTCTCTCAATCCACAGGAAAAGCATAATTTTCACAAGGAGCATCTTATGCAAAAAAATATCCGTAAACTTCTATCCATTGGTCTTACCGCTGCCGCCTTGGCTGTCAGCACTTTCGCCTCGGCTTCCACAGACTTAAGTGGTAAATCTTGGAGTGAAATCGAAGAACTCGCTAAAAAAGAAGGAAAATTGACAGTTAGCGTTTGGTATTTGCAGCCGCAATTCCGTAATTTTGTCAAAGAGTTTGAAAATCAATACGGTATTAAAGTCAAAGTACCTGAAGGCACCTTGGACGGTAATATCAATAAACTGATTGCTGAAAAAAATCTAGAAACCGGCAAAATGGATGTGGTTGTGTTAAATGCTGACCGTTTAGGCAACGTAGCGAAAAATGACATTCTTGTAAAACTCAATAACTTACCAAATTTCGATAAATTAAATCACCACTTACAAGGTGTTGAATTAGGCGATATGGCTGTAGGTTACTGGGGTAATCAAACCGGTCTAGCTTATGATCCTATGCGAATTAAAGAAGAGGAATTGCCACAATCTTGGGCAGACATGGAAAGCTATATTGATAAAAATCCAAAAAAATTCGGCTATTCAGATCCAAATGGTGGTAGCTCTGGTAATGCCTTCATTCAACGAGCTTTAGTGTACATCAATGGTGATTATGATTATCGTACTGATAAAATCGATGAAGCACAGATTGCTAATTGGAAAAAAACCTGGGATTGGTTCAGCAGTAAAAAAGATGCGCTAATCCGTACGGCTTCGAATGCTGATAGTTTAACCCGTTTAAACGACGGTGAGTTAGTAATTGTCTCCGCATGGCAAGACCACTTGTTCAGTTTGCAAAAACAAGGTGCAATTACTGATCGTTTAAAATTCTATGTACCAAAATTTGGGATGCCTGGCGGTGGTAATGTTGTAACCGTAGCAAAAAATGCGCCGAACCCAGCCGCATCACTTGTTTTCGTGCATTGGATTACTTCGCCTGAAGTACAACAGAAATTAAGCCAAGAATTCGGTGTTCGTCCACTCAATAGTGAATCTGGCTTGAAAGATACTATTTTCTTTTCAACACCATGGCGTAAAGCCGAAATGGAAGCCTTCACAAAAGAGGTTATTTCGAGATAAACAATAAACCGCACTTTAACGTGCGGTTTACTTTTATAGGCTAATAAAGTGCGGTCAATTTTAACCACATTTACAACCACACAAAATAAGTCATGCTGCCGATGATGGCGATACAGAATAGATTTAAAATCAAACCGACTTTGGCCATATCAAGTTGTTTCACATTGCCTGTTGCAAATACAATAGCATTTGGCGGTGTAGCGATTGGTAGCATAAATGCACAACTTGCCCCACAAGCGATAATTGCGGCTAAAGCGATAGGCGGTAAATTCATGGATTGTGCCACTGAAATCACAATTGGCATAATCAATGCTGCACTGGCAGTATTCGATGTGAATTCTGTTAAGAAAATAATAAATGCGGTTATCACAAAGCAAAGTACCCAAAGCGGTTTGGTTTGTACAAACTGAACGATGCTATCCGCCATAATTTTACTGGCGCCAGAATCTTTCATCACAATACTGAGTGTTAAACCACCACCAAATAAAACGAGTACCCCCCATTCAACACGTTCTTGAATTTCTTTCCAACTTGCCACACCTGAAACACAAATAAAGATCACAACGCATAGCGCAATCACCGTATCAAAGTTTTCGATTTTTTTCGGCAATTCAAGAAGAGAGCTAATCCATGGATTTAGAAGAGAACTGAAAAGTAACATAATCGCCATACCGATGAAGATCAGTAAAGTAATGATATTTTTTCGATTAAAGCTGACTTTCTCAAGTGACGGATTAAATTCCACAGAAAAGTCTGGACGTAAAATTACCCATAAAGAAAAAATCATTGAAGGTACAAGCAATACCATCACTGGGAAACCATAACCTAGCCATTCCGTGAAAGTCACTGGAATTTGAGATGCCAAAATCGCATTCGGCGCACTTCCCACTAAGGTACCAATACCACCAATACTTGCACTAAATGCCATGCCTAATAATACGAAGGCATACAACCGATGGTTTTTCTCTGCATTGATACCTTTTAACATCCCCATAGTGAGCGGTAACATCATGGCTGCCACAGCGGTGTTGTTAATCCACATGGAAAGGAATGTGGTTGCAGTAAACAGATAGGTGATAGAAAGTTTTAAGTTTCCTTTGGCCAAACGGATAATGTAATTCGCAATAATCTTATCTAGATTCTGAATTTGTAACACCGCAGCCACCACAAATCCCCCAAAGAACATATAAATAATTGGCGTGGAGAATGGGGCAAGGGCTTTTTGCGTATTAATCAAGCCTAATCCTATGGCCACAACGGGCACCATAAGGGATGTCACGGTAATATTAAAGGCTTCCGTTAACCATAAAATGCCAATGAAAATCAGCAAGGCTAATCCGCGATTCTCTTGAGCAGAAAATGGCAATATTTTGATTAACACCAACATGAAGACAAAGTCTAGGGCAAGAATGATGAGACTTTTATATTTAGAGAGAAAGGTTTGTTGAGTTTGCATATAAATCTCCTACAAAACGATAGGGGAGATTATTAATTAGCATTTAACCGAAAAAATTGAAACATATTTTTAACAAATTTGTGACACGCTTCAAACTATTTTTGTATAAACAACAAACCGCACCTAAAAGTGCGGTCTGTTTTGCTTTCGTTTTTTATTGTTGCATACGAGCTTGAATACGTTCTGGCAATCTTAATCCAACGAGAGCAACAAGGACAATTGTCCAGAATAAGGTGACATACACAAGGGCTGAACCAAGTCCCACTCTTTCGCTAAGTGCAGCGGCAATCACAGGAGACACCCCACCACCGATCGCAGCGAAGTTATAGATGAAACCAATACCTGTGCTTCGCATTTCAGCTGGGAAGAAAGTCGCCATATATTTTGGCACTAAACCGGCAATCCCTAAGTTTGTTGCAAGTAAGAAGAAGAGCAACGCACCAAGTGCTAATACATTATTTTCTGGCAAATAGAATACTGGGAAGAGGAAGAAAAGTGATAACAATAAGCTATATACAAAGGTTTTCTTCTCACCCAATTTATCACCGATAAAGCCTGCAATTAAGGTACCGATGAGGATACCAAAGCCCGCCCAGAACATCAGTGATTTCACATTTTCAGCATAGCCATTTTCTTTGAGATAAAGTGGAAGTAAGCCCACTACCGGCCAGTTTACGGAGAAAATTGAATAACAAACTAAGAAAATAATTAAGGTGATTGGTAATTGTTTTTTAGTGAATAGGTCAGTAAGTGGAACTTTATTCACTTTACCTGCCGCTTTCGCTTGTGCCCATTCTTCACTTTCAGGTGCATGGCGACGAACGTAGAGCACTAAAGCGACTGGTGCTAAACCAATGAAGAAAGCCATACGCCAACCATAAGTTTGAGACACCCAAGGAATTACTTGAGAAGCAAGAATATTACCAATGGAGAAGCCACTCACTAAGAATGCACTGGCTTTTGTACGTAAATGTTGTGGCCAGCTTTCAATGGCATAAGAGGAAGAACAAGCATATTCACCCGCCATCCCCATACCGATAATCATACGGAAGATGAAAAGCCAAATATAACTGGTGGATAAGCCGCACAAGAATGTGCCAACGGAATACGTGATAATGGAAACAATCATCGCCAAACGACGGCCATATTTATCGGCAAAACTACCAAAAATTGCCCCTCCTAATGGACGCGCGACGAACGCTGCAAGTAATAATGTGGATGTTTCCGTTGTGCTCATGGCAAATTCCTTTTGAATATCCAAAAGCACATAAGTGATCAGCATATAATCGAAGCCATCAAAAACATAACCTAACCAAGCCGCAAATAACGCTTTTTTTTGCGTAGGACTGACTTCTTTATACCATGGTAATGATGTTGCCATAACAACCTCCCTTCCTTGTATTTGAGAATTTTGTGGTATAGATCACAGAATTTAAAATCACTGCTAATTTCTGCTTGCATAAATAAAGATAAGACGTATGATGTCTTATGTCAATCAAAGAGAATGAGAGCTGGATCACAAATTCAGAAAATAGATTAGAAAATGAGAACAGAAATGAAAAAAACAAGTAAAAAAGAAGCAAGTCTCGTTTTGCAGGATAAAATCAAATCGCTCATCATTAAACAAAATCTCAAATCTGGCGATTTGATGCCAACAGAAAATGAACTGATTGAACAGCTTGGTGTGAGCCGCTCCAGTTTACGTGAAGCTATTAAATCTTTAGAGGCGCTACACATTTTAGACATTCGCCACGGGGTTGGTACCTTTGTGAGTGAATCCTCTCTTGTGCCAATGATTCGCGGATTAAGCTTTCACACTCAACTGAATTTGCATAATGATCATAATCAGCTGATTAATATTTTGGATATTCGGGAAATTTTGGAATACGGTTTTGCCCCGATGGTTTTAGGAAAAATTAGCCAAGAACAGACCGCACTTTTGCAAAAATCAGTAGCAAATATGGAAAAAAATGCACGAGAACAAAAGTTTTCGCCTAAAGATGAATACCACATTCATTTAAAACTTTATGAGCCATTAAATAACCCATTACTGATTCAATATTTAGATGCGTTTTGGCAAATTTATCAACAAGTAGAAAAAGGCTTACCCCCACCAATACTTTCTCCTGAAAAATTAGCCATGCAACACCGTGAATTAATTGATGCCGTGGAAGCGCATGATTTGGTACGCATGCAACGCGCGATCTTGCAATATTTCCAAAGTATTCGCCAACGCTTACAACAAGGAGGGCATGATGCAAACTAATGGATTAAACGTTGCCTTAATCGGCTGCGGCTTTTTTGGCGTTCAGTTGGCTTCTGCATTTGACAAAGCCCAAGCAAACTTAATTGCGGTGACCGATATTAACCCTTCTCTTGCACAAAAACTCGCCGACCAATACGGCAGTAAAGCCTTTTTTAGTGTAGAAGAAATGTTGGCAGAAACCAAACCTGATTTAGTGGTTATCGCCACCCCAAACTATGCCCATTATTCCCCAGCTATCTTAGCGTTAAATGCTGGCTGTCATGTCTTTATTGAAACGCCTTTTACCTTAAGCGCTTCTCAAGGCCAACATTTACGTCGCCTTGCAGAAGAAAAAGGTAAAGTCATTTTTGTGGGCCATTTAGAACGTACGTTACCTGGCATGTTGAAAGTCAAAGCAGCTTTAGAACAAGGAAAATTAGGCCGCATTACCGTAGCTCGAGCCATGCGTCAGCGTTGGATTGAAAATCTACCAAACAAAGAATGGTGGAAATTAGATGCCAATCTTACGGGCGGCGAGCTTTTCCACCTCATTCACGAACTGGATTTACTCTGTTGGTTATTAGGCGATATTGAGGCTGTTTTTGCTCAAGCGGCTAATCAAGCACATCACGATACGCCAGACAGCCGTGATGTGTTGCAGTTGCTATTACGTTTTAAAAATGGCGTATTAGGTTCGCTCGAAATGGGCACTGCTTATCGATTACACCAATGGGGCATTCAAATTCATGGTGAAAATGGTGTGATTGAAGTCAATTTCTTTACCTCAAGTGTCACATTTAATTATCTAGATGGAAAAATAGAACACGTTGATTTATTTGATGAATTTGAGGCTGATTTATCTTTACGCGAAAGTGCAAAAGGCACTCAGCAATATAATGTCACCCACGCACCTTGCCAACTTTGGTTAAGCCGAGCGGCTGAAATCGAAGTACAAAGCGTGGTGGAGCACTTAACACAAGGAAAAACCAGCCCATTAAGTCTATGTTTAACTGAAGCCATCGAAGTTGCAGAAGCAGCGAAGCAATCCATGGTAACGGAAAAACAAATCTCAGTGAAAAAATAAGGAGTTTATTATGATGCGATATGGTGTTGTTGGCGTTGGCTATTTTGGTGCGGATTTAGCCCGTTTCATGAATGAATTTGATGATGCACAGATTACAATGGTATACGATCCTGAAAATGGCGAAACCATTGCTCAAGAATTACAATGCGTAGCGGCAAAATCTCTTGAAGAATTAGTCACTTCCCCTGATGTGGATTGCGTGATTGTTGCCACCCCAAACTACTTACACAAAGAACCAGTCATCCTTGCCGCAAAAAACAAAAAACACGTTTTCTGTGAAAAACCAATCGCCTTAAGTTATCAAGACTGTGACGACATGGTACGTGCTTGCGAAGAAAATGGCGTCACCTTTATGGCTGGCCATGTGATGAACTTCTTTAACGGTGTTCACCATGCCAAAGAATTAATCAATCAAGGCGTGATCGGTAAAGTGCTTTATTGTCACACTGCACGTAACGGCTGGGAAGAACAACAACCGACTATCTCATGGAAAAAAATCCGTGAAAAATCTGGCGGCCACTTATATCACCATATTCACGAATTAGACTGCGTACAATTCATTATGGGGGGCATGCCAAAAACTGTTACCATGGCAGCCGCCAATGTTGCACACAAAGGCGAAAACTTTGGTGATGAAGACGATATGATTTTTGTCACCATGGAATACGATGATAATCGCTTCGCTGTTCTAGAATGGGGTTCGGCTTTCCGTTGGGGTGAACATTATGTATTAATTCAAGGGGAAAAAGGCGCGATCAAACTTGATATGTACAATACCAAAGGCACCCTTCGTGTGGATGGAAAAGACACCTATTTCCTCATTCACGAAACCCAAGAAGAAGATGATGACCGTACCCGTATTTACAACAGCACAGAAATGGACGGTGCGATTCAATACGGTAAACCAGGCAAACGCACACCGCTCTGGTTGAGTTCTATCATGAAAAAAGAAATGCGTTATTTAAATGATATTCTCCATGGTATGGAACCAACTGAGGAATTTGTAAAATTACTCACTGGTGAAGCAGCACGTGCCGCTATCGCCACTGCTGATGCGTGTACCCGTTCTCGTTACGAAAACCGCAAAGTTGATTTATCAGAAATCATCGGTAAATAAAAATAATGTAAAAATTAACCGCACTTTGGTTGAGGAATCAACGTGCGGTTTTTTTAATGTGTTTTTTCTTTCTTGCTCAAGGGCACAATATCGTGATGGTTTTATTAGACCCAAGGTTGCATAAAAATTATCTATGGTGGATCATAAGAAGCAGAATTGAGTAGTGAATGAGCCGGTTGTATGCTTGTTATATCAATTAACTAATATTAATATAATTAACAACCTCAAAATAATCGATAGCTATGAATAAACAATTAACACCCGCAGCCTTATTTGCTCTTAAAGAAGCACTTATCCATATTTACTGGTATAAAAAAGATCTAAAATCATTTTTACTTAAAAGTTTACCTAAGAATATAAACATCAGTAAAATTGATTGGGATGCTCTAACCAAAAGAGATATATGCATATTAATCATTGATAAATTATTTGAATTAAATAATACAGAAATTCTCTTACAATTAGCTAACGATATTTGCCAATTTAGAAACTTTGACCACTTAAAGCATCTTGAGGATGGAGATAATAAAGCATCTAAAGCCTTAAGTACTGTAAAACAGTTAAAAGAATTTATAATTCCATATCAAGAAAATCAACGAGCTGAAGAAGAAAGACAAAAAAGAATAAAACTTGCAGAAGAGAGACTTCATTTATTTAAAAGCTATCAAGAGGAACTAGCTAGCTTAAGACAAGAGTTTTATTCTTTAGTAACGAGTCAAGACAATCAACAAAGAGGATTTAAATTAGAAAACTTGATGAACAAACTATTTATCTTAAATGATTTAGATCCTAAGGCTTCATTTAAAATTATGGGACAACAAATAGATGGCGCATTCACATTGGATGGAACAGAGTTTCTTTTTGAAGCCAAATGGACAAAGTCATTAATTAATAGTTCAGATTTAGCTGTTTTTAAAGAAAAAATAAAAACTAAATTGGAAAATACATTAGGGCTATTTCTATCTATTGATGGATTTTCAGAAGAAGGTGTTAATGCCTTTCAATCATCAGATAAAGTCATGATTCTTATGGATGGTTCAGATCTCTTAGCTATTTTAGAGGAAAGAATTTCTTTCACAGAATTAGTTTCTCGAAAAAAACAAATCGCCTCAAGAGAAGGTAAAATTTATGTCCCATTTTCTCAAATGAGATGAAAACTACTCAATCTAACACCAGAGTAAACTATCAAAACCTCAAAAAGAGACTCGAAATCCTACCGCACTTTTTGTAAGTGCGGTTGTTTTTTTGAATGTTTTTAAGAAACTTAAGGCGATAACCGCTCTCTTTCCCATTTCCCCTCATTGTATAAATAACAAATTCTGTCATGTAAGCGGCTTGGGCGACCTTGCCAGAACTCTATGCGATCAGGAATCACAAGATAACCGCCCCAATGTGGTGGACGAGGTACGTTTAATGGGTGTTTTGCTGCAATCAGAGCAGCTTTCGCTAATAAAGATTTGTGGCTAGAAATGACCGCACTTTGCTCGCTGGCCCAAGCGCCAATTCGGCTGGTGTAAGGGCGCGTTGCAAAATATTCATCTGATTGTTCGGGCGAGATTTTTTCGGCTTTGCCCTCAATGCGAACAGAACGTTCTAATTCTGGCCAAAAGAATGTCAGGGCGACGAAAGGATTATGTTCTATGGCGCGACCTTTTCGACTGTGATAATTCGTGAAAAATACAAAGCCTTGTTCGTTCACTTCTTTCAACAGCACCATTCGACTTGTTGGGCGGCCGTCTTCATTGACTGTCGCAACATTAACACCTGTCGGCTCATTGACTTTGGCTGTAATTGCTTCATTGAGCCATTTTTCAAATTGTTTTATCGGATTTGGATCGCAATCATGCTGAGAAAGCGCCTGTTTGCAATAATCCTCTCGAATATCATGTAAGTCCATTTTCTTTCTCCTTTTGCTTGAAAACAAAAAGCCCTTGCAACTGCAAGGGCTAGTATAGTCCGTTAATTATTTACCATCAACACTCACACCATAAAATGCATCGTAGCCAAATGGGCTTTGTACGTAGCCTTTTACGCGAGGGCTGAGTGGTGCGAAACCAACAGAATGCGCAACTGGAATCCATGGTGCTTGTTCATGGAAAATCACTTGTGCTTGTTTATAAAGTGCTGCACGTTCTTCTTTATTAGTTAAGCCAATCGCTTTATCTAATAAGGCATCAAATTCTGCATTTTTGAAACGCGCAAAGTTTGAGTTGCCAGCGTTAGCACTCGCAAGTAACGGAGAAAGGAAGTTATCCGGATCACCGTTATCGCCTGACCAACCGAAGATACCTGCCGTTAATTCGCCTGCTTTAGCACGTTTTTGATAGTCAGCCCATTCAAATGTGACTGGATTTGCTTTTACGCCAACTTTCGCCCAGTCTGCCATCACTAGTTCAGCCATACGTTTTGGATTTGGGTTAGACGCACGCACTACTGGTTGAATCCAGAAGTCCGTTTCAAAACCGTTTGGATAACCTGCTTCCGCTAAAAGCTGTTTCGCTTTCTCTGGATCATACGGATAATCTTGGATTTCGTCGTTATAACTCCAAATTGTTGGTGGCAATGGATTTTTCGCTGCAGTGCCTGCACCTTGATAAACCGCGTCAATAATCGCTTTTTTATCCACCGCATAGTTCAATGCTTGACGCACTTTCACGTTATCAAACGGTGCTTTTTCCGTATTGAATGCGATATATGCCACGTTCAAACCTTTTTGTTCCAAAAGCTGTACTTTCGGATCAGTTTTCATTTTGGCTAAATCCGCCACGTTTGGGAATAAAATTAAATCACAAGAACCCGCTTGTAACTTCGCATAACGCGTCGTCGCATCTGGTACAATGCTGATCACTAAACGATCAAGCGGTGTACGACCTTTCCAATAGGTTTCATTTGCTACATATTGTGCCGCTTGATCAGTTTTATAATCCACAAAAATAAACGGACCTGTACCTACCGGTTTGTTATCGATCGTTTCTGGTTTACCCGCTTTCAACATCGCATCAGCATATTCAGCTGAGTAAATAGAGATAAAGTCCATACCCAAGCTTGCTAAGAAAGTCGCATCTTTTTTATTCAAGGTGATACGAACGGTGTTGTCATCCACTTTCTCAACTGATTTTAATAAATCTGGGAATTTCATCGCTTTGAAATACGGATAAGTCCCTTTTGATACGTTGTGGTAAGGGTGGTTAGGATCTAACTGACGTTGGAAAGAAAAGATCACATCATCCGCATTAAAATCACGTGTTGGCGTAAATTCTTTTGTCGTATGGAATTTCACCCCTTTACGCAAATGGAACGTGTAAGTTAAACCATCGTCACTGATCTCCCAACTTTCAGCCAAGGCTGGCTCAAGGTCAGTAGAACCTTTTTTAAATTCAACCAAACGGTTATACACTTGTTGTGAACTCGCATTGTAAGATGTACCTTCCATTACTAATGCTGGGCTAAAGCTAAGTGGTGCTTTCGCTGTACAGTATACAAATGTGTTATTACCTGAAGGTTTTGCTGTTTCTGCTTTCGCATTTTCTTTTGCCGCAGAACCAGATTGATCACAAGCTGCTAAAAACAAACTTGCTGCAATAAGAGTTAAGGTCGCTTTTAATTTCATAAGTTTTCCTTCTTTAATCGGGCGAAACACCCAAACATGAATATAAAATTTCACCTAAGATATAAGCAAATCAAACTTTTACGAAATAAGAAAAAGATCTTTCTTATAACAAATTAGACTAAGGCATTCAATATCAGCGTTTTTTCCGCAAATGATCCCCATCTGTTTTGTGCAAATAGCTCAATATCCAAACTAATGCGATAGCAAAAATGGAAGTCGTCAGAAACGTATAACTGAAAGCATGTTGTAATGCACCGTCGTCGTTACCCATAAATTGACGATATAACGTCAAAATAATAGATGCTACAGCGATACCAAATCCGATACCCACTTGTTGCACAATGCTCAACACCGTTGAGCCTACACCGCTTTGAGCCTGTGATAGATCGCCAACGGTAAGTGTGTTAATTGAGGTAAAAATCATCGACATACAGGCACCATACCACATCAGATTACATATAATCCACGTCGTTGATGATGAGGTATCAAGCCATGACATGGAAACCGTTGAACCTGCCATTAAAAGTGACGATAAAATTAACGTGGTTTTATAACCTAAGATATTTAAGATATGCCCAATAAAACGTTTAAATACGACAGACATTAGCGCAATGGGTGCAAGCAACCAACCTGACTCTTCAGCTGAATAGCCAAAAGAAAGTTGGAACATTAATGGCAATAAGAACGGCACAGCCGAACCGGAAAGACGGATAAAGATATTGGCTGCAATGCCTAATCGAAATGTTCTTGTATTGAAAAGAGATAAAGGCAAAATGGCACGTTCATTACCTTTTGCATAAAAATAATAAGCCATCAATAATGCCATACCAATCGCTAGTGCACTGTATGTGGTTATGCGATCACTATGACTTTCACCGAGTAAATCAAGCCCAAGCGTTAAACCCACTAAACCAAATGCAAAGAGTAAAAAGCCCGTCCAGTCTAACTTAGACGCATTACCCTTATGATTTCCCATCACTTTAGCCGCCGCCCAGAAGCCTAACATGCCAATAGGAATATTGATTAAGAAAATCCAATGCCATGACGTATGCACCACAAGCCAACCACCTAAAATCGGGCCAAGAATCGGACCAATCAATCCCGCTGTTGCCATTAAATTCCAGGCATTAATTAATTGATTTTTCGGTACGGTTTGAATAATCGCAAGACGGGCAACGGGCATCATAAATGCCCCGCCAATACCTTGGAGAATCCGTGCAAGCACAAGGGTCTCAAGAGAAGTGGCCATCGCACAAGCGACGGAACCTAATACAAAGGTAAAAACAGCAGAGCGGAAAACAGTGAGCGTACCAAATTTCGCTGCCGCCCAAGCCGTTAAAGGAATAAATAAGGCTACGGCAAGAGAATAGGCGATAATCGCCATTTGCATTTCAAAGACAGGGGTTTGCAGATCTGTTGCAATAGTGGGTAAGGCAGTATTTAAAATAGTCGCATCCAGGCTTTGCATAAACAAAGCCATGGAAGCCACCCAAGCCAGCCCTTTATAATGCTGACGTTCTATTACTGCGTCTTTTTCCACCATTGATAAATAAACTCAGCGATTTGTTCAATGTGATTAATATCTAATAAAGTGCGGTCAGTTTCAAGCGAATAATCTGTTGCTAAAGCCAACACGTTTTCATCTAATTCCGGCAACGGTTTTGTCATCTCTTGTCGATGCAATAGAATCTTTGGAATAGGTTCTTGTTTAAATCCTTCCACCAAAACTAAATCCGTTAAATGACGATCAAATTGTTGGCTTAAATAGGCTAATGAAACCGGCTCTTGAGGGGTTTCTGTCATCAATGCCCAACGATTATCACAAGCCATGATAACTTGCGCAGAACCTGCCTCTTTCATGCGCCAACTGTCTTTTCCTTCTTTATCCACATGAGCATTGTGATGGCTATGTTTAATGACTGAAACACGTAAACCTTTTTTAATTAATTGAGGAAGCAATTTTTCCAGCAATGTGGTTTTGCCACTACCGCTGTAACCCGTGATGCCAAGAAGGGGAAGGGGATTATTCATTGTAAAAACCTTAAGAAAAATGACCGCACTTGATAAAACAAAACCCCGCAGGACGGGGTTTAGCTATCTAAATCCATTAGGTGAAGAGAGTATAGCAAGGGGAAACAAAATAGCAACTTTCTCACTGCTACTGAATTATTTTAGGAATGTTACACCTTGCACAATTCGTTTCGCTGCGGCAATTGGAAGCTGTCCGATAAAGGTTATTTCTTTATCGCCCATGACTTCACTGTAAATCGTGTAAGCCCCTTGTTTCCACGTGTTTTCTTTTGCAGAGGTGCTATCCGCTTTATTGATATAAAGTGTAAAAGTGAAAAGACCATCACTAAATAACGCATTTTCAATCACTTCACCATCTATCACATCTTGATTCTGGCGAATTAAATCAAACCCTTGCGGTAACCAATCAGTTTTCCAATTGATTGAAAGGGATGACTCTTGTTTTCCTTCATTTAAAAGTGGCGGCACTGACACCTTATTAAGGTAATCTGTTAAACCACGTAGACGATCATCGATATATAACGTCACGACACGGAACTGATCAAGTAACTTGCCTTCTCGATCAAGCATATCACCACGCAATAACAAACCATTTTCTTCATCTAAGAAAACAAGGTATTGATAGCGAAAATCGTCTTTTGGCACAATACGAATGGTATCAACGAATCGGCCTGCAATTCGGTCTTTTCCAAGCTTAATAAAATCATAATTCTGACTCAGCTTGCTAAAATCAGTACGAATCACTGCAGGAAGTGCATCCACAATCTCACCACTGTTAATCGTGAAAGCACCTGAACCCGGCTGGAAATAGCTGACTAAATTACCGCGCTGGATGATTTCTTGCTGTTCACCATCTAATGTCACCAACTGCGCATACACTTTTTGCCCTTGCTTAATATGACGATAACGGAATGAGTCCATATTTGTTGGCGTAGTTTGCACAAAAGCAAGCTCATAGTTTAAATCTCGCATGGCTTGCGACATTTTATTTAATGACTGGATTGGCTCTTCTGCAAATGCCGTAAAAGGCAATAAGAATAAGCCTAAAAGTGCGGTTAATTTGAGAGACGTTTTTTTCATAAATAAATTGGTTTATCCAGAAAAAAATTCACCACGCCTAAGGTGGTGAATTATCGATTAATTGTAGTAATTATTTCGCTTGGTTGCTACCCACATTTAAGCTATCTGCATGCATACGACGCTGTAATTCATAGTTTTGCAACATCGTGCCAATTCGGCGATTTTTTTGCTCAACCTGCTCCGAAGTGGCTACATCTTTGGTCGGAGCGTTGTAACTCACTTCTTGAACAGAATTGTTAAATGGTAAGGTTTGTAAAACTGGGTTTTCAGGTGTAACCGAGGTGCTTTTTGCATTGAATGATTGCACACCCACTACTGCCACCAAACACACACCTGCAGCCACGGCAATTTGTGTCATTGGTGCAAAGAATGCTTTTAATTTTTGCACAAATGGTAAGCTGTCTGCTTCTTCTGGTGTTGGTTGAGAAACAGTAATCTCTACGTGTTTCACTTCTTCTAATTCAATTAAGTCTGCCATTTTCGCCGTAAAGTCAGCACCTAATAACACTGGTGACTCTTTACGCATAACTGATCTTACTGCGTGATATGCAGCCCAAGATTCTTGTGAATCTTTATCCTGACAAAGTTGTTCCGTCAACTCGGCACTGACTTCTTCTCCATCCATATAGGCTGAAAGTAACTCTTTTTGCATTTTATAAACTCCGACTTTATTTTAACGTTGCATAAGCGGTTGTATTTTGTTCTCAATCACTTCCCGAGCACGGAAAATGCGAGAACGTACAGTGCCTACTGGGCAATCCATTATTTCTGCGATTTCTTCGTAGCTTAACCCTTCAAGCTCACGCAGGGTAATCGCGGTTCTTAAATCTTCTGGCAAACTGTGAATGGTATCAAATACCACTTTTTCTAATTCGCTAGATAACATTTCATTTTCAGGGGTATCTACATCACGTAGATGGGTTCCCACATCGTAGCTTTCGGCATCTTCAGCCAAAATATCTTCGCTCGGTGGACGGCGCCCCTGTGCCGTTAAGTAATTCTTTGCCGTATTAACGGCAATTCGATATAGCCAAGTGTAGAATGCACTATCGCCCCGAAAGGATTCAATGGAACGATAGGCCTTAATAAAGGATTCTTGTACAACATCTGGAATGTCGTTATGAGAAATGTAGCGGGTTAAAAGTCCGGCTACTTTATTTTGATAACGAGAAACCAATAAATTAAAGGCTTTTTTATCGCCTTGCTGCACTCTTTCTACCAAAGCCTGATCTGTTAGCTGTTCAGCCATATATCTCCTATGCTACGTCTAACACGCCTTCATATATTCAAGACAGCAAGCTATTGTTGCTTTATCAGACAGAGTTAAAATTGAAAAGTTCCTTATGTATAAAAAATTTCAAAAAAATTAACGGACATTCGTTTTCTGCACATCTTGGATATATTCAACCATCGCTTGTACTTCAGCATCGTCTGATTGACTGCCATTAAAAAACCACGAAAAAAGTTGTAAATCCGTGGCGGCAAGTAAACGAATAAAAATATCTTTTTTGTCGTCAGTCAGTTGGTCAAAATGCGCTTTATAAAAAGGCATGATGATTTTATCCAGCTCAAGCATGCCTCGACGACAATCCCATTCAATACGGAGTTTATTGTATTTATCCATAATTTCTCCCTAAATCATTGTAATTATACCTGATAAATGAAAAGTGCGGTTAAAAATTACCGCACTTTTTTAATCAAATAATTGGCTATTCTGTCGCCTTTGGTTTAATCACCGCGTAAACCACACCGGTTAATAATGCCCCTGTTGCAATTGCACCTAGGTAGAGTAATGGTTCAGAGACAAACGGAATCACAAATAAACCACCATGTGGTGCTTGCAGAGAAATATTTAATGCCATCGAAATAGCACCCGCAGTTGCACCACCAATCACCGAGCTAATAATCACACGTAATGGATCGGCTGCTACAAACGGCAATGCCCCTTCAGAGATAAAGCACAAGCCTAAGACAAAAGAAGCTTTACCTGCATCACGTTGATTACGGGTAAATTTACTGCGTGCAATCCAAGTTGCAATCGCCATCCCAATTGGTGCACCATACCAGCTGCCATAGCAGCGGCCATTGGGGTGTGAACTTGAGAGGCCAACATTCCCACAGAGAACGTATAAGCTGCTTTGTTTACTGGACCGCCCATATCAATACACATCATAGCACCGATAATCCCACCCAATACCATCGCATTGACTTCACCCATGGATTTTAACCAATCGCTTAAGGTGGTCATAATTTGTGAAACCGGAGGGTTAATCACATAAATCATGGCAAGACCAACAATCAAGGTACCAAAGAGCGGGAGAATTAGAATCGGTTTTAAGGAAGTTAAACTTGCCGGCAATTTAATGGTTGCATTTAATCCTTTCACCACATAACCCGCTAAGAAACCGGCGATAATACCACCTAAAATCCCGGCACCTGCCGTGGTGGCTAGCATACCGCCAATAAGACCTACCGCAAGCCCTGGACGGTCTGCGATAGAAAAGGCCACATAGCCGGCAAATACTGCAATCATTAGATGGAATGCTGCGCCACCGCCAATATCCATTAAGGCTTTTGGAATACCATGGAAAATCGTTTCATCTTTGAAGGCTTCGATACCAAACATAAAGGAAATCGCGATTAATAAGCCACCAGCAACCACCAACGGCAACATGTGCGATACACCCGTCATCAAATGTTTATAGACGCCTTTTTTCTCGCTACTTTCTTCTGATTTAGCAGAAGATTTTGCTGCGTCACCTTCGTAAATTTTCGCTTCTTTAAATGCCTTATCGAATTCTTGTGCCGTTTTCTTTAAAGCCAAACCAGTCGAAGTACGATACATCGGTTTACCTTGGAATTTATCTAACGGCACATCAATATCGGCCGCAACAAAGACTAAATCTGCCGCAGCGACTTCTTCAGGAGTAATTTCATTACCTGCGCCCACTTGGCCACGCGTTTCTACTTTGACCTGCCAACCTTGTTTTTTAGCATAGGTTTCAATGGCTTCAGCTGACATAAAGGTATGCGCAACACCCGTTGGGCAAGCCGTCACAGCAACAATATTTTTCACACCAGAAACACCGCTAAATCCAACCGCACTTTGAGCTGGTTGAACATAGTCCACTGCTTGATTGAGTGCATTCGTAAGCGTTATTTCAGGTGAAGCAATCACCGTGTCTTCATTAGCTAAAAAGACTTTTTTACCCACAAGATCAGCTGAGTTTGGCAAACTAGATCCGAAAACAATCACTAAATCCGCCTCTTTGGCTTGTTCAACCACAGTATGATTGGCTTTTTTCGCTACCTCGCTCAATGCTTGGCGAAGTAAATAGGCTTTTGCCGCACCAATTTGCGGAGATTGAGTTAAAAACAAATTCATTACATTATCCTTCAATCACTGAAATTTTGACATTTGCCAGAATTGGCTCAAGCAAGGCGATATCACTCACACCCACATTGCTTTGTGAAACGGCAAAAGCAGAAACAGCACTTGCAAATGCTAAAGTTTCCGCTTGAGATAAGCCTTTTTCGATACCATAAATTAAGCCAGCTACCATAGAATCGCCTGCGCCTACAGTGCTCACCACATTTTCACATTTAGGTGGTTGAGCTTGAATCACAGCTTGATCACTCAGCCATAAAGAACCGTTCGCTCCCATCGAAATAATGACGTTAGCAATGCCTTCGGCTTTAAGTTTTTTGGCTGCCACAATAATTTCATCAAGAGAATTTAACGGATGACCAATCCACGCTTCCAATTCGCGATGATTTGGTTTCACCAACCAAGGATGCGCTTTCAAACCCGCCGTGAGTGCGGCATTACTGCTATCTAATACGACTTTCACACCGGCTTGATGCAACTGATTAAGCCAATCCGCAAACAATTCAGGACTCACACCACGCGGTAAACTGCCACAGACTGCAACGATGTCAAAGTTTTGGCAGTACGCTAATGAATCTGCTGTAAATTGCTGCCAAGCTTCTGGGGTGATTTGATAGCCTAAGAAATTTAAATCTGTTACATTCGCTTCGGTTTCTGTAATTTTTACATTAATACGGGTTTTGCCTGCAACACGATGGAATTTGTCTTCCAATCCCTGTTTTTTAAATAAGGTTTCAAAATCACCGACGTTATCTTCCCCTAAGAAGCCACCAACGACCACCTCTACGCCCAAATCTTTTAATACCTTAGCGACATTGATGCCTTTGCCTGCAGGGAAAATACCGAGCGTTTCAACAGTATTCACTTCGCCGATTTCAATACGAGGCAAACGCCCAACTAAATCGTAAGCGGCATTTAAGGTAATTGTTGCTACTTTTGCCATCACTTACCCCCGACCTTCGCCTAAACCACTTTCAATGACTGCACCAATACCGTCAATCGCTTGTTGAGCTTCTTCACCGCTCGCGACGAAACGTAAGCGATGACCTTTCACGACACCAAGCGCCACAATTTTCATCAAACTTTTTGCACTGACTAATTGGGTGTCACGATCTAAGTTTTGTACCGCAACAGACGCATTATATTTTTTCACTTCATTAACAAGCACCGCACTTGGACGGGCATGTAAACCGTGTTCATTACGAATCATAAATACGGCTTCAATGGCATCTGCTGGTAAACCTGTTTTTTCTTCGTGAATTTGTGGTGCGTGATCACTGCTTACTTCAATGGTATCTGGTTCAGCTGGTGGCACAGCTGATACGCTTTCACCAAGTCCACTTGCAATAATCTTACCTAAGGCTTCAATGGCTTGTTTCGCATCATCCCCTTCTGCAACAAAACGTAAGCGATGACCTTGAGTCACACCCAATGCCACGATTTTCATTAAGCTTTTTGCACTAACCGGAGCGGTTTCTCGAGTAAGATTTTGTACGGTAATCTTGGAGGCGAATTTTTTCACCTCATTAACAAGCACTGCACTTGGGCGAGCATGTAAGCCATGTTCATTACGAATAGTAAAGGTACCAATCACTGCACCTGTCGCGATTTGGTCTTCAGATTGAGTAGCTGCTGCAACTGGCACTTTACCACCATTAAGTGCGGTCAAAATTTGCTGCGTATTACCACTTAATAAAATATTTTGGACTTCATCATCCAATAAACGCGCTAATGTCTCATTGATTTGATCGTTAACTGCCGAAATCGTCAACACGCCTTTCACCGCTTTACCATTATGATTAAAAATGGTTTTCGCACGACTGAATGCTAAGGCATTTTTCACATTACCTGATACGGCATCGGTTACCCATAACCCTTTACCAAGCGGCAGAGCAGAATTGGATACCACTTCAGAAACAAAGCTATTTTCAACCGCACTTTGCTGTTGTAATTTACCTGCATTGATGGCGGTAAGGGTGAGCAAACTTTGCGTTTCAATATCTAAACTTAATGTTTCTTCAGTCATGCTAAAAGAATCGCTTTCACCTAATAAAATCGCACGGAATTTTTCAACATCGGTTAATGTCGCTAACTGTGCCGCGGTGTCTTCATCACCTAAAACATGCGTTAATTGACGAAGTAAAGCAAGATGCTCATCAGAACGGGCAGCAATACCAATCACAACATAAGCAATATTACCTTTTCCCCACTCAATACCTTGTGGAAATTGGAAAACTTGCACACCAGTTTTTTTCACCATCGAACGGGTTTCTAATGTACCGTGTGGAATCGCAATCCCATTGCCTAAAAAAGTGGAGGTTTGTTGTTCACGTCCAAGCATGCCTTGTAAATAGCCTTGTTCAACATTACCAGCTTGCTCCAACGCACTTGCAGCCATTTCAATAGCTTGCAGCTTATTTGTTGCCGTAGCATTTAAATGAATGTTGCTTTCCGAAAGTTCTAACATTCTTGCTCCTTCACATTGATGATTTAAAAAAAGAAAAGCTGCTGATGAGGTCTCTCATCAACAGCTCAAATTGATTATTGGCCGGTACAGGCTTTGAGTAGCATTTCGCTACCTTGGGAAATGTAGGCGTCATTTTCACCGCGCTCTTTGCCTTTTTGCAAATCACGCATTGCATCGTAGATCCCTTGCGTCACACTTGGCGAATCCACTTTTTGCCAACAATTTGCACTTAAACGGCTGAAGTTAGTTTGTAATGCTTCTGCATGTAACACACCGCTATAGTAAGCATACACATCAGAATCATGACCACCTGTGTAGAGTTTATCTTGAATTTGCTTGATTGGTACAACAATACGACCGAGATACCAGTCATTCGCACCACTTGCAAAATTATCCACAAAGAAATTTTTTGTTACACGATCTTTATAGGTTGCCACAGTGGCTTCATAAGCGGCGGCATAAGATTTTTGGTCGATTTTATCTTTATCTAAATCAATGACCTTTTTGTCTTTACCCATAAACGGAATATAAGAGGTCATATCTGAAATCGAAGAACAACCCGCAAGCATTACTGCAACAAAGAATATCGAGATTTTTTTAAACATTAAATTTTCCTTATTTATAGGCGGTTAAAACCGCTGTTAATTATACTTAGAATGGGGAGTTAAGCAAGGTAACACCTAGTACTACGCTGATTCTTTGCTCACTCCGCTGTCTTTGACAATCGAAACTAAAATTTGATCAATTTTGAAGTTTTCGGTATCAATGACTTCAAATTTATATTTATCGTATACGACAAAATCGGTTTTTTTCGGAATTTTGCGTAACATATACATCATAAAGCCACTAATAGTCTCGTAATTTTCTGAATCAGGGAAAGATTCAATATCCAAAACGCGCATCACATCTTCAAGTGGCGTTGCCCCATCAATCAACCAAGAGTTTTCATCGCGGCTAACGATTTGCTCTTCTTCGTTAGAAACCAATTCTCCCATCACAATACTCATCACATCGTTCAAGGTAATTAAGCCCATTACAAGCGCATATTCATTGACGATAATCGCAAAATCTTCCCCCGTAGATTTAAACAACTCCAATACTTCGTATAACGACAGCGTATCTGGGATAAATAACGCTTTGCGTAATAAACGGCTATCTGTTAAATCTACTACTTCTTGTTGAAGATAAAGCGTCAACAAAGTATGGGATTCCACATAACCTAAAATCTTGTCCAAACCATTATCACAGATCACTAATTTAGAATGAGAGTCAGCCGATAAGGTATTCAACACTTCCTGACGAGTAAAAGTGCGGTCTAAAAACACGATGTTTTCACGAGTCGTCATGGTTGAAGACACGGTACGCTCTTGCATTTCAAAGATGTTTTCAATCAAATAATGTTCTTGTGTTTTTAGTACGCCCGCTTCGGCACCAGCCTCCACAATCGCCACAATGTCTTCTGGAGTCATATTATCTTCGCGCTTAGTGGATATCCCCATTAAATGGAAGAAGATATTAGAAAGACCATCAAAAAACCATACAATAGGTTTTAAGAAGAAAATGAAGACTTGCATAATGCCAATAGTCCGTAACGCCACACCTTCAGGATTAATCAATGCGAGACGTTTCGGAATTAAATCGGCTAATAAAACAAATGTTGTGGTTACCATGAAAAAAGCAATCCAAGAGGAGGCTGGCTCAACCCATTCTGCCATAGTGTATTCATGTAAAAAACTCTGTAAGTGAAGACTAATGGTTGCTTCACCAATCACACCACCGAGTACGGCAACCATATTAAGTCCAATTTGTACTACAGTAATGAAACGCCCTGGCTGTTCCTGTAATTTTAAAACTTTCTCCGCTTTGATATTGCCTTCATTGGCCAACGTTTGTAGTTTAATGCGTCTTGCACCCGCGAGAGAAATCTCAGCTGATGACAAGATTGCACTGACAATAATTAATACGATTAAAATAAAAATCGCTGCAGATAAACTCATAATGTTCTCTTTATTGGCTTTAAAGTGCGGTCAATTTACCGCTGGTTTTTAAGCTAGAAATGTTATTATTAAATTGTGAGGGCGTTCTATGACGCCCCATATTTGAGAAACGCTAATTTTCGCTGTCGAACCAGCCACGTACAAATTGGATAGAAAGGAAAAGAGTAATTAATAAGAAAGCATAGAATACCCAAGATAAAATCGGATGGCTTGGTGTCACATCGCCACTGATTTCTTTCACTGCAACGGCATTGCGATATTCATCGAACATCGTCATCCGCCAACCGTAATACTTGATTTGCACTAATTTGTTTTCATTACCCAAGGCTTGAACTTGAGCCTGTAAGTTCGCTGAACCAAATTTAAAGTAGAATGGAAAACCCCAACGGGTATCTTCATTACGATACACCATGATTTTGCCATCATCATTTTGTGTATTGATAAAATACACATCGCGCGTTGGACCATCAGCCGGATTCGATTTTGTAATCGGGCCATCTTTATCCACACGTTTCACTTCCACACCGGTTACTCGCGTTACATCATAGTGTGGGAAAACGTAGTCTACCACCGCGAACATAAAGCCGTGGAAAACAAAGACTACTAAAAATAAAAAGTACTTAAAAAACTTACGCATAAAACTCCCTCATTTAAATCGATGATTTATTGTACATTAATTTTAAATAAACGCTCGAAGTTTTGTGTACTAATTTGTGCAAATTCTTCCATAGACAACCCTTTTAACGCTGCCACATACTCACACACTTCACGTGTATAGGCAGGTTGGTTCTCTTTACCACGATAAGGTACAGGTGCTAAATAAGGCGAATCCGTTTCAACTAACAAACGATCTGCCGGCACATAACGAATAGCTTCACGAATACTTTCCGCATTTTTAAAGGTTATAATGCCTGAACAAGAAATATAAAACCCTAAATCAAGTGCCTTTTTCGCAAAATCCAAGGTTTCCGTAAAACAATGAATTAATCCACCACACTTTTCTGCCTGGTGCTCACGCAACATGGCAATGGTATCTTCTGGCGCTGAACGAGTATGAATAATCACGGGTTTATCCACTTCATTAGCAATTCTGATTTGATCCGCAAAAACCGTTTGCTGCAATGCCTTATTATCTGCACTGTAATAATAATCCAAACCAATTTCGCCAATTGCGAGCACTTTTTTATCTTGGGATAAACGTAATAAACGATCGGCATCGTAAGGTTCTTCTTCAAGATCTAGTGGATGTACACCGCAAGCCAAAGACACATTCGGAAATTTTGCTAACTCAGGGTAAGCTTTTTCAAAACGGCTTAATGTTACGCCAATCGCCAATAAATGCTTCACATCTCGTGCTTGGGCTTTGGCCACAACATCAGCAATATCTTTGTGTAAATTTTCATAATCCAATGCATCTAAATGGCAATGGGAATCTACGATAAACATAATTTATTTAGTCCTTAAATACGTCGGTAATTAACTTTGTCAAACCATCTAGTAACATTAATTCCGTGTTAACGCCGTTGATAGTGAGTAAATCCGAGCGCACTTTTTGCATAATTTTATTTGCGGTTAATAACCCAAGCGCTGTTTGCTCGTCTGCAAATTGAGTTACACCTGTTTTAAGATCAAGTGTTTGCCAGCCATTTTGTATTTCGAGTTTGTATTTAATGGCATCACTTAAAAACGCTAAAATCCAATCCACTTGCTGTATGGTGCGTTCTTTTTCAAAGAAAGGCAAAATTTCCAAAGGTGAACGACGACGATAAAACAGCCAAAATTGACGTAGGAAATTTTTTCTCTGTTCAATTAATCCTTGCCGGAGTGTTTCTAATGCTAACAGTGGACGACCCAAATTCATCGCAAGTGCGGTCAATAATTCAGATGTTTCTGCCTGAAATTGAGAAGAAAGCCAAGTTAAGGCTTCTGCTTCCGTTGGCAAAGGCACATTCCACACTTGGCAACGGCTGTAAATAGTCGCTAACAACGAAGAGGAAGGCTCTGTTTGCAATAAGAAATACGTGTTCGGACGCGGCTCTTCCAAAGTTTTGAGCAATGCATTAGCTGCCGCTTCCGTAAGACGTTCTGCATCTTGAATATATACTAATTTATTGCCATTTTGTTGCGCGTGTTGGCTGACAACATCATTAATCGCCCGCACCTGATCAACACCAATGTCTTTGCCTTCTTGAGAGGCTAAAACATGAAAATCAGGGTGGCTGTGCGCTGCCATTAAGTGACAAGCATGGCAATGGCCACAAGGTGCATTATCCGGTGTTTGACACATAATGCGTTTTGTTAAAGCCTCAAACAAACCTTCAGCACCGAGACCTTGATCAGCTTTAATCAATAATGCATGATGCCCCAAACCTTCGCTAAAAGTTTGGCTAATTTTGTGATAAGTAGGCACTAACCAAGGATAAAGTTCGCTCATTTTGTTTGTGAAACCCACCAATTTTTGACCGCACTTTGAATGTCTGCTTGTACTTGTTCCAAAGGCTGACCTGCATTAACAATGGCGGCTTTCGGGTTGTTCTGCACCAATTCCAAATAACGTTGTCGGGTACGATGGAAGAAATCGAGTCCTTGTTGTTCAATGCGGTCTAATTCACCACGACCTCTAGCACGAGCAAGCCCTTCTGCAGGATCAATGTCTAAATACAGTACAAAATCAGGCTCAAAATCGCCTAATACCATATTTTTTAAATTCGCCATAAGTGTTTGGTCAAACTGACGCCCACCGCCTTGATAAGCCTGTGAAGACATATCATGTCGATCGCCAAGCACAATTTTACCTTCTGCCAATGCTGGCTTAATCACATTTTCTACCAATTGAATTCGTGCCGCATAAAGCATCAATAATTCCGCTTTATCCGTAACAAGTTCTTCTGTTTCATGTTTAATTAAATGGCGCAATTTTTCTGCTAATGGTGTACCACCCGGCTCACGAGTAAATACGATATCATTTACACCAAGGGATTTTAATGTATCCACCACCGTTTGCATGGCGGTACTTTTACCTGCACCTTCCAAGCCTTCAATCACGATAAATTTGCCTTGCATTAGTTGGCTCCTTTTTGTTGGCTACGATACCAACGTAAATATTCTTGCACTGCTTTATTATGCTCGTTCAGATTACGAGTAAATTTATGACCGCCACTTCCATCGGCAACAAAATAATAAAAGTCCGTTTTTGCTGGATGAGCCACGGCCTGCAAAGCACTCTCACTCACCATCGCAATTGGTGTTGGTGGTAGCCCCTCAATCATATAGGTATTGTAAGGGGTCATCGTTTCCAAATCTTTTTTACGAATATTGCCGGTATAACGCTCACCCATTCCATAAATCACGGTTGGGTCAGTTTGTAGTTTCATATTGGCTTTTAAACGATTAATAAATACGGAAGCGACTTGTGGGCGCTCCGCCGCAATACCCGTTTCTTTCTCCACAACAGAAGCCAAAATCAGCATCTGATATGGATCCGTTAATGGGAGATTTTCATCACGTTCATTCCACGCTTTATCTAAGGCTTTTTGTAAACGAGTAGTTGAACGCTTTAATAATTCAAGATCAGTCGAGTTAGGCGTGTAATTATAGGTATCTGGATACAACCAGCCATCCATGTTATTCCATTCGTAAACGGCTTTTGCAACGGCTGGAATATCCAATAACGCCATAATTTCTTTATCACTTTTACCTTGCAAGGTTTGTTTTAAGTGCGGTGCATTTTCAAGGTTTTTACGCCATTCCTTGAACGTTTTACCCTCAATAAACTTCACACTAAATTGCGCTTCCTTGCCAGAATTAATCATATCCAATAAATCTTGCAACGTTTTCACGCCCGTTAAAGAATAAGTCCCCGCTTTCACTTTGTTGAGCTGAGGTTGTAATTTCAATAACCAAGGCAATAAATCGGCATGTTCAAGAATTTTTTCTTGCTCTAATAAAGCGGCGAGTTTACTGCCAGTAGTGCCTCGCTCAATTGTCAGCAATTGATCTTGCGTGACATTCACCGGCGTATGAACAAACTCAGTTAATTTTTGATAACCCCAAAAACCAACACCGCCAAGAATTAGCAAAAGAATCAGTAAAAAGACAAAAAATTTTTTCATGCGTCACTCATTTTATAAAAACGACAAAAGGGGCAAAATGCCCCCTTATTCTAACGTTTTCTGTTATTTATCGAAATATTGAATATCAGCATTTTTACGTAATGCTTTCACCCAGTCTTTGGTTGCTTCTTGTAATTGGCTATTCACGATTTGTTCGTAAGCTTTTTGACGATAAGCATCTTCTGTTTTATCGCCATCACGACTGCCGGTTACTTCGAGAATATGCCAACCAAATTCAGATTTAAATGGTGCAGAAATAGTACCTTGTGGTGTAGTTTCAACCATTTTTGCAAATGGGCCCACATAAGCTTCTGGGAAGGCATAGCCTAAACTGCCGCCATTCGCACCTGATAAATAATCTTTAGAATATTTTAAGGCTGCATCTGCAAAAGTCATTTTTCCTGAAACAATATCACCACGAATACGCTCTAATTCAGCTTTCGCTTGTGCATCGTTCAGTAATGGGTTTAGTTTTAATAAAATATGACGAACTTCATACTCTTTGCCCATCACTTTTTGCGCGGTACCTTTTGCTTTTGCTTCATCGAGCATTTGTTTACCCAATGCATCCACTTGCTCGCGAGTCACATCCACGCTGTTTTGAATAGCATGGTTACGCACGCCCGCCATTAACATTTGGCGAGAAATTTGTTGTTTAAATGCATTTAAGGAAATGCCTTGATAATCCAATGCATCTAAGAATTGACCATAAGTTAAACCATTTTTCGCCGCAATATCTTCTACGATACGGTTTACTTCCGCTTGGTTTACTTTTACACCGGATTCTTTGATCGCTTTCTCTGTCAGCATATCATCAATAATCTTATCTAATGCGGCTCGTTGGCTACCTTTCTTGCCCATTACGGCATTCACTTGGCTTTGTAAAATTGGTGTACCATTTACGGTCGCCACAACGCGTTCTTCTGCTTGTACTTGAGAAAACGTAAACAGACCGATCATGGCAAACAAAAGAGATTTTAACATTGATTTTTTCATTTTAGTTGTCTTAAAAAATAATAGGATAATGCTCGTTAGATTATCAATTTTATCAAAGGTTCACAATAGGCTGATCGTTATTTAGGCAATAATGCCACTTCATAACAACCATCATATTTTAATGTACGTACCTGAACTTGTTCATCACGGGAGGTCGGCACATTTTTACCTACATAGTCTGCCCGAATCGGCAATTCACGATGTCCACGATCCACTAAAATCACCAACTCAATTTTAGCTGCACGACCAAAATCCGTTAACGCATCCATCGCGGCACGAATGGTTCTTCCGGTGAATAGAACATCATCGATCAAAATGACTTCTTTACCCTGAATATTCATATAACTTGAGGCACCGCTATACACAGGGGTTGGATTTTCAGGTTCAACATACTCTAAGTCATCGCGGTAAAATGTGATATCCAATTCCATCATTGGAAGACTTACTCCATTCAACTCTTCAATGCGATGTTGAATCAATTCGGCAATTTCAGCACCACGACGTTTTACCCCAACTAAAATTACATTATCGAAATCTTGGTGCTTTTCAATAATTTCATGGGAAATACGTGAAATGGTGCGTAAAAATCTGTTTGCATCAATAATAATTTTTTCCATTTTATCTCTCGCTTTGTTTACATAGACTAAGTGCGGTTGAAAAAACACTGATTTTTTGACCGCACTTTTACTGGAATATTAACCGAATTCTAGCTCTACCGCATTTTCGCCGAGCAAATTCACCAATTCTGTTAGAATCTCATCCGTTGGTGTAATCGACCATTGAATCCCTAAACGCAATAACGCACGACCTTTTGCGCTTTGATAATATACGTTAATTGGTAAAGTACCGCCACTAACCGGTTCTAACATTTCTTTCAATTTCTTAATAAAACTTGGGCTAATCTGCTCCTCAGACAAACTGATAGCCAAAGATTTTGCATAACGGGAACGCGCCTCATCTAAGGTCATTAAATCCCGTACCGACATTTTTAATCCACCAGAAAAATCGTCAAAACTCACCTGACCAGATACCACTACAACCGTATCTTTTTGTAGTTTTTCGCCGAATTGGTCTAAGCTTTCGCCGAATAGAGTTAGGTCTAAACGCCCTGATCGGTCATCAATGGTTGCGATACCGATGCGATTGCCTTTTTTCGTTGTTGCAAAACGCGTTGCCACCAACAAACCAGCTGCAGTGCTAATTTGCCCACGGCGGTTTGGCGTGAGATCTTTTAATCGCGTAGAACTGTAATGAGAAAGCTCTTTTAAATAACGACTTACCGGATGGCTGCTTAAATACAAACCAAGGGTTTCACGCTCACCATCTAGAATTTGTTTTTCTGTGTAAGGTGGCGTATGGGCGTAAGCATTTTCCACTTCTTCGTGTGTTTCTGTCAGCACACCGAACATATCGGTTTGCCCCATGGCCTCATCTTTTGCATGCTGATCAGAGGCTTTGAGTGCATCTTCTAGATTCTTAGATAACGCCGCACGATGTGGCCCTAACTTATCAAACGCGCCCGACATAATCAGACTTTCAAAGGTACGACGGTTAATTTTCTTCAAATCAACGCGAGCACATAAATCAAACAAATCCCTGAAAATCCCACCTTCATTACGAGCGGTAATCAGTGCATCAATCGGACCTTCACCCACCCCTTTAATGGCGCCGATACCATAAACAATCTCACCATTTTCATTCACACTGAAATGATGTTTTCCTACATTGATATCTGGTGGGGTAACTTTTAAGCCCATACGCAAACATTCATCGTACAAGCCGACGATTTTATCGGTATTATCCATTTCCGAGGTCATTACCGCTGCCATAAACTCAGCAGGGAAATGGGTTTTCAGCCAAAGGGTTTGGTAAGATACCAATGCGTAAGCAGCAGAGTGTGATTTATTGAAACCATAGCCGGCAAATTTTTCCACTAAGTCGAAAATCTTCATGGAAAGCTCGCCATCAACACCATTTTTCTCAGCACCTTCTTTAAATACTGAGCGCTGTTTCGCCATTTCTTCCGGCTTTTTCTTACCCATCGCACGACGTAATAAGTCCGCACCACCAAGAGTATAACCCGCTAACACCTGAGCAATCTGCATGACTTGCTCTTGGTACAAAATAATACCGTAAGTTGGCTCTAAAATCGGTTTAAGGCTTTCATGTTGGTAGTTTGCATC
Organism: Haemophilus sp. 27098_8_127; assembly: GCF_041433495.1. Taxonomy (NCBI): domain Bacteria; kingdom Pseudomonadati; phylum Pseudomonadota; class Gammaproteobacteria; order Pasteurellales; family Pasteurellaceae; genus Haemophilus; species Haemophilus sp. 27098_8_127. Next base: position 93,966 of record NZ_JAPWBP010000004.1, read on the forward strand.
AGGATAAGACACTTCCTCACGACCATGTTTACGGTCAATAAAGTTATCCACCATACCTGATTGTAATGGACCTGGTCGGAATAATGCCACCAACGCGATAATATCTTCAAAACAGTCTGGTTGAAGGCGTTTAATCAAATCTTTCATCCCGCGAGATTCCAACTGGAATACGGCGGTCGTTTCAGATCGCTTCAGCAACTCAAAAGATTCGGGATCATCTAATGGAATAGCAGCAATATCAACTGGCGGTTTGCCTTCACGAGTAAGGCGGGCATTAATCATATCTAGTGCCCATTTGATAATAGTGAGTGTACGCAAACCTAAGAAGTCAAACTTCACTAAACCTGCATATTCCACATCATTTTTATCGAAGTGAGTAACCGGATGAAGTCCTTCGTTGTCACAATAAAGTGGAGCAAAGTCTGTAATCAAAGAAGGCGAAATCACCACGCCACCCGCGTGTTTACCCGCATTTCGTGTAACACCTTCCAGCTTACGCGCCATATCAATTAGGGCTTTAACTTCTTCATCTGAATCATATGCTACTTGTAACTGTGGTTCAGCCTCAAAAGCCTTGGCTAAAGTCATGCCGGGATCAGGGGGAATCATTTTCGAAATACGATCCACGAAGCCATAAGGATGGCCTAATACGCGACCTACATCTCGAATTACCGCTTTGGCCGCCATGGTACCAAAGGTAATAATTTGTGATACCGCACCACGACCATAGGTTTCTGCGACATGATCGATAACACGATCCCGTCCATCCATACAGAAATCCACGTCGAAATCGGGCATAGAAACACGCTCTGGATTGAGGAAACGCTCAAAAAGAAGATCGAATTCAAGGGGATCTAAATCGGTAATTTTTAGTGCATAAGCCACCAATGAACCAGCACCAGAGCCACGTCCTGGTCCTACCGGAATATCATTGTCTTTTGACCACTGGATAAACTCCATGACGATTAAGAAGTAACCCGGGAAACCCATTTGGTTGATCACATCAAGTTCAACTTGAAGGCGCTCATCATATTCTGGTCGTCTTTCTGCCCGCACTTTTTCATCAGGGAATAAAAACGCCAAACGCTCTTCTAAACCCTCTTTAGATTTCATCACCAAATAATCTTCCGTACTCAGTTCGCCAGTTGGAAATTGAGGGAGGAAATATTGCCCTAAACGCAAAGTCACATTACAGCGTTGCGCTATTAATACCGTATTTTCAAGTGCTGAAGGAATGTCCGCAAATAAGTCGCACATCTCTTCTTCTGAGCGGAAATATTGTTGCTCGGTATAACGTTTTGGACGTTTCGGATCGTCAAGGGTATAGCCATCATGAATAGCAACTCGAATTTCGTGTGCCTCAAAATCATCAGGTGCGAGAAAGACAACATCGTTGGTTGCAACAATCGGTAAATCATGTTCCTCAGCCAATTTTAATGCGGCTTGAATATAACGCTCTTCATCCGGACGACCTGTTCGAGAAAGCGAAAGGTAAAAATGGTCAGGGAAAAATTCTTGATAAAAACTGACCGCACTTTCTGCTTCAGAGAGATTTTCTTTAAGGAGTTTTTTCGCGATATCGCCTTGTGTGCCACCCGATAAAATAATCACACCTTCACGGTGTTCAATCAACCACTCTTGGTCGATATAAGGTAGGTCCACATAGCCACGTTGATAGGCTTTTGAAAGCAGTAAGGTGATGTTTTTATAGCCTTCGTTGTTCTTAGCTAGTAGAGTGAGGGTAAATAATTCCTCACCGCATAGCTCACTTTTAACATGAACATCTGCACCAATAATCGGTTTAATCCCCGAAGAAAGGGTTTCTCCATAAAAACGCACCACACCACAAAAATTAGTAAAATCTGTTAATGCCAATGCAACCATATTATTTGCAGCACACGCCTTGACCAATGGTTTTACTTTCACGATACCATCAATCATTGAAAAATCGGTGTGTGTACGAAGGTGTACAAAACGCGGTTGAGTTGACATTAATAATCCTTATGTTGATAGTTAAAACAGATAACTTAGGCTTTTTTAATATCTATTCTAGCTAAGCCTTCTTTAAAAGCGAATCCATAACGTCTTGGTATTGATGCTTCAAATCGACCATTCTCTACGATAGTTTCATAGCTGCAAACTTTAAATTCAGGCACACGAATAAAGGAATAATCGACATTCACCATAGGCGATATTTTTGAATATAACGTCCATCTGACTTTGCTTCCTTCTTCAAAAGAGGTTTTCGCATCAAAACTGCTTGCCCCTTCGCAATGCGCAATTTGGTAATGAGGGTAAAACTCCCCAGGGAAAGGTTTTGCATTACAGAAGTTAAATACTCTATCATGCGAAAATACATCTTGGCGAATATAACCCCACAAGTCTTCAGCAAGGAAATCCTGATCGGCAAAATGGCGAGAGTCATATCCCTTATCAACAAAACATTGAATTCTTGCTTCCATATCTGGCACCGCACCAGCTTTAGCCCCCCACATCCCCGCTAAAATAAGTGCGGTATGGGAGCCAGAATCACGCATTGTATGGAATGAATGACCACTTTCAATCCATTCGGCCACGGCTTCTGCTTCTCGGTGAGAAACTACTGAGTCAGCATCACGGAAGATCACATACTCAGCTTCGGGATCATTAATTGCAAGAAAACGCCACATTGCACCAGGCCATTTATTCACAGGTGAAGTGACATAAACTACTTCCGCACCATTATTTTTTAATCGTTGAATCGCTTCAGGAGAAACTGAATCATCTACATAAAAACGGCATACCCAACCTGGGAATAACATCGGAGAAACTTGCGTATTTAATACAGCCGGCTCAATATATTTGGAGTTATTACCAAATAAAGAAAATGCGATAATTCGCTTACCATTTTTAGGCGCAGACGCAGGAACCATTTCCTGTGTTGGAACGGGAATAGCTTTATCTTTCAACTCAAGGGCTAAACTACCATAAAAACCTGAGCGCTCCCAATCATCTAGTGCACCATAAGCATGTGCCAATAAATCTAAAGCCGGAATATATTGCGCATCTATTTTTAATGTTTTTAATTCTGCCTCAATTGCCTCTTCCCATTTTAATTGTTGCAAATAAACATAAGCAATTTTATGAGAGTATTCGGGATTATTAGGATCAAGTAAGCAAAGCGTTTCAGCCAGCTTGACTGCTTCATCATATTCTTTATTTTCAAGTGAGGAAACGTAAGATCGCTCTAGCGCTTTTTGTGCGTCCATATTATTCATAATCAAAATAAATTGGTCATAATTATTACGCCGGAACTATAAAAGCACCGGCGTAACAAAATTTTATATTTAGGTTTTATTATTTTCTTGCTAATGGTGGCACAAAAGTTAAACCTAAATCCCAAGGTTGTTCAATCCAAGTATTTTGTGGAATATCAATCACGTAATCATCCACTAACTCAGCACCTGCTGGTTTTGCGAATACTGTGACAAATTTTGCTTTCGGATACATTTCACGAATTGCACGAGCAGTGTTGCCGGTATCTACCAAATCGTCTACCACGATCATACCTTCACCATCACCATCTGCTCGGTGTAATACTTTTAATGCACCTTGTTCATCGTGATCGTAACTCGCAATACACACGGTTTCCACGAAACGAATATTTAATTCGCGAGCAAGTACCGCTGCTGGGAATAAACCACCACGACTTACTGCGATGATACCTTTCCACTGAGTGGCAGGAAGTAAACGTTCCGCTAATTTGCGGGCATGCATTTGGAACATATCCCAAGTCACAACATATTTTTCGCTCATAACAAATACCTTAAACTTTGTCGCTAAATAAAAAAATTGCGGAATTTTAACCTGAAATGGCGTTTTATGCTATGATTTCCGCAAAAATTTTAATGAAAAAAGGAGTTCCTTATGTCAGAAATTACCACATTACAACCGCAATTACTTTGGAAATGGTTTGATCAAATTTGTACGATTCCGCATCCTTCACATCATGAAGATGCACTCGCCACTTTTATTGTCAACTGGGCGAAAGAAAAACAATTCTTTGCAGAACGTGATGAGGCCGGCAATGTATTAATTCGTAAACCGGCTACAGCCGGAATGGAAAACAGCCAACCTGTTGTCTTACAGGCACATTTAGATATGGTGCCACAAGCCAATGAAGGCAATCCGCATAATTTTACCCAAGACCCTATTCGCCCTTATATCGACGGTGATTGGGTAAAAGCAAAAGGTACGACACTTGGCGCGGATAACGGTATTGGTTTAGCCTCTACCTTAGCGGTATTAGAAAGTACCGATATTGCACATCCACCACTTGAAGTGTTACTTACCATGACTGAAGAAACCGGCATGGATGGTGCCGTACATCTTCGTCGTAACTGGTTAAAATCAGAAATCTTAATTAATACCGATACCGAAGAAATTGGTGAAATCTATATTGGTTGTGCTGGTGGGGTGAATGCTAATGTTGAACTACCTGTTCACCGTGAAAGCAATTCATTCAGCCATAGTTTGCAAATTAACTTAAAAGGTTTACGAGGCGGTCACTCTGGTTGTGATATTCACACCACACGTGCGAATGCAATTAAAGTATTAGCACGCTTATTAGCAAAACTTACACAAAATCAACCGCACTTTGCCCTTGCAGAAATTCGTGGTGGCTCAATTCGTAATGCGATTCCACGTGAAGCCGCTGCAACCATTTGCTTCAATCATGATGTAGAAAGCGTAAAAAGTGCGGTTAAAAATTTTGAAGTTTTATTGAAAGAAGAGCTCGCTATTGCTGAACCTAACTTAACCTTAACCGCTGAGCAAGTTGAAAATCCACAACAAACTTTCACGCTTGAAACCACCAAAAAAGTGATTAATTTACTGAATGTGTTACCAAACGGTGTTATTCGTAACAGTGATGTCATCAAAAATGTCGTGGAAAGCTCATTGAGCATTGGTGTATTAAAAACTCTTGAAGACAAAATCAAAGGTACGATTCTTATTCGCTCGCTTATTGAAAGTGGTAAAGAGTATGTAGAAGAAACCTTAACTTCACTCGCTGAACTCACTGGTGCAACGGTTGAATTCTCAGGTTCTTACCCTGGTTGGAAACCGGTAAACGACACGGCAATTTTAGCCTTAATGAAAAAACATTATGCAGAAGTGCTTGGCAAAGAGCCGGTTATTAAAGTGATTCATGCAGGGCTTGAATGTGGCTTATTGAAAGAACATTATCCAAATATTGATATGATTTCTGTGGGGCCAACTATTCGCAATGCGCATTCGCCAGATGAAAAAGTCCAAATTTCAACAGTACAAACGTACTGGGAATTACTCACTAAAGTCTTAGCGGATATTAAATAATCTACAAATAAAAAGGGCTAAATATTACATTTAGCCCTTTATTTTTTATCTTTTATAAACTACGTAATGCTTCGATACGTTTTTCAAGCGGAGGATGGCTCATAAAGAGTTCGCTACGTTTGCCGTTAATCATAAAAGCATTAAGTGAACCTTCCATCTCTTGCGGCTCATGAATTTGTTGTAAACGTTGTAATGCCGCAATCATTTTTTCTTTACCAACAAGTTGTGCAGAACCTGCATCTGCGCGATATTCGCGATAGCGTGAGAACCACATCGCGATAATGCTCGCTAAAATACCAAACAAGATTTCTAACACCATTGAGACTAAGAAGTAAATACCTGAACTACGGCTTTCTTCATCACCATTACGGGAGCTCGCCACCACATTAGCAATTACGCGAGATAAGAAAATCACGAAGGTATTCAATACGCCCTGCAATAAAGTCATGGTCACCATATCACCGTTCGCGATGTGTGAGACCTCATGAGCCAATACTGCTTCAGCTTCCTCTTCCGTCATGGAGTTTAATAAGCCTGTACTAATCGCCACTAAAGAATTGTTTTTAGTCGCACCCGTAGCAAAAGCATTCGCATCATTAGAATGGTAGATCGCCACATCTGGCATTGGGATACCAGCTTGCTGTGCTTGACGACGTACCGTTTCAACCAACCAACGTTCCGCTTGATTACGTGGTTCGGTAATCACTTCTGCCCCCACAGAGCGCAATGCCATGGTTTTTGATAAAAATAATGAAATCAACGATCCGGCAAAACCGAAAAGCATCGCCATAATTAAAATGCCACCTGTACTATTTCCTGCAATACCGGTCACATTTAAAATAATCCCTAACACAAGCATCACAGCAAAGTTAGTGGCTAAAAATAAAAGGATTCGCATCATAATAAAGTTCCTCAATAAAATAGAAAGTAAACACTGCAATAATGGAGAATTTTTTACAAAATTCAAGGTTAAACAAATAATTTATTGTAAATCTTCTAAGGTATTAAAATTTACAAATCGTCCTTCTTGTTCGTCAAATTGGACAGCAACCGCGCCATTTTTGTTCATAAATTGTAATAAACGACGTTCGCCTTCATTTAAATAAGCACGTAACTTCTCTTTAAGCTGAACGGACATCAAACAAAATGTCGGGTGTTCACGCTCTTTATCTTTTGCATAAGCCATTAAAGTGCGGTCATTTTTAACCGCGCTTTTTAGTTTTTCTAATAAGTTTTGTGGAAAATACGGACTATCACAAGGCACAAAAAGTACAAAATCCGTTTTAGCTTGTTCGAGTGCTGTCAGCATACCGCTCAACGGGCCCTGAAAATCAGGCAATTCATCTGAAAATACGGGAAAACCCCATTGTGCATATTCCGTATGGTGGCGATTAGCATTAATTGAAATATCAATCACTTGAGGTTGTAAGCGTTCAATTACATGGCTAATTAATGGTTTATTTTGTAAAAGCTGCAAGCCTTTATCCGCCCCATTCATTCTCCGTGCTTTTCCACCCGCTAAAATAACCGCACTTATTGTGTATTCCATATTTTCTTATTGCCTTATTTGAAGTATGATCTAGCCTTATTTTTCTCCATTTAAAAGGAAATAGCAATGAAATGTAAGCGTTTAAATGAAGTATTGGAACTTTTACAACCTTATTGGTCTAAAGACCCAGATCTGAGCTTGTTACAAATTTTGCAAAAAATTGCTGATGAAGCAGGTTTTGATAAACCCGTAGCAGAATTATCTGATGAAGTGATTATTTATCATTTAAAAATGCACGGTACAGATAAACTTGAGCCAATTCCTGGCATCAAAAAAGATTATGAAGAAGATTTTAAAACCGCATTGTTAAAAGCGCGCGGAATTATTAAATAAGGAAAACAAATGAAAAAAGTTTTATTTTTACTCGGTGCTTTATTTTCATTTAACGCATTCGCAGCTAATCTAGAAGAAGGTAAACAATACGTTCAAGTGGGTCAAACCGCTTCTGCACAGCCTGAAGTGATTGAATTTTTCTCTTTCTACTGCCCGCATTGCTATGCCTTTGAAATGGAATACCACATTCCAAAACAAGTTGCAGAAAGCTTACCAAAAGGCACTGAATTTAAACAATATCACGTTAACTTCTTAGGTCGTCAATCTGAAAACCTCACTCGTGCATGGGCATTAGCGATGGCACTTGGTGCAGAAAGCAAAGTGAAAGCGCCTTTATTTGAAGCCGCACAACAAGATAAATTAAGCTCAATGGACGATATTCGTAAAATCTTCATTGATAACGGTGTGACTGCTGAACAATTTGATAACAATATCAATAGCTTTGTTGTAAACGGTTTAGTAAATAAACAAGTGAATGCGGCTGAGCAGTTTAAAGTACATGGCGTACCTGATTTCTATGTAAATGGCAAATATCGTGTGAACCCTGAAGGCTTAAATTACGATGATTTCGTCAAAGATTATGTAGAAACCGTGAAAGGTTTATTGCAAAAATAAAAAAAAATTGGTTTAATGCCTGCCGTTTTTAAATATAAAGAAGAGAGATGATTATGGCTGCTAGTTTCAGTGTTACTCGTCGTTTTTTTGACGACAAAAACTACCCACGCGGATTTTCCCGTCACGGTGATTATACAATCAAAGAATCCCAAGTATTAGAGCAATATGGTCAAGCGTTTAAAGCATTAGATTCAGGCGAGCGCAAGCCAGCGACAAAAGAAGAAAAAGAATTTGTTGCATTTTGCCGTGGTGAACGTGCACCAGAAACTTTCTTCGAAAAAACCTGGAATAAATATCGTACTCGCATTAACACAACAAAACGTGTTTACACCTTATCTGGTGATGTGAGCGAAGCGGCTTCTGGCGGCGAAGATTATTCTGGCGAATAATACATTTTAAAAGGCAGGCAGAAGCTTGCCTTTTGCTTTTTTACTCAATCCCCATGCTTGCCAAGGGCTGTGGGGTATTTATCATTCAAACGTAAACATCAATGCAACTACCCATTTCCCAATATACCGAACTCCTGCAAAAAAAGACTGAAAAACTGACCGCACTTTTGCAGCCCTTTAACGCCCCAGAAATAGCCGTGTTTGATTCGCCGACTAGCCATTATCGGATGCGTGCAGAATTTCGTATTTGGCATGATAAAGGCGATTTTTATCACATCATGTTTGATCAAACCACCTTGCAACGTTATCGAGTGGATGAGTTCCCGATTGCCAGCGAGCTGATCAATCGCATGATGAAAGCCTTATTGCCGTTGTTAAAAACGCAGGAAGTGTTACATAAAAAACTGTTTCAAATTGATTATTTGAGCACACTCAGCAATAAGATCATTGTGAGCCTACTTTACCACAAGCAACTCACGGAAGAATGGCAAAGCGCTGCAGCAAACCTAAAAGGTGAATTACAACAACTTGGTTTTGATGTGCAGCTGATTGGTCGTGCGAGTAAACAAAAAATCTGTTTAGAGCAGGATTTTGTCGATGAAGTGTTACCGGTGAAAGGGCGCAATTATGTTTATCGCCAAGTGGAAAACAGTTTCACTCAACCTAATGCAGCGGTAAATTGCAAGATGTTGGAATGGGCGATTGATTGCACTCAAGGTTCTCAAGGCGATTTATTAGAGCTGTATTGTGGTAACGGCAATTTCTCTATCACCCTTGCACAAAACTTCCGTAAAGTGCTTGCTACTGAAATTGCCAAGCCATCCGTGGCTGCCGCACAATTTAATATTGCGGAAAATGGTATAGATAATCTGCAAATTATCCGTATGTCGGCAGAAGAATTTACCCAAGCAATGAATGGTGTACGTGAGTTTAATCGCTTAAAAGGCATTGATTTAAAAGCCTATCAATGCAATACGATTTTTGTTGATCCACCACGAGCAGGGCTTGACCCTGACACGGTAAAACTGGTGCAAAATTACGATCGTATTTTGTATATTTCCTGCAACCCACATACCCTTTGTGAGAATTTGCAAACCCTAAGCCAAACCCACCGCATTGAAAAAGCGGCGCTGTTTGATCAATTCCCTTACACAGATCATATGGAAAGCGGCGTATGGCTGGTGAAAAAATAAAAATTCAACTGCTTGCCGAAGCCGGAACATTGTCAGAATTGACCGCACTTTGCGCCCCTCTTGGTATCGAGCATTGTACTGAAAGCCCACTTGCATTGGTGCAAACTGAAACTCACCTAGCCCTACGCAAACTGGATGAACCCAAGTTGGGCGATGTGTTTGTAGATTTCGTAGCTGGTGCGATGGCGCATCGTCGTAAATTTGGTGGTGGACGTGGCGAAGCTATTGCCAAAGCTGTAGGTATTAAGGGTGCAGAATTGCCGAGCGTGATTGATGCCACAGCAGGACTTGGTCGAGATGCGTTTGTTTTAGCTTCTATCGGTTGCCAAGTGCGTTTAGTGGAGCGTCATCCGGTAGTATATTTACTATTGCAGGATGGCCTCAACCGCGCTTATCAGGATGCAGAAATAGGTGAAATGATGCAACAAAATATGCGCTTACTAAATGTTCATCATATTGCCGAACTTAATCCACAAATCGATAGTGCCGATGTGGTGTATTTAGATCCAATGTATCCGCACAAGCAAAAATCCGCCCTAGTCAAAAAAGAAATGCGTGTATTCCAACATTTGGTTGGTGCCGATTTGGATGCCGATGAACTCTTGACACCTGCGTTACAATTAGCCCGTAAACGTGTGGTGGTAAAACGTCCTGACTATGCGGAATTTTTAGCGCAAAAAGCGCCCCATGTTAGTCGTGAAACCAAAAATCACCGCTTTGATATTTATATGGGAGAAGCAAAATGCTAAAAGAAAGTGCCGTTGTGATGAGCTATGATGCGGAAACAGGCCTTGCTAAAGTGAAATGTCAATCACAAAGCGCCTGTGGAGCTTGTTCGGCTAGAGAAGCCTGTGGAACAGCTTCCCTGTCTGAACTCAATGGAAAACGAGGCGAACATATCTTCCCGCTCGAAACCATCACGCCACTCCGTGCAGGTCAAATGGTAGAAATCGGTCTAGAAGAAAAATCCATGTTATTTTCTGCATTGTTAATGTATATCGTGCCGCTTTTCACGCTATTGGTTGCAACATTGCTTTCTAGCTATATCAGTGCAAATGAGCTCATCCGTGCGATTTTAATCTTTATGTTGACCGCTCTTTCCTTTGTGATGGTTAAACGATATACCCACAAACTCGGCCAACAAACGGAATTTCAGCCTGTTTTGTTGAGAGTGTTGTCCTAAATAAAAAGAGCGGTTGAAAACAATTAAATTTTCAACCGCTCTTTTATACTTTAAGCTTATTACTACTCGAAAGAGCCTACATGAAGATGTAGGCTTTTCTTTTTTAATTAAGCTTGAGATTTTTTAAGGTCAAATTTGTAAGAAACAAAACCATACAATGTCCAACCGATAAAGGTCACAATTGAACCGTATAGCATCGCTTGTTCACCCGCAGCATAAAGCGCATAGATACTATAGACTGAACCAATAAAGGCAACAAGAACAGTTTTTTTGTATTTTTGGTAAGGAACGTTTTCAGTTTTCAACAATACGGGAAGTGCAGCCATTGAGAGCAAGTATGGAATAACGTTTGTTACTACCGCTAGGTCAACCAGCACATTGAATTGTTTATTTAATGATGGGCTGATTGTCATTAATGATAGTAATGTTTGTAACGCAGTGATGGTTACCATACCAACGATAGGTGCATCTTTGCTAGTAACTTTTTTGAAGAATGCTGGGAAATAACCTTCTTCCGCTGAAGATTTAAATACTTGAGCAATAGTGAACTGCCAACCTAATAATGAACCGAAACAAGACATCACCATTAAGCCCATGATAACTTTACCGATTGTTTCATCAAACATATGAGCAAAGGCTAAACCGAACGGTGCAGTTGAGTTAGCAAGTTCAAGGTTAGGAACAATACCTGCGATAACGTTAGTAGAAACGATATAAATTACCGCTGCACCTAAAGTACCACCAAGTACCGCGATTGGTACGTTTTTCTCTGGATTTTCAACCGCATCAGAATTCGCACAAGCAGACTCTAACCCTAAGAATGCCCATAATGTCATTGAAATAGATACACCGATCGCTTCAAAAGTAGGCACATTGTGTGGGTTCCAAGAGTTTACATACATTGAACCATCAAACCATTTCCAACCAATGATTGAAATACCTACCACAGGAATAATTACACCCCAAATGGTGAATGAACTGATGTTACCCGTAATTCTTGCACCACCGAAGTTAAGAATAGTCGCAAGCCAAAGAGTGAAGATCGTCCATAATGCAATAGAAAGTGGAGAAAGGGTTGCACCAAGGAACTCAGAACCATAACCTACAGCAGAAATCGCAATCGCAGTATTCGCAATAACTAATGACACACCATAAGTATAGTTTGCCATGAAGTTACCAGCTTTACCGAAAGAGTATTCCGCATAACCGCCCATACCACCAGATTTTTTACTGAACATACCGCATTGTGCGAATGCGTAAGCTAAGGCTGTTGAACCAACGGCTGTTACAAGCCAAGAAACGATGGAAATAGTCCCAATTTCGGCTAATTTGGTCGGTAACATAATGATACCGGAACCCATCATATTAACCATGGTAAGAATGGTGAGTTGTACCACACCAATTTTATTACTTTTAGCACTCATAATTTATACTCCTACAAGTGCGGTCAAAAAATCAGATGTTTTTAACCGCACTTTTTTTGTTTGTGCTGAGAGGGTTATGAGGAAAAACCTCATAACCTCACTTCATTAATAGTCAGTTAAAACATAGCCATATGCACGAGTACGTCCATCAGGGTCTTTTTGTAAGTAAACCCCTTGGATTTCAGGTGCAAAGCCAGGTAATGTGTTGATACCTTCTTCTAATGCAAGGAAGTATTTTTGTGCAGTTGGACTCCATCTTTCTCCTGGAACCACACATAACACACCTGGAGGATAAGGTAACGCACCTTCCGCAGCTACACGACCAACAATGTCTGTTAATGGAACAAGTTCAACTTTGTTACGAACGAATTCAATATTCGCATCGTGTGGATTTAACGCATATTCCGGTAATGTTGCTTTGCGGAATAGGTCTTTTTGAAGTTGTTTTACATTGCGGCTTACATAAAGATCATGCATTTCTTGGCATAATTGACGGATGGTATAGCCTTTGTAACGGTCTTCATTGTTTTTATACACAGTTGGCAATACATCTTTTAATAAAGAGTCTTGTTTAATGTGTTTTTCAAACAAGGCGATTTGAGCAACCAAAGTTTGCATTTTGGTAAGAGTTTCTGCCGGAGTGAGCAAGAATAAGATTGAGTTCAAGTCACATTTTTCCGGAATAATACCGTTTTCACGTAAGTAGTTTGCAAGAATAGTTGCTGGTACACCAAATTTTTCATATTCACCGGTTTCTAAGCTGATACCTGGAGTGGTAAGCAAGAATTTACATGGGTCAACGAAGTATTGTTCATCAGCATAGCCTTCAAATTTATGCCATGTATCTGTTGGGTGGAATTTGAAGAATTCGAGATTAGTTGCAATTTCTTCTGTGTCATAATCTTGCCATTTTTTACCTTTAATTGTGGTTGGAATAAATGGACGAATTAATTCACAGTGATTTAATACTAATTTACGTGCTTCGATACCTACTTTCACACATTCATGCCATAAACGACGACCTGCTTCACTACCTTGAATTTTCGCATTCACATCTAATGCCGCAAATAATGGATAGAACGGACTGGTTGACGCATGTAACATAAAGGCGTTATTGAAACGTTTGTGGTTTACATAACGATCTTGACCTTTAATGTGTTTATCTTTTTTGTGAATTTGTGAAGTTTGTGAGAAACCTGCTTGTTGTTTATGAACAGATTGAGTCACTAAAATACCTGGGTCATTTTCATTTAATTCAAGCAATAATGGAGAACAGTCTTTCATCATTGGAATGAATTGTTCATAACCTACCCATGCAGAGTCGAATAAGATGTAGTCACAAAGATGACCAATTTTATCTACCACTTGACGAGCGTTATAAATTGTACCGTCATAAGTACCTAATTGAATAACCGCTAAACGGAATGGACGTTTTTGGTTTAATTTTTCAGGTGCAACTTCTTTGATTAATGATTTCAAATAATCTTCTTCGAAGCAGTGACTGTCGATACCACCAATGAAACCAAATGGATTACGCGCAGTTTCTAAGTAAATTGGGGTTGCACCCGCTTGAATTAATGCACCATGGTGGTTTGATTTATGGTTATTACGGTCAAATAATACTAAATCGCCCGGAGCAAGTACTGCGTTTAACGCAACTTTGTTTGAAGAAGATGTACCATTTAATACGAAGTAAGTTTTATCTGCATTGAATACTTGAGCCGCATATTTTTGTGCATCACAAGCTGCACCTTCGTGAATTAACAAGTCACCTAATTTCACGTCAGCATTACAAATATCTGAACGGAAAATGTTTTCACCATAGAAGTCATAAAGGAAACGACCTGCTGGATGTTTACGGTAGTATTGACCACCTTGGTGTCCTGGGCAGTCAAAAGCAATATTACCCATTTCTACATATTCACTTAACATTTTGAAGAATGGAGGCAACATTTTATCTTCATAAAATTTCGCTGCGGTTTCGATTTGACGACTATAAAGCTTAATGTCATAACCATTTAAATCTTGAATATGATAAATGGCATCATAGAATTTCGGATCAACTTGTTCTTCTTCAGTTTGAACAACAAATACTGGAATACCAAAGTTTGTTGCCTGAATACGTTCAAGGTATTCACCGGCATCTCCTGAAGTCAACACAATAGCGGCAACATCAGTAAAGTCTGTTTTGTCAATTTCAACTAATTCTCTATTTGTAGAGAAATATTGTTCAACTTTTGGACTATATGCAATTTTTAAGTTTGGCATAATAAACTCCTTTCATTTATTTTTTTGACGTAAAGTTACCCTGCGCTATTAATTTTAATAACGCACTAGATTTATTTAGAATAAAACAACCCGCTCTAGTTTTTATATAAAAAAACTAAAGTAAGAATTTTTTATTTTAAATTAAATAAGATTAAGTTAATTTCACAAAATATTTCTTGCCTGCTCTAGACAATACAAAAATATTCAGAAATTAATCTGTGGAGGCTCTCTAAACAGAGAGAACAACTCTGTTTAGAGAGCCGTGTTGGATGGTTTGTTTTGAGAAGCAAATACTGAATATGAGAAGCAAGAACGATGCGATGGCATCATAATATGGCGTGTACGACGGATATGCGCCATCAAAGAACGACCTTTTATCGGATTAAACCGTAAAAGTCTCAATACTTTCGTATGGACGTATCTGTGTATATATGTACGAAGTAGCATAGAAAAATTCCCTCTTTCTATCTAAACTAACCTTTGTTGGGTATATTCTCTGCTTGTGTAAATATCATGTCAATAATATTTTTCAAAAAATGTGATCATTATCAAAAAATAAATTGAATTTTTCATATAAAAATAAAACTACAAAAAGTATGGAAATAAATTATTCTTAAATAGATGATTAATAAATGTACTCATTTATCGAGATCTTTCCTAAGCTAAACTCGCTACCATGACTGCTTTAATCGTATGCATACGGTTTTCTGCTTGCTCAAATGCAATATTCATCGGCGATTCAAACACCTCTTCAGTCACTTCAATGCCGTTTGCTAATTCAGGATACTTTTCAGCAATTTGGCGACCCACTTTCGTTTCACTATTATGGAATGCAGGTAAACAGTGCATGAATTTTACTTTCGGATTACACGTACGCTTCATGAGCTCTGGTGTTACTTGATAAGGAAGCAATAACTTAATGCGTTCTCCCCAGGCTTCTAATGGCTCGCCCATTGAAACCCAAACATCAGTATGCACAAAATCGGCACCTTTTACCGCTTTATCAATATCTTCAGTTACGGTAAGGCGCGCACCACTTTCTTTGGCAAAACCTTTACACATTTCAATAAAACTGGCTTCTGGTAATAGGGCTTTAGGGCCACAAATTCGCACATCCATCCCGAGTTTTGATCCAATTAGTAAAAGAGAATTCCCCATGTTATTGCGTGCGTCACCAATATACACATAACTTATTTGATGAAGTGGCTTGTCACAGTGCTCAATCATCGTGAGAACATCCGCGAGCATTTGTGTAGGATGAAACTCATCCGTTAAACCATTAAACACCGGCACTCCAGCATAATCCGCAAGTTCTTGCACAGTACTTTGTTTAAAACCTCGATACTCAATCGCATCATACATTCGCCCGAGAACTCTCGCAGTATCTTTCATGCTTTCTTTATGTCCAATCTGAGAGGAATTTGGATCAATGTAAGTCACTTGTGCACCTTGATCATGAGCCGCTACTTCAAAGGCACAACGAGTACGCGTTGATGTCTTTTCAAAAATAAGTGCGATATTTTTACCTTTAAGCTGAGGTTGCTCTGTTCCTGCATATTTAGCACGTTTCAAATCACGTGATAAATCTAACAAATAATTAATTTCGCGTTCTGAATGATGAACAAGACTTAATAGGTGTCTATTTTTAAGATTAAAAGCCATAGCGATCTCCTTATCGGATGCCATCAATAAATGCAGGCTACCTTACTATGAATGACTTAATTTCTAGTGGATTGGATAGCCTATTTTTGTCCCAAATGCGGAGTTTTGCAACAAAATTCAATCCTTTATTTTGTGATGCTCATCACACTTCATCCCAGAACTTTATATTGCGCTTTCTTTATATATAAAAGAGATTTAAAATCCCGTCGATTCTCACACAACAGGAGCACATATGATCAACAGAAGAGATTTCATCCAACTTGGCGCAAGCAGTATTTTAGCGTTAAGTGCGAGCCGTTTTGCTTTTGCGAAAAGCGACACACAAGTCGATTTACGTATCGTAGCAACGACCGATATTCACAGTTTTTTGACTGACTTCGATTACTACAAAGATGCACCTACTGAGAAATTCGGTTTTACCCGTGCAGCAAGCTTGATTCGTCAAGCACGTAAAGAGGTGAAAAACAGCGTTTTAGTTGATAACGGTGACTTAATCCAAGGTAACCCAATTGCTGACTATCAAGCAGCGAAAGGTTATAAAGAAGGCAAACCAAACCCTGCTGTAGATTGCTTAAATGCAATGCACTATGAAGTGGGCACATTAGGTAACCACGAGTTTAACTATGGCTTAGACTATTTAGCCGATGCGATTAAACAAGCTAAATTCCCTATCGTCAATGCTAACGTAGTGAAAGTCGGTACTGAAGAGCCCTATTTCACCCCTTATGTGATTCAAACCAAAGAAGTGGTGGATAGCCAAGGTAAAAAGCACAAACTAAACATCGGTTATATCGGTTTTGTGCCACCACAAATTATGGTGTGGGATAAAGCAAATTTACAAGGCAAAGTTGAAACGCGCGATATCGTGAAAACCGCACAAAAATATGTGCCAGAAATGAAACAAAAAGGTGCAGATATTATCGTTGCTCTTGCGCACACAGGCCCATCTGACGAACCATATCAAGAAGGTGCAGAAAACTCAGCATTCTACCTTGCTGATGTACCACACATTGATGCTATTGTTTTCGGTCACTCTCACCGTTTATTCCCGAATAAAGAGTTCGCCAAATCACCAAATGCAGATATTGCTAAAGGTACCGTGAAAGGTGTTCCTGAAAGTATGGCAGGCTACTGGGCAAATAACATCAGTGTAATCGACTTAACTCTTGCTCAACACAACGGCAAATGGTTAGTGGCTGATGGTAAAGCAGCACTTCGTCCAATTTACGATGCAGAAAACAAAAAAGCGACCACAGAAAGTGATGCAGAATTGACCGCACTTTTAAAGCCTGTGCATGAAGCAACCCGTGAATTTGTGGCACAGCCAATCGGTAAAGCGACAGATAACATGTATAGCTACTTAGCCCTAGTGCAAGATGACCCAACCATTCAAATTGTGAACCAAGCACAAAAAGCTTACGTTGAAAAAGTAGCACCAAGTGTTGCAGCAATGGCAGGCTTACCAATTTTAAGTGCAGGCGCACCATTTAAAGCAGGCGGACGTAAAAATGACCCAACGGGCTATACTGAAGTTAACAAAGGTGAATTAACCTTCCGTAACGCAGCAGACTTATACCTCTATCCAAATACCTTAGTTGTGGTGAAAGCAACCGGTGAAGAATTGAAAGAATGGTTGGAATGTAGCGCAGGTATGTTTAAACAAATCGACCCTACAAGTGACAAACCACAATCGTTACTTGATTGGGACGGTTTCCGTACTTATAACTACGATGTGATTGACGGCGTAAATTATGAATTCGACCTGACTCAACCACCGCGTTATGACGGCGAATGTAAATTGATTAACCCGAACTCACACCGTGTAGTGAATTTAACTTACCAAGGTAAACCGGTTGATCCAAAAGCAGAATTCTTAATTGCGACTAACAACTATCGTGCTTACGGTAATAAATTCCCTGGCACTGGCGATGCGCACATTGTTTATGCTTCTCCAGATGAAAACCGCCAAATTCTTGCGGATTACATCAAAGCAGAAAGCGAAAAAAATGGTCATGTAAACCCAAGTGCGGATAAAAACTGGCGCTTTGCACCGATTAAAGGTAACGATAAATTAGATGTGCGTTTTGAAACTTCGCCAAGCGAACAAGCAGCGAAATTTATTCAAGACAATGCCCAATACCCAATGAAGAAAGTCGGCACCGATGAAGTGGGATTTGCGGTATATCAAATCGATTTATCGAAATAACAAAAAAGGGCGTGCTCAGCACGCCCTACTTATTTCAAAGTGCGGTCAATTTTGACCTTATTTTTCTTCTTTTGGAAGTCTGATTAAGGAAAAGATCAAGCCGCCCCAAATCACAAAAAGCGCCACAATCATCATTGTAATTGCAATACTTGTCATCTTTATTCTCCTTTTTCTTCAAGCTTGAAGTTGTCTTCATTTTTCCATTTTAAACGAGAAAGAATGAACGAAACCACCACTAGCGAAATTGCCATCCCCCAACCAAAGATATTTACAAACCAGCTTGGATAGCCTTCATAACCTTCTGTAAATACCTTCGCACCTTCACTCAATAACATAAAGGCAAGAATACCCGTGGTGATTACAATGCATAAACGCCATAGGAAACCGACTTTGAATGAAGAGCTTTGATTTAAGTGGTTGCCTAATAAGCCTAATTTTTCATTTGCTACAATCACAATTAATGAAACAAATGCCACTGCTACAATACCGAAGTAGTTCACGAATTTATCTAATACATCAAGCATTGGTAAGCCGGTTGTCGTACCAAATAAAATGACTGATACCACCATCATTGGTAAACCAACAACAAAGGTCGCTTTTGCTCGACGTAAACGGAGTTTATCTTGAATCGCTGAAATGATTACTTCAATAACAGAAATAAATGAGGTTAACGCCGCAAAGGTTAATGAACCGAAGAATAATACCCCTAATACTTCACCGAATGGTGCTTTGTTAATAATAGTTGGGAATGCAAAGAAGGCTAAACCAATACCACCTTTTGCCACTTCGCTCACTTCTACACCTTGCGCGGTTGCAATGAAACCTAATGCCGCAAATACACCGATACCAGCAAGCACTTCAAAACTTGAGTTCGCAAAACCAACAACTAAACCGCTACCTGTTAAATCTGAATCTTTTTTCAAGTACGATGCATACGTAATCATAATCCCGAAACAGATGGAAAGAGAGAAGAAGATTTGACCGTAAGCTGCAATCCACACGCTCGGATTAGAGAGTTTTGACCAGTCTGGTGTAAATAGTGCGTTTAAGCCTTTTTCTGCACCTGGTAAGAATAAAGAATAAACTACCAACGCCACAAACATCACCACTAAAACAGGCATTAAGATATCTGAAGATTTAGAAATCCCTTTTTGAATACCTAAAGAAAGTACGCCTAACGCCACTAACCATACAGCAATTAATGGTCCAGTTACCATGCCGACAAACTCAAAGCTCACACCATTGCTGATACCGCCCATTTTTAAGAATTCATGTAGGAAGAAATCAATCGGTTGGTCGCCCCAAGCAGAATTAAGTGAGAAATAGGTATAGCTTGCCGCCCAACCTAATACTACCGCGTAGTAAAGACCGATGATGACGTTCACCATTACTTGCCACCAACCAAACACTTCAAAGTGTGGGTTAAAGCGACGATAAGAAAGCGGTGCACCACCACGATGGCGATGACCGATTGCGTAATCTAAGAAAAGCAATGGAATACCAGCGGTTAAAAGTGCAATAAGGTAAGGGATAATAAATGCACCACCACCGTTTTCATAAGTGGTATAAGGGAAACGCCAGATGTTTCCTAAGCCAACAGCGGATCCAATCGCCGCCATAATAAATGCCTTCCGACCAGAAAAGGTCTCACGCTTTGCGTTTGACTGCGTCATATTAAGTTCCTTTTGAATGAAGAAAGGTTTCAATATAATGAATTCTAAAACCTAGTCAAGAATTTGATCTAAAGTGCGGTTAAAAATAATGAATTTTTTATAAATATCACTGTCTAAAGGCCGAATTTAATCTCTATTAACAACCAAAAGGAAACATTTATGGATCTCAACAGCATTTTAAATCAAGTTTTAGATGTGGCTAAAAACTCTGCAAGCAAACTTGAAACCGGCAACCAAACAATCGACTCTCTCACCAAAGTAGGGGGCGGTGCTGCGTTAGGCGGTATTTTATCAATGATTTTAGGCCGCAGCGGTGGTGCAAGCTTAGCTAAATTAGGTTCACTTGCCGTTTTAGGTAACCTTGCTTACCAAGCGTACCAAAACTATCAAAAATCCCAACAAAGCAGCCAACCAAACATTTCAGAAAATGCGTTTGATGTATTAAATTCATCAAGCCATGTTGATGCGGGTGAATTGATTTTACGTACTATGATTGCTGCAGCGGCTGCAGATGGTGAAATCACTGAAGATGAAAAACAAACTATCGCAAATGAAGCGGGTAACAACCCTGAATTAGCGCAATGGCTTGAACAAGAAATCCAAAATCCAATTTCTATCAATGAAATTGCACGTCTTGTAGGTAACGATACTGCACTTGCAAGTAATGTGTACTTAGCAGCTCGCTTAGTAAGCAAAGATTTATCTCGCAAAGAAATCATTTTCTTAGCAGATTTAGCGCAAGCGTTAGGTTTAGATGATGCGCTTGTTGAACAATTAGAAAAACAAGCAGGCTTCTAATTTTGTGTAGAAAACACTACGTTTTCTGACCGCACTTCTTATCAAAAAACACGATAATCTTAGTTATCGTGTTTTTTTCATTTGTTTTTTCGCGAAAACCTAACCAAAGGCGAAAAATTCCGCTACAATGCTGAACTTCAATATTCATAAAATTATTTAATAATCATAAAAACGGGAAGCAACATGACAGGCGCACAACTCATTATCGAATGTTTAAAAGCGCACGGTGTAACCGATCTTTTCGGCTACCCAGGCGGGGCAATCATGCCAACCTATGATGCCATCTATGACTCAGGTCTTGACCATCTCCTTTGTCGTAATGAACAAGGTGCTGCAATAGCCGCGATTGGTTATGCGCGCTCTACGGGTAAAGTCGGCGTTTGTGTAGCAACCTCTGGTCCGGGTGCAACCAATTTAATTACCGGTTTAGGCGATGCCTTTGCTGATTCTGTGCCAATCGTGGCATTTACTGGCCAAGTGGCTGCCCCTCTTATCGGTACCGATGCTTTCCAAGAAGCCGATGTTTTAGGTTTATCTCTTGCTTGCACCAAGCACAGCTACATTGTGCAATCCATCGAAGAACTCCCCGAAATTATTGCCTCTGCTTTCCAAATTGCACAAAGTGGCAGACCTGGTCCAGTTCTCATTGATGTGCCTCGTAACATCCAAGTGAGTGATGTACCTGAACATATAAAACCTATTGTCAAACCAGTCGTAAAACCAACCGCACTTTCAGAATTAAAATTAGCTGAAGCAAAAGCATTATTGGCGCAAGCGAAAAAACCAGTGCTTTATGTGGGTGGCGGTGTAGGCATGGCGAAAGCCACACAAGCGGTCAAAAAATTCCTACAAATCACCAAAATGCCATCTGTTTCGACATTGAAAGGTTTAGGCTCAATTGACCCAACCGATCCCGTTTATATGGGCATGATTGGTATGCATGGCACAAGAGCCGCAAATGTTGCCGTACAAGAATGTGATTTATTGTTAGTGTGCGGTGCGCGTTTTGATGACCGTGTGACTGGTAAATTAGACAGTTTTGCACCACATGCGAAAGTGATCCACTGTGATATTGATGCGGCAGAAATCAACAAACTCCGTGTGGCAAATGTCGCCCTTCAAGGTGATTTAATTCAAGCCTTAGAAGCTTTAAGTATTCCACTTGCGATTGATGATTGGCGTGCGCATATCCAAACACTGAAAGCCAAACTCGATTTCACTTATATCGACAATGCAGGTAACAGACCGATTGACCCTTGGTCATTGCTCAACACACTTTCTCAGCGTAAACCTCAAAATGCGGTGATTTGTACCGATGTGGGCCAACACCAAATGTGGTCTGCACAACATATGCGACATTTCGCACCAGAAAACTATATTACCTCTGCGGGCTTCGGCACTATGGGATTTGGTTTACCTGCAGCGGTAGGTGCGAAAAAAGCACGTCCTCATGATGAAGTGATTTTAGTGACAGGCGATGGTTCATTGATGATGAACATTCAAGAATTAGGCTCAATCAAACGCGGTAAATTACCGGTGAAAATTTTGCTGTTAGATAACCAACGCCTTGGTATGGTGCGTCAATGGCAAGACCTTTTCTGGAATAAACGCCGTTCAGAAACCATTTTAGAAGATAACCCTGATTTCGTGATGTTAGCGAAAGCCTTTGATATTCCAGCTGAACGCATTGAGCGTGCTGATGAGGTGGATGCAGCGCTTAATCGCTTATTAAATAGCGAAACCGCTTATTTACTACAAGTATGCATTCCACCGGAGGAGTGCGTATGGCCGTTAGTCCCACCAGGTGCGTGTAATGCCGATATGTTGGAGGAAATTTAAGATGAACCAATATACTTTTGAATTGAGTGCTCAACATCGCCCAGAGGTTTTAGAACGAGTATTACGCGTTATTCGTTTACGTGGTTTTACTGTGACCAATATGGAAATGACATTGGTAGACACCCAAGTGCAGTTAAAAATCACTGTAAAATCTGACCGCACTTTTGATTTGTTGGTGAATCAGTTAACAAAATTGCCGGATGTTTTAAATATTATTTAAAAAGGAAGACATTATGACTAAATTTTTTAAATCATTTTTAACCGTATCAGGATTAATATTCGCAACTTCATCACAAGCTGCTTATGCTCTCACTTATTTGCAAAACTATACAGGCTATATGACAACACTCTCAATTCATAATACAAAAGAGCAGTGTGAAAAGGCCAAAGAAAATTTTCAAAAAGAATTTGAAGGACAATACGATACCAAACAAATGGTTTATAAGTGCGTAGATATAGCTAATGGAGCAATTTAATTTAAATATGGTTAAAAATTTTTAATCGGTAGGCTATTTATCTAAATAATTGCATTTATAAACTTAATTTTATCGAATAATTTCTTCGTATTATCTTCTGCCAAATCTCCCCTACCCCTCTTTGCTAAAGAGGGGATTCAAATGGGATAAAATTTGATATTAGCGTTAATAATTTAGTGTCGCTAAAATGAAAGTGAGAAAATTGTTGCTCATTAACTAAAGATTTCCCCCTCTTTAGCAAAGAGGGGTAGGGGAGATTTGGCAGTATTCATTAACGAAGAAATTGAATAAATAACGAACTTTAACAGAAATTTACTTGGAGAGATTATTTATGCCAAAACTACGTTCAGCGACCAGTACTCAGGGTCGTAATATGGCGGGTGCACGTGCCTTATGGCGTGCAACAGGGATGAAAGAAAATGACTTTGGTAAACCGATTATTGCGGTGGTGAACTCATTCACTCAATTTGTACCAGGGCATGTTCATTTAAAAGATATGGGTCAACTAGTCGCAGCTGAAATTGAAAAAGCTGGCGGCGTGGCAAAAGAATTCAATACTATCGCAGTAGATGATGGTATCGCGATGGGTCACGGTGGGATGCTTTATTCCTTACCAAGCCGTGATTTAATCGCAGACAGCGTAGAATATATGGTTAATGCTCACTGTGCTGATGCGATGGTGTGTATTTCCAACTGTGACAAAATCACCCCGGGAATGTTGATGGCAGCAATGCGTTTAAACATTCCAACCATATTCGTTTCAGGCGGTCCGATGGAAGCGGGTAAAACCAAACTTTCCGACCAGCTCATCAAATTAGACTTAATTGATGCCATGATCCAAAGCGCCGATGTGAATGTCAGCGATAAAGATGTTGATGCCATTGAGCGTAGCGCTTGCCCAACCTGTGGTTCTTGCTCAGGGATGTTTACTGCTAACTCAATGAACTGCTTAACCGAAGCCTTAGGTTTATCTTTACCAGGCAATGGCTCGATGTTGGCGACCCATGCTGACCGTAAAGAATTATTCTTACAAGCAGGTCGTCAAATTGTTGAGCTTTGCAAACGCTATTATGAACAAGACGATGAAAGCGTATTGCCACGTTCAATCGGCACCTTTGAAGCCTTTGAAAATGCTATGAGTTTAGATATTGCGATGGGTGGTTCAAGTAACACTGTTTTACACTTATTAGCGGCTGCTCAAGAAGCAGGCGTAGATTTCAAAATGGAAGATATTGACCGATTATCACGCGTTGTACCTTGCTTAAGCAAAATCGCACCAAACACCAATAAATACCACATGGAAGATGTACACCGTGCGGGGGGGATTATGGGCTTATTGGGTGAATTAGATCGTGCAGGATTAATCCACCGTAACACTAAAACCGTGTTAGGTATGACTTTAGAAGAGCAATTAAATCAATACGATATCATTCGTAATAAAGATGAAGAATTACACAAACTCTTCCGTGCAGGTCCTGCAGGTATTCGCACTACGCAAGCCTTTTCACAAGATTGCCGTTGGGATAGCGTAGATGATGACCGTGTAAGCGGTTGTATCCGTAATAAAGAAAATGCGATTTCTCAAGAAGGTGGCCTAGCGGTATTATTTGGTAACATAGCTAAAGATGGTTGTATCGTAAAAACGGCGGGTGTGGATGAGTCTATCTGGAAATTTACCGGTCGAGCAATCGTATTTGAAAGCCAAGAAGATGCTGTGGCTGGCATTTTAGGCGGTAAAGTGAAAGAAGGTCATGTAGTAGTCATCCGTTACGAAGGTCCAAAAGGTGGCCCAGGTATGCAAGAAATGTTGTATCCAACGAGCTACTTAAAATCGATGGGCTTAGGTAAAAAATGTGCTTTATTAACAGATGGTCGTTTCTCTGGCGGTACATCTGGTTTATCTATTGGTCACGCTTCTCCTGAAGCAGCTTCTGGTGGTGCCATCGGTTTAGTACATGATGACGATATTATTGAAATCGATATTCCAAATCGCGCGATTAATCTCAAAATCAGCGATGAAGAATTAGCAAAACGCCGTACCGAGCAAGATGCCAAAGGCTGGCAACCAGCTAACCGTGAACGTGAAGTGTCTTTTGCATTAAAAGTATTTGGTCACTTTGCGACATCTGCGGATAAAGGTGCGGTGCGTGATAAAAGCCTATTAAAGTAAAATTTTCATAAATTAATGAGATGCGTGGATTTAATATCTACGCATCTTTTTAGATAGGTGTTGTTTGTTTTTTTATAAATTTTGTTTAAGGATCCAATGATGAGAGGCTATGTAATAAATTTAGATAGACAGCCTGAAAGATTGACTCATTTTTACCAACAACCAGGAAGCGAAATTTTTCAAAAAGTGTCTGCTGTTGATAGAAAAGTATTAGATATTATTGGCAATAAAGAATTCTTTTTTGATGTGGCAACATTTACCCAAATGATACCTCGTGGGCCAACGATGGGCGAAATTGCTTGCACTCTTTCACACATTAAATGTTGGCAATTAATTGCTTTAGATGAATCTATTGACGAAGATGAATTTTGTTTAATTGCTGAAGACGATATTACATTGTTACCAACTAACAAAAATACACCATCAAAATTTTTAGATGTTGTTTCAGATATTGCTAAGGCACTAGAAAATATGCCTGTGGAATTAGTTAAATTACAAATGTTGTCTTATCGTGAGAGTAATTTATTTACAGGAAGTGGAAATATTTCTTTAAGTAAATCAATAGCTACAGGATTGGATGCTTCTTATGATAATACAGGCTCCGCTTTATATTTAATAAGAAAATCCCTTACACTATCCATTATGCATAAATTAAAAACGAAAAAACCATATTGGTTAGCAGATGGTTTTACAAAATTCTGCAATCCAGAAAATATAATGATGACCTTACCATTATTAGGCTATATTCAAAATAATTTCTCTTCCGATCTTGAAGAAGAGCGAGTTCAACAAATGCAGATATATATTCAAAATACTTAAACTAAAAATTAATCTACTATCAACTGTAAAGTAATATTAAATAACTTTATTAATGCGATAAATCTCACCGTAATACTATGAAAAATTTACTCACCAATCCTCAACCCTCTCAATCGGATTACATTAACGCGATTGTCAAACTTGGCTCCAGAGTATATGAAGCCGCTACCGTAACTCCACTACAAAAAATGGGCAAATTGTCTGATCGCCTACATAATAATATTTGGATTAAGCGTGAAGACCGCCAGCCAGTAAATAGCTTTAAGCTGCGTGGTGCCTATGCGATGATTTCTAGCCTTTCTGATGAACAAAAACAAGCAGGTGTCATTGCTGCTTCTGCGGGTAATCATGCGCAGGGCGTTGCTTTATCAGCCAAACAACTTGGCTTAAAAGCGTTAATCGTTATGCCACAAAATACACCAAGCATTAAAGTAGATGCAGTTCGTGGATTTGGTGGCGAAGTGTTGCTGCACGGAGCTAATTTTGATGAGGCTAAAGCCAAAGCCATTGAGCTTTCAAAATCTAAACATATGACATTTATCCCGCCATTTGATCATCCATTGGTCATCGCCGGTCAAGGCACATTGGCAATGGAAATGCTACAACAGGTGGCTGATTTGGATTATGTCTTTGTGCAAATCGGAGGCGGTGGTCTCGCCGCTGGCGTAGCGATTTTGCTCAAACAATTTATGCCGGAAATTAAAGTCATTGGTGTCGAGTCCAAAGATTCAGCTTGTTTGAATGCCGCCTTAGAAAAAGGTGAACCTACCGATTTATCACATGTTGGCTTATTTGCTGATGGTGTAGCGGTAAAACGTATTGGTGATGAAACATTCCGTTTATGTCAAAAATATTTAGACGGTATGGTGCTGGTAGATAGTGATGAAGTTTGTGCAGCAATGAAAGATTTATTCGAAAACGTGCGTGCTGTCGCAGAACCTTCTGGCGCCCTAGGATTAGCTGGTTTGAAGAAATACGTGAAACAAAACAATTTGGAAGGCAAAAATATGGCGGCAATTCTATCTGGCGCCAACCTTAACTTCCATACATTGCGTTATGTTTCAGAACGTTGTGAAATTGGTGAAAACCGTGAAGCTTTATTGGCGGTAACCATGCCGGAACAACCGGGTAGCTTCTTAAAATTTGCCCATGTCATCGGTAACCGTGCAGTAACAGAATTCAGTTATCGTTATGCAGATAATCAAAAAGCCTGTATTTTCGTTGGTGTGCGCACGGCTAATGAAGCTGAAAAATCGGAAATTATTGCTGATTTAACGAAAAACGGCTTTGATGTAGAAGATATGTCTGATGATGATATTGCGAAAACTCACGTGCGTTATTTAATGGGTGGACGAGTTTCTAATCATCATGAACGACTTTATAGCTTTGAATTTCCAGAACAAAAAGGCGCTTTACTTAAATTCTTAGAAATTTTGGGTAAACGTTGGAATATTTCATTATTCCATTATCGTGCACATGGAGCTGATTACGGTAATATTCTTGCGGCTTTCCAATTAGGCGAAAAAGATAACGCAGAATTTGAACAAGCTTTAGCAGAACTCGGCTATGTTTATGAAGATGTGAGTGAAAGTAAAGCGTATCGATATTTCTTACGATAGAAAAACAAAAAGAGCGGTCAAAATAACCGCTCTTTTTTATTATCATTAACTTATCGTTTTGATTTAACGAGTTTTTCAGTAAGTTCGTAAGCACGAAGTTTCGCTAACTCTTTAGAAAGTTTAGCTACAAGTAAATCATGATCCACATCAACTGCATGATTCACAATATTTTCTTCCGCTTTACGTTTTGCTTCACGAATACGATCTGCATCTAACTCGCTACCGCGAATTGCAACATCGGCAAGTACTGTTACTACTTTAGGTTGAACTTCTAAGAAGCCGCCTGAAACATAGATAACTTCTTCATTGCCATCTTCAAGGGTGAATTTAACAATCCCCGGCTTAATCGCCGTCATCAAAGGGGTGTGGTTTGGTAAAATACCAAGTTCACCCTCCACACCTGTTGCTTGGATTTGTTTAACAGCACCTTCAAAGATTTTTCGCTCTGCGCTGACTATTATTAGGTTAAATGTCGCCATTTTTGTTCTCCTTCAAATGACTTGAAGTGATTACATATTTTTGGCTTTTTCTAGCGCTTCGTCGATTGTACCGACCATGTAGAACGCTTGTTCTGGAATATGGTCGTATTCGCCGTTTAAAATACCTTTAAAGCCGCGGATAGTTTCTTTTAAAGAAACGTATTTACCTGGAGTACCGTTAAATACCTCAGCAACGAAGAACGGTTGTGATAAGAAACGTTCAATTTTACGCGCACGTGCTACCACAAGTTTGTCATCTTCAGATAACTCGTCCATACCAAGAATTGCGATAATATCTTTTAATTCTTTATAACGTTGTAAGATACCTTGTACGCCACGTGCTACATCATAGTGCTCTTGACCAACAACGAGTGGGTCTAATTGACGTGAAGTTGAATCTAATGGGTCAACCGCAGGGTAAATACCTAAAGACGCAATTTGACGACTTAATACAACTGTTGAGTCTAAGTGTGCAAAGGTTGTTGCCGGAGATGGGTCAGTTAAGTCATCCGCAGGTACGTATACCGCTTGAACAGAGGTAATAGAACCTGTTTTGGTTGAAGTGATACGTTCTTGTAACACACCCATTTCTTCTGCTAATGTCGGTTGGTAACCTACTGCAGATGGCATACGACCTAATAACGCAGATACTTCAGTACCAGCAAGGGTATAACGATAGATATTATCCACGAAGAATAATACATCACGACCTTCGTCACGGAATTTCTCTGCCATAGTTAAACCGGTTAACGCAACACGTAAACGGTTACCTGGTGGCTCATTCATTTGTCCGTAAACTAATGATACTTTATCTAATACGTTAGAATCTTTCATTTCATGATAGAAGTCGTTACCTTCACGAGTACGTTCACCTACACCCGCAAATACGGAGTAACCTGAGTGCTCGATCGCGATGTTACGGATTAATTCCATCATGTTAACGGTTTTACCTACACCCGCACCACCGAATAGACCTACTTTACCACCTTTTGCGAATGGACAAATTAAGTCGATAACTTTGATACCAGTTTCTAATAATTCCGTACTGTTAGATTGTTCTTCATAGCTTGGTGCCGGACGGTGAATAGACCAATTTTCTTCCGCGCCAATTTCACCTTGCTCATCGATTGGTTCACCTAATACGTTCATAATACGGCCTAACGTTTTAGTCCCTACTGGAACTTGAATCGGGTTACCCGTATTTTCTACTTTTAAGCCACGTTTTAAGCCGTCAGATGTACCTAATGCGATACAGCGAACTACACCGCCACCTAATTGTTGTTGAACTTCAAGGGTTAAACCTGATTCAACTTTTAATGCATCGTAAACTTTTGGTACTGCATCTTGTGGGAATTCAACGTCAATCACCGCACCGATGATTTGTACAATTTTTCCTGCTGACATTACCGTTCCTCTTTCATTAAATCGCTGCCGCGCCGGCGACGATTTCGTTTAATTCATTTGTAATACTTGCTTGACGGGCTTTATTGTAAACTAATCGCAAGTCATTGATTAAATTACCTGCATTATCAGTTGCCGCTTTCATTGCTACCATTCTAGCAGCTTGCTCGGAAGCAAGGTTATCTACCACAGATTGATACACTTGTGATTCCAAATAACGAGTAAGCAAACTGTCTAATAAGACTTTTGGCTCTGGCTCGTAAAGGTAATCCCAGGTGCTTTGTCTTTGCTCTAAATTATCGGTTTCTAATGCCGGTAATGGTATTAATTGTTGATAAACAGGTTTTTGTGCCATTGTATTAACGAATTTATTGTAGGCAATATAAATTGCATCTACTTCTTCGTCTTTATAGCTACCAAACATACCGTTTGCAACACCAATTAAGTCTTCCATTGTCGGATTATCACCCAAACCGGAAAGTTGTGCACGAACAGGTAATCCTAATGAACGGAAGAAGCTAATGCCTTTTGAGCCAATTAAACCCAATTCAACATTAACACCTTTATCTTTCCATTGTTTGATTTCTGTCATCACGGTTTTAAACAAGTTAATGTTCAAACCACCACACATTCCGCGGTCAGTCGAGACCACTAAGATCCCGACTTTTTTCACTTCGCGTTGAATTAAAAATGGGTGTTTATAACCAACACTTGCTTTAGAGACGTGGCTGATAACATTTCGTATTGTTTCAGAATACGGACGAGAAGCCGACATACGATCCTGCGTTTTACGCATTTTCGAGGTCGCCACCATTTCCATTGCCTTTGTAATTTTTTGTGTACTTTGTACACTGGCAATTTTGGTTTTTATCTCTTTTGCACCTGCCATCTTATTTCTCCGTTACTTTTACCACGCGCTGTTGGCTTTAAAGTTATCCAAAATCGATTTCAATGATGCTTTAACTTCATCATTGTAATTACCGGTTTTGGTCAATTCAGCCATAAACTCGCTGTGGTTACGGCGAGCGTAATCTAAAAGTGCGGCTTCAAAACTTGCAATTTTTTGCAATTCCACATCTTCTAAATAGCCAAACTCAACCGCAAAAAGCAACACAGATTGCTCTGCTACGCTAAGCGGTACATATTGTTTTTGTTTCAATAATTCAGTGACTTTTTCACCGTGAGAAAGTTGTTTGCGGGTAGCATCATCAAGGTCAGATGCGAACTGAGCAAACGCCGCTAATTCACGATATTGAGCTAATGCAGTACGGATACCACCAGCTAATTTTTTCACTACTTTAGTTTGTGCAGAACCACCCACACGAGATACCGAAATACCTGGGTTTACCGCTGGACGAATACCAGAGTTAAATAAGTTAGATTCTAAGAAAATCTGACCATCGGTAATCGAAATTACGTTGGTTGGAACGAATGCTGAAACGTCACCTGCTTGAGTTTCAATAATTGGAAGAGCGGTTAAAGAACCAGTTTTTCCTTTTACTGCACCTTGAGTGAATTTTTCTACGTATTCTTCATTTACACGTGCTGCACGTTCAAGTAAACGTGAGTGTAGATAGAATACGTCACCTGGATAGGCTTCACGACCTGGTGGACGACGTAATAATAATGAAATTTGACGATAAGCAACGGCTTGTTTTGATAAGTCATCGTAAACGATTAACGCATCTTCACCGCGATCACGGAAATATTCACCCATTGCACAACCAGCATAAGGCGCTAAATATTGTAATGCTGCTGATTCAGATGCAGATGCCGCAACAACAATAGTGTTTTCAAGCGCACCGTGCTCTTCTAATTTACGCACTACGTTTGCAATAGTCGACGCTTTTTGACCGATTGCTACATAGATACATTTAATACCTGAATCACGTTGGTTAATGATTGCGTCGATTGCCAATGCTGTTTTACCAGTTTGACGGTCACCGATGATTAACTCACGTTGACCACGACCGATTGGAACCATGGAGTCAACCGCTTTATAACCGGTTTGTACAGGCTGATCAACCGATTTACGATCGATAACACCTGGTGCAATGACTTCAACAGGAGAGAAACCATCGTTTTCAATTTCACCTTTACCATCGATTGGTTGACCAAGCGTATTTACCACACGACCTAATAAACCACGGCCAACTGGTACTTCAAGAATACGGCCAGTACATTGTACTTCCATACCTTCCGCTAAATCTGCGTAAGGACCCATTACTACCGCACCAACAGAATCACGTTCAAGGTTAAGTGCCATTGCGTAACGGTTGCCTGGTAAGGCGATCATTTCGCCTTGCATCACATCGCTTAAGCCATGAATACGAATAATCCCGTCACTTACAGAAACAATAGTCCCTGTATTACGGGCTTCGCTCACCACGTCAAATTGAGCGATGCGTTTTTTAATCAATTCACTAATTTCAGTTGAATTTAGTTGCATCTTGTATTCCTCTTATAATTGCAACTCATTTGCGAGACGAGCAAGTTGTCCACGACTACTTCCGTCAATCACAAAATCTTCTGTACGAATAACTACACCGGCAATCAGTGAGCTATCTACATTGCAATTTAATTTCACTTTGCGAGCTAATCTTTTTTCCATTGCAGCTGCAATTTTTTCGATTTGTGTTGCATTCAATGGTTGTGCTGAAGTTACTTCAACTTCTGCAATAGCTTGATGTTCTTCCACATAATGTTTAAATTCTTCAAACACGGTAGGAATCGCACTCAAACGCTTATTTTCAGCCATTAACCGAATAAGATTTTGCCCATATTGATCCAATTGTTCGCCACAAATAGAAATTACTGTATCAGCTAATTTCTGTGCAGAAAGAGAACTACTTAAGTAAGCTTTTACCGTTTCATCTTCAGCTACGGCTGCAGCAAAACCTAACATTTCAGTCCATTTTTCAACCGCACTTTGTTCAATGGCAAAGTCGAATGCAGCTTTTGCATAAGGGCGAGCTATTGTAGTTAATTCTGACATAAGCTAAGCCTCTTATAACTCTGCAACTAATTTATCAATAATGTCATTGTTTGCCGCTTCATCAATAGAACGACCCACAATTTTCTCAGCACCCGCTACTGCTAATGAAGCCACTTTAACACGTAATTCTTCTTGAACACGTTTACGTTCTGCTTCTACTTCAGCATAACCTTGAGCAATAATTTTTGCTTTTAGTTCTTCAGCTTCTGCCTTCACTTCGTCTAACACTTCATTGCGACGTTTATTCGCAGCATCTAAAATTTCTTGAGCTTGTACTTTGGCAGATAGAAGTTCTTGTTCAACAAGATTTTTAGTATCTGCTTGCTCTTTTTTCGCTGCTTCAGCTGACGCTAAGGCGTTCGCAATTTGGCTTTGACGTGTTTCAATCGCATTAATAATTGGTGGCCAAACAAACTTCATGCAGAACCACACGAAAAGTGCGAACGCAATAAGTTGACCAATCAATGTTGCATTTAAATTCACAACGTCCTCCTTACTATGCTTGTTTTACGTTGATAAGCAAATAAGGTGATTAGTGTAATAAACCGATGAATGGGTTTGCGAAAATGAAAAGTAATGAAATACCAACAGCAATCATTGCAATCGCATCCAAAAGACCAGCCACGATAAACATTTTAGTTTGTAGGCTAGATGCTAATTCAGGTTGGCGAGCAGATGATTCTAAGAATTTACCACCTAAGATCGCAAAGCCGATTGCAGTACCTAATGCAGCAAATGCAAGAAGAATTGATGCACCAATGATTGTCGCTGTAATTACAGTTTCCATAATGTTCTCCAATAGATAGAAGTTAAGTTTAGCCCTAGAGCCGGTTAATAAAAATTAATGTTCTGCTTTGTTATAAGCAATACTTAAATAAACCACCGTTAACATCATAAAGATGAATGCTTGTAACGTAATAACCAAAATATGGAAAATAGCCCAAGCTAGGTGTAATGGGATTCCCAATGCTGCAATGGCCACATTTGCAGAGTACATCACAGCGATAAGAATAAAGATTAATTCCCCTGCATACATATTACCGAAAAGACGGAAAGCAAGAGAAATCGGTTTAGCTAATAAAGTTACCGTTTCAAGAATAAAGTTTACAGGAATAAACGCCCAATGATTAAAAGGGTGAAGTGTATATTCTTTAACTAAACCACCAAAACCTTTTGATTTAATTGTATAGAAAAGAATGAGGAAGAATACACAGATTGACATACCTAATGTTGCACTGATATCTGCTGTTGGTACTGCTCTTAAATAATGAATACCAAAAAGACCGGCAAATTGAGGAAGAAAATCAACTGGGATTAAGTCGATAGCATTCATAATGAATACCCAGCAGAAAATGGTTAAAGCTATTGGTGCTACCACATTACGCGGACCATGAAAGTTTTCTTTCACAATGCCATCAACCCAACCTACAACAATTTCAACCAAACATTGCATTTTGCCTGGTACGCCTGTCGTAGCATTTTTTGCAACACGAGAAAAGATAAACAAGAAAATCACTGCGGATACAATTGAGAAAAAAAGCGTATCGAAGTGAACGTTCCAGAAACCATCACCTGTCTTCAAGAAAGACAAGTGGTGACTAATATATTCGGAAGTTGTTTGTCCAGACATAGTCAACCCTTTGTAGAAAAATTAAGATCTATTTAACAAAAACGGAATAAAATTATTCAACGCTAATGCTGTAAAAAAACCAACAAAAAATAAAATAAAATGTGAGATAGCAAGCCATTTAAAGGACACCCCCACAAGCACAATCGTTAGCATAAACTTTAACGCTTCACCACGATAAAATGCTGTTAATTTTGTTGAAAAATCTTGTTTGCGAAAAAAAACAATATAAGCAAAAGCACAAAATGGTACAAAAGCACTAATAAATCCTAAACTAAAATCTACTACACTTTCACCTTGCCAAATTGCAAGGAATACCCCAAAAACAACAAGACAAACCGACTCAATGATTATCGCCTTTTGATATCGATTTTTAGCCTGTGTTAAAACCTTAGACATTATCTTATTTTTTTAAAATACAAAAACTATCTAATTATACCCGTGCTACAAAGAGTTTCAACTTTTAAACCACTAAAAAATGTTAAACAAATCACACTTTTAAAAAATATTCACAAAATCGTCACAAAAAAAGTGTGTTTTATCGTAAAACGATTAAATGTCGTTCACCTACAAGCTCAGGGACATGTAAAGTTATCACGTCTTTTACTTCGAATTTTTTGTCTAATTCTTGAACTTCATCTTCGTGATAAATGCCTTTCAAAGCATAAAAATACCCATTTTCTTTTGGCAAATGATGACACCAATCTGTCATATCTTTTAACGAAGCAAATGCACGACTTAGTACACCGTCGAATTTTTGTTCAGGTTGGTATTCCTCAACGCGGCTAAGAACAGGTTCTACATTTGTTAGTCCTAACTCACGTACTGCATTTCGAATAAAGCTAATACGCTTACCTAAACTATCTAACAAGACAAATTGCTTGGTAGGATTAATAATGGCTAGAGGCAGACCTGGCAAGCCTGGACCGGTTCCTACATCAATAAAACGATCCCCTTGTAAATAAGGACTAACAACAATACTATCCAAGATATGTTTCACTAACATTTCCTGTGGATCACGCACAGAGGTTAAGTTATAGGCTTTATTCCATTTATTGAGTAATTGCACTAACTGGATAAGTTGATCTTTTTGTCGATCTGTTAATTGAATTTCAGCTTGAGTCAGTAAATTTTCGAGTTTTGCTTTCATTTTTCTATCTATCTTGTCTGTTTGTCGTCATTCTACTTGAAAATACCTACCTTGAAACATTATTTCTTCTGGCTTGCTAAAATATTCCCTAAATTTGTTTCCAACCAATCCACTAACTCAAACATCTTATTAGAAGCCTCTGTTCCAAATTCTGTTAATGTGTAATCCACTTGCGGTGGCACGGTATTATAGGATTTACGGATTAACATACCATCAGCCTCCAATTCCTGCAGGGTTTTAGTCAACATACGCTCGCTTACGCCATCAATAGCACGGCGAAGTTCACTAAAACGCTTGGTGCCAGAATGTAAACTCACTAACACTAATGCGCCCCAACGACTGGTTAAATGTTGCAAAATTTGGCGAGAAGGGCAAGCTGAAGCCAGTACGTTCCCACGATTTAAATTTTTTTCCATTTTTAATTCCTTAAAAATCAACAATTTGAAAATTATTTTTAAAAAATTACAAAACTTACGTTTATGTAAGTACTTCTCAAAAGTAAGTATTAAAATATAATACGCCACATCAAGCGAACAATCAAATGTTCAAACATCATTTCAACTTAACGAGAAAGAAAACATCATGACAACTAAAACTATCGCAATTACTGGTGCAACAGGTCAATTTGGCGCAATCGCATTAGACTTATTAAAAGCAAAACAAGCAAACGTTCTTGCGCTTGTACGCTCTCCAGAAAAAATTTTAGGTGTAGAAGCTCGCAAATTTGATTATTCAAAAACAGAAGGACAAGTAGAAGCATTACAAGGCGTAGATACATTAATTTTAGTATCAAGTAATGAAATCGGTCAGCGTTTTGTACAACACAACAACGTAATTGAATCAGCGAAAAAAGCGGGTGTGAAACATATTATCTATACCAGTTTACTCGGCGCGACCAACAATAATACTGTAAAATCCCTTGCCGGTGAGCACGTTGAAACTGAAGCAGCATTAAAAGCTTCGGGTATTACTTACACTATTTTACGCAATGGTTGGTACACCGAAAACTACACAGCTTCAATTCCGGCAGCATTAGCAAACAATGCTTTCTACGGTTCAGCAAAAAACGGTAAAATTTCGTCTGTACTTCGTGCAGAACTTGCTGAAGCAGCAGTAAACGTCGCATTAAGTGAAGGTCATGAAAACCAAACTTACGAACTTGCCGGATCAACCAGCTGGACATTAGCCGACCTTGCAGCAGAAATCAGCAAACAAACAGGTAAAGATATCCCTTACGTGGATATTCCTGCAGCAGATTATGCCGCAGCACTTGTACAAGCAGGATTAGATGAAGGATTTGCAGGCTTAATTGCACAATGGGATGTAGATGCATCAAACGGTGCATTATTCTCAGAAGACAAAACCCTTGAGAAATTGCTTGGTCGTCCAACAGCAGGATTGGATGTAGCAGTGAAACAAGCTCTCGCCCATTAATAATGGTTCTTTAAATTTAATCATAAAAAAGTGCGGTTAGTTTTAACCGCACTTTTCATTTTTAAACATTATTCGCCGCGTTTCAACATACCTTGTTTTTTCAAATTCACCAGAATAATTGAAATTGCCGCAGGAGTAATGCCTGAAATTCGGCTCGCTTGGCCAATTGAAACAGGACGATGTTGTTCTAACTTCGCACGTACTTCATTAGATAAACCAGACACTTTGCTGTAATCAAAGTTAGCCGGGATAGCTGTATTTTCGTGGCGTTTTTGTTTTTCAATTTCTTCTTGTTGATGCTCAATATAGCCTTGATACTTAATGGCAATTTCCACTTGTTCTACGGCCTCTCTATCTTCCATTGCCGGTTTGTATGGCGTTAAAGAAGTTAAAATATCGTAGGTCATTTCTGGACGGCGTAATAAATCTTCACCGTTGGCTTCACGCACAAGTGGACTGCCAAGTACTTTATTCGCTTCTTCTAAATATTCAGAACGCGGATGCAACCAAATGCTGCGTAAGCGTTGACGTTCTTGCTCAATATTTTCCATTTTTTGATTAAAGCGTGCCCAGCGAGCCTCATCAATCAAACCTAATTCATGGGCAATTGGCGTTAAACGAATGTCTGCATTGTCTTCACGTAATAACAAACGGTATTCTGCACGAGAAGTGAATACACGATACGGTTCTTTGGTACCAAGTGTACAAAGGTCATCAACCAATACGCCAGTATAAGATTGATCGCGGCGTGGATACCATGCCTCTTTTTCTTGTACATAAAGACCTGCGTTAATCCCCGCCAATAATCCTTGTGCCGCTGCTTCTTCATAACCGGTTGTACCATTAATTTGACCCGCAAAGAACAAACCAGAAATAGATTTAGTTTCTAAAGTAGGTTTTAAATCACGCGGATCAAAATAATCATATTCAATGGCATAACCTGGTTTAATGATACGAGCTTTTTCCAAACCTTTCATGGAGTTCACAATACCCATTTGTACGTCAAACGGCAAACTAGTAGAGATCCCGTTTGGATACACTTCATTACTGGTTAAGCCTTCTGGTTCCAAATAGATTTGATGTGAATTACGATCCGCAAAACGCATCACTTTATCTTCAATAGATGGACAATAACGCGGACCGATTCCTTCAATCACACCGGTATACATTGGACTACGATCCAAGTTATTACGGATCACTTCATGAGTTTGTTCATTAGTATGGGTGATATAACAAGGAATTTGTTGAGGATGATCATCCACTGATCCCATAAAAGAGAACACAGGCAACACCTCATCACCATGCTGTTTAGCTAAAATATCAAAATTGATTGTACGTGCATCAATACGCGGTGGTGTACCGGTTTTTAAACGATCAACGCGTAAATTCAAATCACGTAAACGATGAGAAAGTGTAACGGATGCCGGATCACCAGCTCGACCGCCTTCATAATGTTCTAAACCAATATGGATCTTACCCGCTAAAAAAGTACCGGCAGTTAAAACCACCGATTTAGCACGGAATTTAAGCCCCATTTTGGTTTCCACACCACAAACGCAATCTTGCTCAACTAAAATATCGGTTACTTCTTGTTGGAAAATATCTAAATTAGGTTGATTCTCTAGTGCGATGCGTACAGCTTGACGGTATAACACGCGGTCAGCTTGAGCACGAGTTGCGCGTACAGCAGGTCCTTTACTGCTGTTTAAAGTACGAAATTGAATCCCCGCCTTATCTGCAGCATGCGCCATTAAACCGCCCATGGCATCCACTTCTTTCACTAAATGGCCTTTACCAATACCACCAATAGCGGGGTTACATGACATTTGTCCAAGGGTATCAACGTTATGTGTCAATAACAGGGTTTTTAATCCCATGCGTGCTGGTGCCAATGCGGCTTCTGTCCCGGCATGACCGCCACCAACAACGATCACATCATAATTTTCGGTGTAAAACATATCTCTCTCTTCGTCTTCAATTTGATCTTCGATCTAAAAATAGGCGCTATTCTACTGAAAATTCCGTGTGCTTGAAAGCAAGAATTCAATTTGTGATGAGAGAAGATCGAGAGATAATAAAGATAAGATCTATTTATATATAAAGATCTTATTATTGTTACTATTAGGATCCTTTTACGCTGTGAATAAGATCCTTTTCCTTTTTTAAATGAAGACGTTAGATCATTTTAGACTGTGTTGAAATGTCATCAGTTTGACGTTTTTTTCTTGTGGATAACCTTCAATTTTATCCACAGTTAAAACAACCCTTATATTTATTCAGTGGAAAAGAACATTTTTTTGACAGGTTTTATTAAAGTTATCCACAGGTGATTTTTTTGGATATGGATAAATAAAAAGCGATAAACTCAAATTATCGCTTTATTATGACTAAAGTGCATTTATAAATTGTGGCAGCCAATCTTCAGCAAATTGTTCTTGATCATCAACATGCAAGACATCTATTTTTAAACTCTCACAGATTTTGACCGCACTTTTTTTACTTAATTGTGTTTCGACTTTATTTACGGCATGACAGAATGTATCGTAATCTGAATTACCTAAGCCTACAACGGCAAAGCGGAGGGAAGATAAATCTTTATCTGATGCCGCAATTTGTTCAAAGAGTGGTTTCAAATTATCAGGCAATTCACCTGCACCATGTGTAGAAGTGACAATCAACCAAATATTTTCATCAATCACCTCATCAAGTTCTGGTCCGTGGAAAAGTGCGGTCGAAAAACCTTGCGTTTTTAACACCTCTTCTAAATGTTCCGCTACATATTCAGCGCTGCCTAATGTGCTGCCTGAAATCACGCAAATATTCATATTGTTTCCTAATAAGAAAAAAGGCTTAGATTTTCTAAGCCTTTATAGTCATTATACGTTGTCGAATTTACCCAACAATGAACGAATATGTTCTTGCCAGTTGCGGTGCTCATTTTTAAGTTGCTCATTTTCATTTCGCAAGGCTTCTACTGATTGTTGAGATTGATTTTTTTGTTCTTTTAACTCTTCTACTTCAAGTTGAAGTAATTGAATCGTTTCTACTGCTTGTTTAATTTTTTCTTCAAGCTGATCTAAAATTTCTAAAGACATAGTGATTTCCTTTTTTAAAATAGTCCGAAATGGCTTTATTCTACCCACTTAATCCTATTTTTAAAAGCCTATTGTCAAAAATTATTATGCAAACGTTTGCTTGATGATAAAATAACGAGACTTTTTGCATTGGGGGAAAAAATGAATCGTGCATTAGCTATTGAATTTTCAAGGGTAACCGAAGCGGCAGCATTGGCTGCTTACACTTGGCTTGGTCGTGGTAATAAAAATGCGGCGGATGATGCAGCAGTCAAAGCCATGCGTTATATGCTGAATTTAATCCATATGGACGGTGAAATTGTGATTGGTGAAGGAGAAATTGACGAAGCACCAATGCTTTATATTGGCGAAAAAGTAGGGTCAGGTAATGGTGAACTCGTTTCTATTGCGGTTGATCCAATTGATGGCACAAGAATGACCGCAATGGGCCAATCAAATGCCATTTCAGTATTGGCAGCTGGTGGTAAACGTACCTTCTTAAAAGCGCCTGATATGTATATGGAAAAATTAGTCGTCGGTCCTGAAGTGAAAGGCATGATTGATTTAAGTTTACCGATTGAACAAAATCTTCGTCGAGTGGCTTCTCGTTTAGGTAAATCTTTATCGGATTTAACCGTGATGGTGCTCGCTAAGCCACGTCACGATGAAATGATTAAACAAATGCATAATCTAGGTATTCGCGTGATGGCTATTCCAGATGGTGATGTGGCGGCTTCGGTTTTATGTTGTTTACCAGATGCGGAAGTAGATATGCTTTATGGTATTGGTGGTGCACCTGAAGGCGTGGCTGCTGCTGCCGCAATTCGTGCATTAGGTGGGGATATGCAAGCTCGTCTTATTCCACGTAATGAAGTGAAAGGTGATACAGAAGAAAATCGTAAAATTGCCGCTGAAGAAATTCAACGTTGTGAAGCCTTAGGTGTGAAGGTCAATGAAATCTTAAAATTAGAAGATTTAGTACGTGATGATAATCTTGTTTTTGCCGCAACAGGAATTACGCACGGTGAATTACTCAAAGGGATTTCTCGCCGTGGTAACTTGGCCACCACAGAAACTTTATTAATCCGTGGTAAATCACGCACCATTCGTAAAATCCAATCCATCCATTATCTCGATAGAAAAGATGCTGAAATCTATGAGATTTTAAGAAATTAGTGAAAATAAAAGAGCGGTCATAAAAAATAATGAATTTTTTGACCGCTCTTTTTTATTTCTTACAGCATTTTCTTCAATTGATACAGATAAGCTAAGGCTTGTTTTGGACTTAATTCATCTGGATCAAGTTGCTCAATGGCTTCGCGTAAAGCATCCGGTTCTGCTTCAAAAGCCAATTCACCTTGATGTTGATTTAATGCTCTTAAATGTTGAATTTGTTGATCACCATTTTGTGCCGACAATTTTTCTAATTGATGCAATTTTTGCTTCGCCAGTTTAATAACGGATTGAGGCACACCAGCCAGCGCTGCAACAGCAAGTCCATAACTTTTACTTGCCGCACCGTCTTGAACCGCGTGCATAAAGGCAATGGTATTGTTATGTTCTAATGCATCTAAATGAATGTTAGCAATTCCTTCAATTTGTTCTGGCAGTGCGGTGAGTTCAAAATAATGGGTCGCAAATAATGTAAGTGAACGAGTTTTCTTTGCCAGCCATTCGGCACAAGCCCAAGCTAAAGAAAGCCCATCATAGGTAGAAGTACCGCGTCCAATTTCATCAATCAGAACTAAACTTTGTGAAGTGGCTTGATGAAGAATATTCGCCATTTCGGTCATTTCTACCATAAATGTAGAACGACCGGAGGCTAAATCATCAGAGGCGCCAATTCGAGTAAAAATACGATCAATTTGCCCGATAACCGCACTATCAGCTGGCACAAAACTGCCTATATACGCTATCAATGTAATTAAAGCTGTTTGACGCATATAGGTACTTTTACCACCCATATTTGGGCCAGTAATAATCAGCAAATGACGTTGCTGATTGAGATTCACAGGGTTAGCAATAAAGGGATCTTTTAAGACTTGTTCCACTACAGGATGGCGACCATTTTCAATTTTTACGCCAATTTCATCACTAAATTGTGGTGCAACATAATTTAAGGTTTCTGCTCGTTCTGCGAGGTTAACTAACACATCCAATTCAGACAATGCCAAGCTGGTTAACTGTAATTGACCTAAATGTGGCAACAATAAATCAAATAATTCATCATAAAGTTGCTTTTCTAAAGCAAGCGCCGCGCCTTTTGATTTTAAAACCTTGTCTTCATATTCTTTTAATTCAGGTATAATGTAGCGTTCGGCATTTTTTAAGGTTTGACGGCGAACATAATGAATCGGTGCTTTATGAGCTTGCCCTTGGCTGATTTGAATGTAATAACCATGCACCGCATTAAAGCCAATTTTTAAGGTATCAATACCTGTACTTTCTCGTTCGCGTTGTTCTAAATTTTCTAAATATTGCGTTGCACCAGCGGAAAGGGTTCGCCATTCATCTAATTCGGCATTATAGCCTTCAGCAATAACGCCACCATCGCGAATTAATAACGGAGGAGTTTCAATAATTGCTTTTTGAAGTAGCTCGATTTGCGCGGAAAAATCATCAATTTGTGCGGAAAGTGCGGTCAAATTTGACGATGTTTTTGTATGAATCAGTGATTTTATCGGTTCAATTTGTTCTAATGCAGTACGTAAACGTGTGAGATCGCGAGGACGTGCAGAACGCAGTGCTACACGCGCAAGAATACGTTCCATATCGCCCACTTGTTGCAAATAAGGCTGCAATTCGTGATACAAATCTTGATCAATAATTTCACCAATGGTTTTTTGGCGTTTTAATAGAATGTCTGTTTGACGGATAGGTTGATGAATCCAACGTTTTAACAAACGGCTACCCATTGGTGTAACGCATTTATCTAATACCGAAGCCAGCGTGTTTTCTGTGCCGCCCGCAAGATTTTGAGTGAGTTCTAAATTTCGGCGTGTTGCAGCATCTAATTGAATATTATCGTTATTTTGAATGACACTGATGCTTTGAATGTGTGGCAGAGAAGCCCGTTGTGCTTCTTTTGCATATTGCAATAAACAACCTGCTGCTGCCAAGCCAAGAGGTGATTTTTCTACACCAAATGCACGTAAATCTTTCGTACCAAATTGACGATTAAGTTCTGAAATCGCCGTACTAAGTTCAAATTCCC
This sequence comes from Haemophilus sp. 27098_8_127, assembly GCF_041433495.1. Lineage (NCBI taxonomy): Bacteria > Pseudomonadati > Pseudomonadota > Gammaproteobacteria > Pasteurellales > Pasteurellaceae > Haemophilus > Haemophilus sp. 27098_8_127. Next base: position 136,911 of record NZ_JAPWBP010000004.1, read on the forward strand.
AAATTGGACGACGACGTAGGCCTTTATAATGTTCAATAATGGCCATTTCGGCAAAATTTTCACAATAAAGTAATTCTACGGGATTAATACGCTGTAATTCAGCTTGCAAGGCTTCTTTTGAATGAGGCTCACAAAGCTGGAAACGTCCAGATGTCATGTCTAATGTGGCTAGACCGAATTTTTCTTTTTCCTGATAAACCGCCACAATTAAGTTATCTTGGCGTTCTGGTAAAAGCGCTTCATCACTTACCGTACCTGGTGTCACAATTCGCACAATTTTTCGCTCAACTGGCCCTTTTGATGTAGCGGGATCACCTACTTGCTCACAAATGGCTACAGGTTCACCTAATTGCACTAATTTTGCTAAATAGACTTCTACCGCATGATAAGGCACGCCCGCCATGGGTATTGGATTACCTGCTGATTGTCCACGTTTCGTTAAAGAAATATCTAACAACGCTGCCGCTTTTTTTGCATCATCATAAAAAAGTTCATAAAAATCCCCCATTCGATAAAATAACAAAATGTCGGGATTTTCTGCTTTTAACTTGAGATATTGCTGCATCATCGGCGTATGCTGCTCGAAATTATCTTGTAAATTCATGACGTTATCCAGTTTAAGTTTTTAACTTTTTGTCTAGCAAGTAGTGGTTTTACGATATAAGTGATGTGTTATTTTGAGCTGATTTTAATTTTCTACATCCACACTTAATACTTCATCTTCTGTTTTTAACAGTGTATAGACATCTTTTAGCATTTCATTATCGATGTTGTAGCATCGTACTTGCAAGCGAACTTCGCCACTCGCTTGGTCTTTTACCGAAATATTTTCAATGCGGTAATCATGTTTCAATAATAAATCGGTCACTTTACTAATACCGTTAGCAGAGCTCAGTTGGATAGCTAAACGAGTACGTTTTTTATAGGTTTTACGACGAACATAACGTTGTACAATTGGGCTGATACGAATGGCGATTAAAATCATCAAAGTGGCAATAATCGCATCAAAAATAAAGCCTGCACCTGTTGCCACACCGATAGCCGCCGCTGCCCAAATAATGGCGGCAGTGGTTAAGCCTGAAATAGCATCATTTTTCTTGTGCAAAATAACCCCAGCACCTAAGAAACCTATACCACTGATTACTTGTGCGGCAAGTCGCATAGGGTCAGTTCGAATATTATCTGAAACTTGTGCATAATGTTCTGCGGCTTGAATGGAGACAATCGTCAGTACACAAGTCGTCACCGCAATAATGGCGCAGGTTTTGACCCCAACCGGTTTGTGTTTAAGTTCACGTTCTAAGCCAATAATCCCGCCAAGTACAAGTGCGAGCAGCATTTTCCCTAGGATAAGTAAATAAGCCGTCTGTTCAAGAGCGGTTGAAAAAAGAAAAGAATTTTCCATGTTAATAATGAATATGAGTAAATAAAAAAACGGGCATTATTCTACCTGAAAAAAGGACTTTAATGGGCAAATTTACAATCAATTTACCTTTAATTTATCGCCTTTCTGCTTGAAATTGAGTAAAATCTAAAGTTTTGAAAGATGATGATAGCTGAGAATAAATTTATGCAAAAATCAACGCCGAATATTGGCTTTGTAAGTTTAGGTTGTCCTAAAAATTTAGTGGATTCTGAACGTATTCTGACTGAATTACGTACTGACGGGTATAACATTGTGCCAAGTTATGAAAATGTGGACTTAGTCATTGTGAATACTTGCGGCTTTATTGATAGCGCTGTACAGGAATCCCTTGAAGCCATTGGAGAGGCGTTGGAAGAAAACGGACGTGTGATTGTGACTGGCTGTTTAGGGGCGAAAGAAGATCAAATTCGTCAAGTTCACCCGAAAGTATTGGAAGTGAGCGGTCCGCACAGTTATGAAACGGTAATGGCTCAAGTACATAAGTACGTTCCGAAACCTGAGCATAATCCTTATACCAGCCTTGTACCAAAACAAGGGGTGAAATTAACACCAAAACACTACGCTTATTTGAAAATCTCAGAAGGCTGTGATCATCGTTGTACATTCTGTATAATCCCTTCATTACGTGGGGATTTAGAAAGCCGTTCTATTACTCAAGTATTGGATGAAGCAAAACGTCTTGCTGATGCAGGCGTGAAAGAGTTATTGGTTGTTTCACAAGATACCTCTGCTTATGCGATGGATACACAACGCAAAGAAGGTGGCGTGAAAACCGCTTTCTGGAATGGTATGCCAATTAAAAATGACTTAATGACCTTGTGTAAACAGCTTGGTAAATTAGGTATTTGGGTACGTTTACATTACGTTTATCCTTATCCTCATGTGGATGATTTAATTCCATTAATGGCAGAAGGTTTATTGTTGCCTTATTTGGATATTCCATTACAACATGCGAGTCCGAAAATTTTAAAAGCAATGAAAAGACCAGGAAAAATTGACCGCACTTTAGAGCGTATCAAGCAATGGCGTGAGATTTGTCCAGATTTAACTTTGCGTTCAACTTTTATCGTAGGTTTCCCAGGTGAAACAGAAGAAGACTTCCAAATGTTATTGGATTTCTTAAAAGAAGCACAACTTGATCGCGTGGGCTGTTTCAAATTTAGCCCAGTAGAAGGCGCACCTGCAACTGAAATGACTGACCAAGTGCCTGAAGATGTAAAAGAAGAACGTTTCCACCGCTTTATGCAGTTACAACAAGAAATTTCGGCTGAACGATTAAAACAAAAAATTGGCCAAACGCTTGATGTAATTGTGGATGAAATTGATGATGAAGGTATTATCGGCCGTACAAAAGCTGATGCACCTGAAGTTGATGGCTTAGTTTATATTGAAAATCTAAGTGGTACGCCTGTGAAAGTGGGCGAATTTATTAAAGTAACCATTACTCATTCAGATGAATACGATCTGTGGGGAACCTGTTAATTATTAATATTATTTATTTTTTACCAAAGGAATTAAAAAATGGCAGAAACACAAAAACAACCAAGTGTTATCCGTTTTGAACAAGAAGTTGCGGCAAAAAATTATGAAGCAGCTTGCGTAGAATTGCTCGATATTTTAAGCAAAATTGATACTAATTTTGGTGGCATTGAAGGCATTGAAATTGATTATCCTAGCCAATTAAATGATGAATTAGTACAAGATAAAATTAAGCATTTTTGTACCCGTGTAGCGGTAGCAATGAGCGAGCTATTTTCTGATCCTAAATTAGATATTTCTGAAGGTGGGGCGCAACGTTTCTTTACCTTACAACGTTGGATTAACATGATTTTCGCATCATCACCTTTTGTGAATGCGGATCATGTGTTGCAAGCTTATAACCGCAATCCAGATAAGACTAATTTATCCGATTTTCATTTAGATAATGCGAGATCATCATTAATTAAATTCTGTATTTTCTACCTGCCAGAATCTAATGTGAATGTTAATCTTGATGCTTTATGGAATTTAGACCATGAATTATGTGCATCACTTTGTTTTGCATTGCAATCACCACGTTTTATTGCGACAGATCAAGCATTCTCTAAACGTGGCACCATTTTACAGTGGTTCCCTGAAAAATTGGCAACAATTGAAAACTTAAATAATGTGCCAAGCGCAATTTCACACGATGTGTATATGCATTGCAGCTACGATATTGCGGAAAATAAACACTGGGTGAAAAAAGCATTAAACCAAGTTATTCGTCGTCATTTATTGCAGGGTGGATGGACTGATCGTGATGTCACGAAATTAGGTGAACGTAATGGTAAACCAGTTATGGTCGTATTATTGGAACATTTCCATTCATCCCATTCAATTTACCGTACGCATTCCACTTCAATGATTGCTGCACGTGAACGTTTCTATTTAATCGGTGTGGGTAATGATGCGGTAGATGAAGCGGGTAAAGCAGTGTTCGATGAATTCCGAATATTAGAAGGCAATAATGTTGTCTCTAAATTAGATAATTTAAAAGATATTTGTGAGAAAAATGGCGCAGCCGTTCTTTATATGCCAAGTATTGGAATGGATTTAACCACCATTTTTGCAAGTAACACGCGTCTTGCGCCAGTTCAAGTAATTGCTTTAGGCCATCCTGCTACGACACATTCTGATTTTATTGAATATGTGATTGTAGAAGATGATTATGTGGGTTCTGAGAAATGCTTTAGTGAGCAATTATTGCGTTTACCAAAAGATGCTTTACCTTATGTACCTTCAGCGCTTGCACCGCAACACGTAGAATATCGCTTACGTGAAAATCCTGAAGTGGTGAATATTGGTATTGCTTCTACCACAATGAAGCTTAACCCCTATTTCTTGGCGGCATTAAAGGCTATTCGTGATCGTGCTAATGTGAAAGTGCATTTCCACTTTGCATTAGGTCAATCTAGTGGTGTAACACATCCTTATGTTGAGCGTTTTATTAAATCTTATTTAGGCAATGATGCGACAGCTCATCCACATGCACCTTATGATCAATATCTTCGTATTTTGCATAACTGCGATATGATGGTGAATCCATTCCCATTTGGTAACACGAATGGCATTATTGATATGGTGACGTTAGGTTTAGTGGGTATATGTAAAACCGGTGCAGAAGTTCACGAACATATTGATGAAGGTTTGTTTAAACGTTTAGGTTTACCAGAATGGTTAATTGCAAATACGGTAGATGAATATGTTGAACGTGCAATTCGTTTAGCAGAAAACCATCAAGAACGTTTAGCACTTCGCCGTCATATCATTGAAAATAATGGCTTAAAAACCTTATTTACAGGTGATCCAAGCCCAATGGGTAAAGTATTACTTGAAAAATTTAAGGAATGGAAAGCGGTAAATTTAGCTGAAAAATCAAAGAAAAAAGTAACTAGATCTGCAACTACAAAAGAGAAGACCACCAAGTCTACCCCAACAAAGAAAAGTGCGGTCAAATCTGAAGGTAAATCTGAGCCGAAAAAAACGGTAAAGAAAACCACGAAAAAAGCAGATAAATAATCAATAAATCCCCGAAAGGGGATTTTTTATTGAGAAAAATTAAACAAAGCCTCATTTTTTCTAAAAAAGCTTGATTTTGTAGCGTAAAGCCTGTAATTAATAGACCCATTCAACACAACATAAAATAAGGAAAAATTCATGAAAAACGTCGGTTTTATCGGTTGGCGCGGAATGGTCGGTTCCGTATTAATGGATCGTATGGTGCAAGAGCAAGATTTTGCCAATATTAATCCAGTTTTCTTCACCACTTCTCAAGCAGGTCAAAAAGCACCTGTGTTTGCAGGAAAAGAGGCAGGTGAGCTTAAAAATGCATTCGACATTGAAGAACTTAAAAAATTAGACATTATCGTAACCTGCCAAGGTGGCGACTATACCAATGAAGTTTATCCAAAATTAAAAGCAACAGGTTGGGACGGATATTGGGTTGATGCCGCTTCTGCGCTACGTATGAAAGATGATGCAATTATCGTGCTTGATCCGGTAAACCAACACGTGATTTCTGAAGGCTTGAAAAAAGGCATTAAAACTTTCGTGGGTGGTAACTGTACCGTGAGCTTAATGCTTATGGCTATCGGTGGTTTATTTGAAAAAGATTTAGTGGAATGGGTATCAGTCGCAACTTACCAAGCGGCTTCAGGTGCAGGCGCAAAAAATATGCGTGAATTACTTTCACAAATGGGTTTATTAGAACAAGCGGTTTCAAGTGAATTAAAAGACCCTGCTTCATCTATTTTAGATATTGAACGTAAAGTGACGGCAGAAATGCGTTCTGATAGCTTCCCAACGGATAACTTTGGTGCGGCATTAGGTGGTAGCTTAATCCCTTGGATTGACAAACTTCTACCAGAAACAGGACAAACTAAAGAAGAATGGAAAGGATATGCAGAAACCAACAAAATCTTAGGTTTAAGCGACAATCCAATTCCTGTGGATGGTTTATGCGTACGTATCGGTGCATTACGTTGCCACAGCCAAGCATTCACTATCAAACTGAAAAAAGACTTACCATTAGAAGAAATTGAACAAATTTTAGCGTCTCACAACGAATGGGTGAAAGTGATTCCAAATGACAAAGAAATCACATTACGTGAATTAACCCCAGCTAAAGTAACAGGTACATTAAGCGTACCGGTTGGTCGTTTACGTAAATTGGCAATGGGTCCAGAATACTTAGCGGCATTCACTGTGGGTGACCAATTATTATGGGGTGCTGCAGAGCCAGTTCGCCGTATCTTAAAACAATTGGTGGCATAAGTTTTACTTTCACTACAAAGGGCGTATTCACTACGCCCTTTTCATTAGAAAATTATGATCAGAGAACCTCATTTTCATCAATTTGCTCTTGCAGAGTTATTGCCTTTTTTTGAGCAATTTCCGACGCAGTATCTTTCTGGTGAACGAAATATCAAATTGGCTTATCGTCATTTGGTTCAGCCTGAAAGTGCGGTCAGAAAATTGATGATTTTGGTGAATGGTCGAGCAGAAAATATGCTGAAATGGACTGAGTTGGCTTATGACTTTTACCAACAAGGTTATGATGTTTTGCTTTTCGATCATCGAGGACAAGGCTATTCACAGCGTATTATTCCTCAAAAAGGGCATTTAGATGAGTTTCGTTTTTATACCGATGATATGGAAAAAATCATTGAAAAAACGACCGCACTTTATGCTTATCAAGCCCAATATATTCTCGCCCACTCCCTCGGTGCTTTGATTTCCACCTATTATCTGGCCAATTACGATCATCAGATTAAAAAGGCCGTGCTTTCTTCACCTTTCTTTGGCGTTCCTATGAAACATCCGTTACGAGATGAAGTCATCATTGCAACGATGATGGCATTTGGTCAAGGTCATCGCTATGTTTTTGGTAAAGGACATTACAAACCGGCAGATTTAAACCTTAATGAACTTAGCCATTCTAAAACGCGAATGAAATGGATGAACCGAGTTAATCGAAAACGTGCTGCTATTCACTTAGGCGGCCCGACATTCCGTTGGGTACATTTGTGTTTAAATGCAATCAAAGCTCTCCCTAAAATTATTCCAAGAATAGAAACACCAGTACTTATCTTACAAGCGGAAAAGGAAAAGATTGTGGATAACAAAAATCTTGAAAAATTGACCGCACTTTTTCCTCATGCAGAATCCATGCTTGTACCTCAAGCAAAACATGAAATCCTTTTTGAAAAGGATAACGTGAGAAAAATGGTACTTGAACGCGTGAATCAATTTCTTCATTCTTAAAGTTGTTTTTTAATCTGCATCAAGTTTTCATCAAATTTTATTAAAAACATCGCTTAAATCTTTACTCGTACTAAATAAGTGGTATCTTTGTGATCGCTATTTAATCGATTGCGTCACGGTCGTTATCCGTGATGAATTATTTTTTGTTCATTTATCTAGGAGTTATCCTATGGAAAGTAAAATTCCAGCAGTAGAAGTCAAACTTGGCTTTAAGTGGCAGGGGCTGCTGATTGCCGTCATCGTTGGTTTAGGGATTTGGTTGATCCCAACACCAGAAGGTTTATCTGCAAAAGCATGGGGAATGCTAGCGCTGTTTGTGGCAACCATTGTGGCTATTATCGCTAAAGCAATGCCTATGGGTGCAGCAACGCTAGTTGCCTTGGTGATTAGTGGTTTGACTGGACTTACACCAATCTCACCAAAACAAGGTGATGTCGGCATGTTATCCGGTTTTGCAAACGGCACAATTTGGTTGATTGCTATTGCTATGTTTTTATCTCGAGCGGTGATTAAAACTGGTTTAGGTAAACGTATCGCGCTGTACTTCGTTGGTCGTTTTGGTAAAAAAATGATGGGTGTGGCCTATGGTATGGCGTTGGCTGATGTTGTTATCGGTCCGGGTATTCCTTCGGCTTCTGCGCGTGGGGGCGGTATTATGTACCCTATTATGCAATCTATTGCTGATGCGTATGAATCAAAACCAGGTCCAACCGCTCGTCGTGCAGGTGCATTCTTAGCGATTGCAGTCTCTCAAATCGATACCATTATTTGTACCATGTTCTTAACCGCTATGGCGGGAAACCCATTAATTGCAGAACTTGCGAAAAGCCAAGGTGTAGAAATCACTTGGATGACATGGTTCTTAGGGGCAATCGTACCAGGTATTGTGAGCTTAATCGTCTTGCCTTATTTCGTGTATTTAATTTATCCGCCAGAATTAAAAGATACGCCTAAAATGGCAGAAATGGCACGTGAAGAATTAAAAAGCATGGGCCCAATGAGCAAAGCAGAATGGATTCTTGCTCTAGACTTTATCCTTCTTTTATTCCTCTGGACGGTGGGTGATTTAGTCTTCCATATTCCTGCAACAATTTCAGCGTTTATCGGTTTAGTGATTTTATTATTAACCAACATTATGAGCTGGAAAAATATCGTGGCAGAAACCACCGCATGGGATACGATGTTCTGGTTTGCGGTATTGGTGATGATGGCGAATGCGCTTAATAAATACGGTGCAATCACTTGGATTTCTACCCATATTTCCGCATCTGTTGGCGATTTCAGCTGGCCAGTTGCCTTTACTATTTTAGTGTTGGTGTATTTCTATACCCGCTATTTCTTTGCTTCAGCCATGGCGCATATTTCCGCAATGTATCTTGCTTTCGTGGCAGCAGCTATCGCTGTGGGTACACCGCCAATCATTGCGGCAATTGGTTTAGGTTACACCTCAACATTATCCATGAGTTTAACGCAATATGCTGGTGGTCCTGGCCCTGCTTTATATGGCTCAGGTTATAACTCAACCGGTCAATGGTGGGGCGTGAGCTTTATTGTTTCCATCCTTTCATTAGTCATTTGGTTTGGTGTGGGTGGATTATGGATGAAACTACTCGGCTGGTGGTAATCCTTATTAACTCATAAAACCCCTAAAAAACGACCGCACTTTGATTTGTATCTCAAAAGTGCGGTTGTTTTTATCTGTATTTTGAATTAATCATCCCAGTCGTCATCCCAATCACGATGTCTTCTGTGGTGGTGATGTCTTTTGTGTTTTTTATGATGGCGATATTCTCTGTCATCGTAGTCTCCGCCTTTATTCACTTGACTACCAATTACGCCACCTAATGCTGCGCCGCCGAGTGTTGTGGCAATATCGCCACCTAATAAACCACCGGCTACGCCACCGATTGCTGCACCTGTTGCAGTATGACGTTGTTGTCTGTCCATTTCACAAGCGGTTAAGCTTCCTGCTAATGCAACAATCACTAACCCTTTCATCAATTTAGATTTCATAATAAATCTACTCCTCTATTTTTGTCGGGATTGCTTGCCTAAGCACTTATGCAATCCGGCGTGTAAAAGCATTCCTTTTACGATTGCTTTGACTATGTGGAAAATTAGTTAGTTCAAATGGCTTGTTCAATTGGTTTAAGAATGAGCAATTTTTGGTATGATTGTTGATAAATACTATTGGAGAGTAATAATTTTGAAATTGATAATAATGGTCGTTTGGTCACTGCTAAGTAAGGAATTTAATTATGTATAAAAGAACAACTTATTCTTTTTTAAAAAGTATTTTCTTTCAAGATGCCTTTTCTTGGTGTCAAGAAAAGTTTAATGGTGGTTATATTCATGATTGGAGTATTAATGAAAATGAATGGGGAGTAGCTTTAGATACGTATGAAAATGCTTTTCAGCTCCCAATAGAAAAATTGATGTTATATGTTATCGCTATAACAGGATTATCTGGGAGAAATAAATTAGCCCATTATTCTATCATGTCTGATATAGAGGACATTTTATCTTTAAATAGTCTTAATGATTTAATTATGGATCTTGAAGATGTTGAGAGAGATGAGTTTTTACGAGATCTAAATATTGTTATGAATAATAAACTGATTTAGGATTTCTTTTATATTTATATTAATTTTTATAATATATAAATTCAAGTTTTTTGGTTTTAAGTTTGTATGACTATTTAATATATAAAAGGAATATGCGTTAGAGGAAAGGAGAAAGGTGGGGTATATACTTGCCATCTAAATAAATAATGATTTTAAAAATATTAAAATTTTTTATATTTGTTACATTCCTATGTTTCTTAGCTATGGTGATTGCTGAATTAGATGCAGGGCAGAAGAATTTACAATATGTACTCCTTATGAAAGAGGCTTTACTTATGTCTCTAAAATTCCAGGTGGTTGCTTTGCCTATTTATCTTCTCTTTTTTAAACGAGATTAGAGTGATTGAAAATGAATAAAAATAAGGATAGAAAATGAAGAATATTATTTTAACTTTACTATCTTTCTTTGGAGGTGTTATTTTATTTTTTATTGTACTGCTGTATGCTCAAATGGATGTGGGGATAAAAAATATCCATTATGATTTATTAATTGAGGAAGCCTTTATGATGTCTCTAAAACTGCATTTTATTATTTTACCTATACATTTTCTAATATCTAGAAGGAAATAATAGAGATATTTCAAAAAGTATGTCAAAAATATCAATATCTTAGTTTTTAGATTTCTCAAGAATTGAGCGCATCTTTGTATTTTCAACGATACTTATATTAAGCAAGCTGCAATCGGTACTGGTGTTAGTGTAACTGCATAATATTCAGTAAACGAAGAAATAAACTATAATGATGCAATAAAAGCAGGCTTTATGGCACCTTATACGTTAAATACTCCGATTGGTATGACTGTGTTAATTAGTTCTTTTGCTGGACAGTTAATTAATCAATCAATGTAACAAGGAATTAGAAAAAGAAGGTGAGAAGTGAAGATACTCATTAACTTTGTAAAAAAAGCATTTTATTTTACATTACTCATTCAAGTGTTTTTTTGGTTTAATGCGTATTACCGCACAGGAAAAATTGATCAAATAAGTCTTTTTTTTAACGTTGATCATGCTTTATTTTCTATAAAAGTATTTTTTATTTATTTGTTTTTGTATATTGTTTTTTATTTACTTTATAACTCTTTTAAAAAATAACAGAAATTAAATTTAAGTATTGATTGTGACTTAATAAATTAATAAGGAGAAAAATAATGGATATATTTAATTTTTTTGAAAATGTTGTTTACCCTAGGGTGATTGAAAAATTCGGAGTTGTTCAAGTTGATTTTGAGAAAGAGGGAGATTTTGGTTATTTAACTAGATTTGACTTATATTCAAATAAAAAAACAGCAACTATTGAGCTCTGGAGTAGTCATTGGGTAGGGTTGGAAATATATAAATTAGAAAATAGAGATATAGATATTATATATAACAAAATGATTTCTCCTGATGAAGTATCGGAAAAAGATTTCTTTGAGTTTATGGAGGTTTTATTTAATGGTAATTAGCGAAAGTTTGCTTTTATAGCCTGGGATATAAAGTGCGGCCAAATTTCAAAGAGTTTTAAAACCTCTTGAAAATTGACCGCACTTTTTTATGCTTTTTCTTTGATTGCTTTAAGATAGCGATATACGCTAGGTTCTGAGATTTTCAAATATTTAGCGACCATCGGAATGGCGCCTTTGATATTGAAAATACCCTTATCAAATAAGACTTTAATGGCGTTTTCCCGTTGTCTTAAGCTGAGTGGTTTATCGGAATGTAATAGGGTGAAATCAAGGTATTCACAAAGGATATCTTCGATGGAGTTTTCGAGTTTTTCTTTATTAATTATTTCGGCCTCTTCTACGTCAGCAAAGGCAGCATCAATACCTAAAATATTGACGAAGTTTCCAAGGTTTTCCAGTGAAATTAATTTGGTCATCACATCAACCAACTCAGAAGTATCATGATTAATACAAAGGATGCCTTCTAATTTATCCCCGTTTTTAATGAAATAAGTTGCACCTCGAATGACCTTTTCGGAATCTGCCACCGCTTTGTAGTTAAAGACAAAATCCTTATCTAAATACACTTTATCCTGCAACAAACTAGAACCAAAAGAGCTAAGCGGAGAAGAAAGCGTTCGACCACTGACGTGGCTATTCGCAATGGCTTCCATATGAGCCTTATTCTTATCAAAAGAATGAAATACGACTTCGTATTTAGGGCCGAGAACATTTCCCAAAAAATGGGTTAGGCCAATAAAATATTTCTTTTGTACGTTATTCATACCAACTTAATCTCATTAATTTCAGCTTGCTATAGGTATTCTATAACCGCTTATTTTTTATAGCAAATATATTGTAAAAAACGGCAGGTTATCTATGGTGTTTTACTTTAAGTGAATCCCATAATGCTTAATGGGATGTGGTTAGACAATACTTCTGTGATATTCTTTGGTGTTGGGATTTTTATCTTTAAGACACTTCAAGTGAATCTTGTAAGAAATGCTAAAGCTTGTATCCTCATTATTAAGGATTATTACATACGAGATGATTACTAAAGCACATGATGAATTAAAATAAAAGGAGAAGTAGGCATGAGATATTTATTACTCATTTTAAAAAGATCTTTTTTGATGACTATCATTCTACAACTTATTTTTTATATAAATGCGTGGTTTATCACGGGGAATGTTGATCAGAGTGATTTTTTTGTAAGTAAGGAGCATTTGTTTTTTAGTTTAAAAATATGGGGCTCTCTATTTGTTTTATTTTTATTAATATATTCTTTAGGTGATAATAAATATTAATGGCTTACTGATGATGCAAGAATGAGATGATTAAGGTATGACAATGTTTTATTTATTAGAAGAATATGAAGATGAATTGTTATGGTCTGGAGATATATTTAGAGTTTTTATCCAGAATAAGGGGGAGAATTATTACACAGATCGAGTCGTGGACTTTATCATCTTTGAAACAGAGGATGTTGATAGACCGCTAGGGTTGCTATCTATATCTGGTTATAAGGCTGGAAAAATAGCGTTCATCTTTCCTAAAGAAGCTTTTAAAAAAGATGCGATTTATTCTTTAGATAAGAATTGGATAGAAAAAAACATATATGATTATTTATATCTAAACAAAGAGTGTGACAAAGTTTTTATATCAAAAAATGATTCAATACTTCCATTCTAATGTCTAGATTAAACTTACATAAAATAAATCGTTGGATATAAAGTGTGGTCAATTTTCAAAGAGTTTTAAAACCTCTTAAAAACTGACCGCACTTTTTTATTGAGAATATGAGTTTATAGAATTTTAAAACAAGTTTTGATATCATATCGCAGATTTATCAATAACTTAATCTCTGAAGTATAATGAAGAACTTATCTCGCTCTTTTCTTTCTAGTTTATTATTTATTTCCTCTTTCGCGTTGGCGGCGCCAAGCTCACCAAATGCAGATGTAGAAAAACAAATCGATGCCAAACAACAGAGGCAACAAGCTGAACAAGATGCGGCTATTTTAGCCCAGCAAACGCAATCCGCGAATGTGCGTTTAGAGGGTGAAAAAGAAGCCTCTCGTGGCTTTCCACAGAATGAAGCACAATGTTTTCCTATCAATCAATTGGTGCTGACCGATTATCAAGCTGAAGAAGAAAATTCATCAGCCTCTTCCCTTAAATTAATCCAACCAAGCCGATTCTCTTGGGCATTAAAGTCAGTTTATGCTGAGCGTGATTTTGCGCTGCCGGCTTGTATTGGCTCGGAGGGGATTAATGTCTTACTTCGCCGTATTCAAAATCGTTTAATTGATTTTGGTTATGTCACGACACGCGTGGTGGTGGAGCCACAGGATTTACGTTCAGGTATGCTCGTACTCACTGTGATTCCGGGTAAAGTAGGTCGTATTCAATTACAAGACCAAAGTGCGATTCCGTTTGCCACCCGTGGTACCTTATGGTTTGCCATGCCAATGGCGCAGGGGGATATATTAAATATTCGCAATATTGAACAAGGTTTAGAAAACTTAAAACGTGTACCGAGTGCTGATGCGAATATGGAGCTTGTGCCAACGGATGCAGTAGGTGAAACAGACGTGGTGATTGCTTATAAGCAAAGCTTACCTTTTCATTTAACCTTAGGATTAGATGATTCAGGCAGTAAAGCTACGGGTCGTTTACAAGGTTCAGCTACGTTTTCTTGGGATAACGTGCTAACACTTAATGATATGTTCTATATCAGTGGTACACGTAGCTTTAAACGTGATAGCGATGATGCGGAAGGCGATTATGGCAGTAAAAATGTCAGTCTCTATTATTCCATTCCTTGGAAGAACTATCTCTTAACGCTTTCCGGTTCAAAATATTCTTATCACCAAACGGTAGCGGGCGCATTTGAGTCTTACACCTATTCGGGTGAAAGCCAACAAATGAAAGCGAATTTAAGTCGCTTATTAACTCGTGGAAGTCTTCATAAAACCTATGTGAATGCCGCGTTATGGACGAAAAAATCGCATAACTACATCAATGACACCGAAATTGAAGTGCAACGTCGTCGTACCGCTGGTTGGGAAGTGGGACTTAATCACACCCAATACATTGGCGAAACAGTGTTACAACTGTTTGCGAACTATAAACGTGGTACGGGTGGGAATAAAGCCTTACCTGCTCCGGAAGAGGAATTTGGTGAAGGCACTTCTCGCATGCAGATTTTTACTGCAGGCATTGATTTTACCTATCCTTTCACTATCGGCAATCAACCTTTCCGCTTTAACACCAGCTGGAGTGGACAATGGAACGGTACACCTTTAACACAACAAGATAAATTTAGTATTGGTGGTCGTTATACCGTGCGAGGGTTTGATGGCGAGCTATCACTTTCTGGTGAAAAAGGTTGGTTATGGCGAAATGAGTTGGGTTGGGATATTGCCAATAAAGGACATGAGCTTTATTTAGGGATTGACCGAGGTAAGGTGCATTCTAGTCAAGAAGAGCTTCAAATTGGTGATAGCTTAATGGGTGGTGCAATTGGACTTCGCGGTAAATTATGGGGCATTAACTATGATTATTTTGTGGGCGTCCCAATTAAAAAACCGGAAGGATTTAGAACCAGTCATGTGACAACCGGATTTAATGTGAGCTACCGTTTTTAATGCTCACGCTTTTAGATGAATAAATTGATTAAAACCAAACAGAATTTAAAACTTTAAAGGAAATTAAAAAATGAATAAACGTCATTATAAAGTGATTTTTAGCCGTGTATTAAACCAGCTTGTGGTGGTCTCTGAGTTGGCAAAATCTCAAGGTAAAGCGCAAAGTGAAAATGTGAGCTCAGAACAAGAAAAAACAGGATTGTTTTCAACCGCACTTTCACTTAATCCTATTCATTTTAGCTTAATGTTGGCATTAGGCTTTGTCTTCTTATCGCCTTCTGTTCATGCAGAAGATATGGCAATTCGTGCTGATAAATCTGCACCAGGTAATCAACAACCTACCGTACTTCAAACCGGCAATGGTTTACCGCAGGTAAATATTCAAACACCAAGTGCAGGTGGGGTATCACGTAACCAATATTCACAATTTGATGTGGCAGAAAAAGGCGCTGTGTTAAACAATGCCCGCAAAGCAGCCCAAACGCAAATGGCAGGATGGGTGCAAGGTAACCCGAATCTTGCTCGCGGTGAAGCGAAAGTCATTCTTAACGAGGTCAATTCAGCGAATCCAAGCCGTTTAAAAGGTTATGTAGAAGTCGCAGGCAAAAAAGCAGATGTGGTGATTGCCAACCCAAGCGGTATCCAATGTGATGGTTGTGGTGTGATTAATGCTGGACGTACCACGCTGACAACCGGTAAAGCTGATGTAGAAAATGGTGAGTTGAAAGGCTATCGCGTAAAAGGCGGTAAGGTGACTGTTGGCCAAAAAGGGATGGATAACAGCCAATCTGATTACACCGATATTATCGCTGAGAAAGCGGAAATCAATGGTGGTGTTTGGTCGAAGAAAGGCATTAAAGTTACCACTGGTAAAAACAACGTTGACCGCACCAATGATTCAGTTGTGTATGTGGGCGATAAAATCACCGATAAAACCGACCACACTTCCGATACCCAAGGCGAAAACCAAAGCTACAGTGTGGATGTGAGCCAATTAGGTGGGATGTATGCTGAAAAAATCCATTTAGTGGATAACGGCCAAGGTCTTGGTGTACGCAATGCGGGGCATATTGGTGCATCAGCGGGTGATGTGAAGATTGATAGTCAAGGACGTATTGTTAATGAAGGGGTAATTAGCGCAACTTACCAAGCTGATCTTAATGCAGAAAAGGTTATTGAAAATAAAGGTAAAGTTGAAACTAAACAGGGGAATGTTGCATTGCGCTCACAAACTCGAGTAGAGCAGCATGGTTCAATTGTTTCACATCAAGGGGGGAGCTTTGTTCAAGCTAAGGATAAAGTTACTCAAACCGGTGAAACTGTTGCTAAGGGCGATATTCAGTATCAGGCAAAAAATATTGAAGTAAAAAGTGGTGCTTTAGTTGCTGCTGGCGTTACGGTACAGGATACTACGCAAGGTGAGATTCGTTCTCTAGATACTCAACATGCACAAGGTGCAAATCTTACTCTTTCAGCTGAAAAGACCATTTCATCCAAAGCAAAACATCTAGCGAGTGGTGAGATTAATGTGAGAGCGGAAATGGTTGATTTATCTGATAGTCAATTAAGTGGAGATCGCATCGCTCTCCAATCTGCTCAATCAGCTTTAAATCTGAATAAAACAACGCTATATAGCGAAGGAAAAACAACATTAAGCAACCCAAATCTTATTTCAACTGAAAATGCACATTTGAATGCTGATCATTTTGTGGTGGATAGTGTTCAACTTAATAATCATCAGGGCAGTTGGATTCAACGTGGCGCCGAAGCTTTTGCATTAAATGTACAAAAGGGATTAGACAATACTGAAGGAAAAATTGTCGCAGAAGGTACGCTTTCTGTTCAAACGCCATTAATTCAAAATAATCAAGGTGTGATTTGGTCAAATCAAGGTGTGAAACTTAACACAAATGCAGGACATATAGAGTCTCAATCTGGTTATTTATTTGGAAAAAATAGTCTTGATATTAGTACTTCAACCTTGAATAACCAAAAAGGTGAAATGTTAGGTGGACAGGTTTTATTGGCTGCACAGCAAGTTAATAATGAGGAAGGGAAGTTAATTGTCGGAAATCGCGCAGATTTATCAGTTAATCAATTTAATAATCAGCGTGGTATTGTTTATAACCAAGGTGAACTATCATTAAAGACAGAAAATTTACACAACCAAGATGGCATTATTTCATCTGTTTCTCGTGCGACATTGCTTGCAAATGATTTAAATAACCTTAAAGGAGTGATTCAGGGAGAGTCTGATTTAACGATTCAAACCCAAAATTTGAATAATACACAAGGTGATATTTCAGCGAAAACAGCAGCGATTTCTTCTGCTGCAATAAATAATGCACAAGGTGTAATTTCATCTCAGGATTTAACATTATCTGGTACAAATTTAAATAACAAAGGTGGCATTGTTCAAAGTGTGAATGCAACATTAAATTTGACCAAGATGGATAACCAGTCTGAAGGTGATAAAGGCTCTTTGGTTAGTGCAACAAATCGTTTAGTGTTAAATGTTACAAATGTAAATAATAAAAATACAAAAGCTAAACAAGATACCCCTACTCAAGGTATTCAAACAACTAATTTAGTAATAAATGCAGAGCATATTGAAAACCAATCTGGTGGTATTTATGCAGGAAAATCAGCAAATATTACAGTTAATCAATCTCTTGATAACCAACAAGGTGAGATTTTATCGGCTGGTCGAGTTGATATTGTAAATCCAGATTTAACCTTGGTTGTAAATAATGCACTAGGAAAAATTGAATCGGTGATTGGCACAACATTACAAGCCAAAACATTAGCGGATGAAGGTTCGATTAGAACAAAAGGTGATTTGGGTATTGAGTTAAATGATAGCTTTACGCTTAATAAAGCCTTTGGTGTAGGTAATAATCTTACTTTTAAAACAAAAGGTGATTTTGTTAATAATTCTAACCTTGTGGTAGGTAATTCAGCATCAGTTGAAGGCGCGACTATTCAAAATAATGCTAATGCAGAAATTTCCTCGATAAACACTCGCATTCAAGCCAATAAACTGGATAACTTTGGTTTAATAGATGGTGACACCACAGTGATTAAAGCCAATGATGTCAATAATATCGGTACTGCACGTATTTATGGTAGTCATCTTGCCATTCAAGCAAATAATTTAAATAATCTTGAGAACTCTGACGGAACAGCAGCGACTATCGCTGCTCGCGAGAGACTTGATTTAGGTGTTGGTAATCTAGTAAACCGTAATCATTCACTTATTATGAGTTTAGGTGATATCTATATTGGTGGGAAGTTGAATGAAAATAATCAAGCAACTGGTTATGCAAATAGCATTGATAACGGTAGTGCAACCATTGAAGCTTTAGGAAGTGGTTGGATTAAAACAAATCGTCTGCTAAACCACGATTTACATTTAAGGTTAGGACATAAATATACTAAAAATCATTTTGTTACTTATTCCCCATTTGATAGTAGTGCGACTTATTATAGTAATGAAGGAGAAAAAGGTGAGGGTTATTTAGATCATGTTAATAATAGTCGTCATAATAGCAATCAATATTTTCGTTTCAATGATGGACGTAAAGCTGTGGCAGCTCGAAATTGGCTGAAACAAGATTACATTCGAACCACAGATACTAATACCATTGAACACCAAGATCCCAGTAAATTGCTTATCGGGCAATCTTTACATTTGGAAGGGGGGGAGTATACGAATAAACACTCTCGAATTGTGATTGGTGACACCTTATATTTAGCGGATAAGGCGATTAAGGAACCCGTCAGTACAGTAAGTCAAGGATTACTAAAACTGAGTAATATTGATGTTGATGGTGAAATTCATCGTCGAGATATCGGTTTGAAAAAAGATATTAAAAAAGAACATCGTCATCATGGTTCGAGAGGTAAAAAAGTTTGGGCTGTGTATGGAGGAGATGAACAAAAAATTGACCGCCTCTTACCTGTCGAACCGTTCAAATTTGGGCTGGAACTTTTAAAAATAGGTGAGCCGGTGGAGTCTACTGGCATAATTGTTGGGGATAAATCAGATTTCCAAGGCATTTCATTAGCGGAGAAAACACCTTTAAATACAGATTTAAATGTTCACCGCGTTAATCTAGAAGCAATCACGTCTGGAGTGATGAAAAATAAAGATAACCTTGATATCAAAACGCATTTACCAGATATTTCATTGCCACAGGCAAGCCTTTATAAAATCAACCCTGAGGTATCAGGACAGTTTTTGGTTGAAACAGATCCGCGTTTTACACAGAAATCTAAATGGCTCAGTTCTGATTATATGTTCAAACAGTTGCGCAATGATCCACAAAATATGCTTAAACGTTTGGGCGATGGTTTTTATGAACAACGTTTAGTAAACGAACAAATTAATCAGCTCACTGGTAGACGTTTTCTAGAAAATTACTCTTCCGATTATGACCAATATAAAGCCTTGATGGATAACGGGGCATACTACGCCCAAAAAATGAATTTAGTACCAGGCGTTGCTTTGACATCTTCTCAGATGAAAGAGTTAACTTCTGATATGGTTTGGATGGTAAAACGTGAAGTGACTTTAAAAGATGGTTCTAAGAAAGAAGTATTAGTGCCACAGGTTTACGTTGTTGGACGTAATACCGATATTGATAGTCGAGGTGCAGTGATTTCTGCCAATGATGTCATTATGAATATCAAAGGTGATGTACAAAATAGTGGCGTAATTTCTGGACGTAATCTAACAGGCTTAGCCGCAAATAATATTGAGAACTTAGGTGGTCGCTTACAGGGTCGAGAACTTTATTTGGTAGCTAAAAATATGCTCAATAATCTTGGTGGAGAGTTAAATGCAACAGATCATTTAGTTGCTCAAGGAAAGCATATTAATATTGAAAGTACCACGAGTGAAACAGAAAACACACCTGATTTTTACCAAAAATCACTAACACAACAAGCATCTGTAAAGGTTGGCAATGATAACAAAAAAGGCAGTGCTAGCTTTATTGCGACTGAAAATATTACTGTAAAAGGTGCAAATGTAGATGTGAATGGAAATGTGGTTTTCTCTGCAGGTAAAGCATTGAATTTTGGTACGGTAGAAACTGAAAATAAAGAGCATTACGTACCAAATGCAGATAATTACTATAAGCTTGATCAAAAACAAGAAGTTGGCAGTCAGTTAAATGTTACAGGAAATCTTGATGCTGTAGGTAAAAGTGCGGTTGAAATGCGAGGTGTTTCGGTAACCAGTAATGGCACCATGAATGTACTTTCTGACGGTAATATCAATATTCAAGAAGCACGTTATAAAGAGCAGTTGTCGAGTGCATCCAAAAGTAAATCTAGAGGTTTAACAAGCTCAACGACAGAAGTTTATCGACATAAACACGATTATGATGTTGCGGAAGCCTCAAATTTAGATGCAGATAAGATTTATCTTCATTCAAGCAAAGGTAATGTCACTATTCAGGGCTCAAATGTGGCTGCAGGTAATGGCTTGACGGTGAAGGGTAAGAATATTGATATTCGTGAGGCTGAGAACCGAGTTTACTCTGATGATTTTTATAGCAAGAAAAAATCAGGGATGCTAGGTGCTGGTATAGGGGTTGCTTTTGGTACCCAAAAACAAACCACGGAAAGTGACCAAACTAAGCTTTATGCCCAAAGTAGTCAAGTTGGTAGCCTCAAGGGTAATACTACAATGATTGCTGAGCAATCATACGCACAAACAGCGAGTACTGTGAAAGCGATAGAAGGTGATGTAAATATTCTAGCTCAAAAAGCTGAAATTAAAGCAGCAGATAATAAATATGAAACGAATACTAAGCAAACTTTTCAGCAAAAAGGCGTTACTATTTCCTTAAGTTCTCCAGTGATTTCAGCTATTCAGGGAGTCGCTAAATCAGCTGAAATGATAGGGAAAAGTAAACATGCTCGAGTAAATGCAATGACAGCAGCGAATAGCGCATATAACGTGGTTCAAGCAGGCCAAGCTCTAGGTGAGTTAGCTGGTGCGGCTAGTGGTGCTGGGCAAGCCGCTGGTGGTTCTACGGGGCTCAAAATTTCAATCACTTATGGTCAACAACAAAGTGAATCCAGAACACATACTGTGGGTAATACTGCTGCTAAGTCTCAAGTCAATGCTGGCGGTAAAGTGAATATCATCGCTACAGGAGCGGGTAAAGCATCAAATATTGATGTTGTTGGATCTGATATATGGGGAAAACAAGGAACAACTTTAATTGCTGATAATCAAGTAAATATCAAAGCAGCAGAGCAAACACATCAAGAGCGTAGTACTAACAAATCCAGTGGATTTAACGCTGGGGTTGC
Source organism: Haemophilus sp. 27098_8_127 (assembly GCF_041433495.1). Classification (NCBI taxonomy): domain Bacteria; kingdom Pseudomonadati; phylum Pseudomonadota; class Gammaproteobacteria; order Pasteurellales; family Pasteurellaceae; genus Haemophilus; species Haemophilus sp. 27098_8_127. The sequence goes on from NZ_JAPWBP010000004.1 coordinate 158,146, forward strand.
TATTGATATTGGAAAAGGTGTTTCAGCTGGATTAACTGTAGGTGGAAACTATGGTAAAGGTTATGGTAATGGTGATGAAACTACATATGTAGCAAGTCATGTAGGTGATATTCAAAGTAAAACCGTGATTCAGGCAGGTGGAGATGCTAATGTAATTGGTTCAGGGATCCAAGGAAAACGAGTAGAGCTTCGTGCTGAAAACCTCAATATTGAGAGCTTGCAAAATAAAGCAAGCTATGATGGAAAACAAATGAACGTAAATGGTTCGATAACAGTTGGTTATGGTTTTTCTGCTGAGGGTGGTTATAGTAAGTCTAAAATAAATTCAAACCATGCATCTGTGAATGAACAGGCTGGAATTTATTCAGGTGATGAAGGCTATGATGTGAATGTAAAAAATCATACAGATTTAAAAGGTGCGATCATTACTTCAACTCAACAAGCTGAAAGCTCAGGATTAAATCAATTTAGTACTGGTACATTAAGCCATAGTGATATTGAAAACCACTCATCTTATAAAGGTTCTTCAATAGGTATATCAGCTAAGGGAGCTGCAAAAGGCGGATGGACTGGTCAAGAGAAAAATGGTATTTCTGGTAGTGTAGGTTATGGCCGCGAAAGTGATAATCAAAATAGCGTGACTAAAAGCGGTATCAATACTCAAAATATTGAAATTCGTAATGAAAATGCACAACAGGCACTTACAGGGCAATCTATCACTGAGACACTTGCAGCAATTAAAACCAATATCAGTACTGATAATGCAGAAAGTCAAAGTGGTAAATTAGAAAATCGTTTTGATAAGAATGCCTTACAAAAAGAACTGAATATACAGGTGGAGGCAACAAAAGGATTTGTTCAAACTGCGAGTGCTGCTGGGAATGCAATTGCAAATAAATTAGATGAAGAAGCTGTTGCCAAACAACGTGAAGCACAAGCTGCTCAAGAAGAGGCTGACCGTGTGTATAAAGCTAACCCAAGCAAAGAAAATGAAGCTGCATTAAATACGGCGAATCAAAATCTGATAACGGCTAATAATGAAGCGGACAAGTGGCAAACTGGAGGAGAATATAAGCGAAAAATTGATGGTGCCATGAATGCCATTTCTGCAGCATTGGGTGGTTTGCCAGCAGCGGGTATTGCTACCTCCGCAATTTCGCCAGAAATAAATCATCAAATTAAGCTAGCCACTGAGGGTAGCCCTATGGCTAATAAGGTTGCCCATGCAGTTTGGGGCGCGGTGGAGGCTTACTCCGCAAATCAAAATGCTGCAGCGGGAGCTGGTGGTGCTTTAGCGGGCGAGGTGATGGCTGATGTAATTGCAAAAGAGCTTTATGGTAAAAAGCCGAACCAACTTAATCGAGAGGAGAAAGAGGTCGTATCTTCTGTTAGTCAAGCAGCCGGTGCTTTAGTGGGTGGTATGGCAGCAAATAGTAGTCAAGGAATTGGTGTAGGATTAACTACAACTAAGAATGCAGTGGAGAATAATTATCTTTCTAAGGATGATTGGGATAATTATCGCAAAGACCTTCAAAATTGCCAAGGAAATAAACAGTGTCAAATGGATATTAATAAAAAATATGCAAAACTTGACTCTGAAAAACATGCTGATTTAGTGGCAGCTTGTAAATTAGGCGGAAGTTCTTCTAAATGTCAAACAATGTCTGAAGAAGCTAGAGATGGTGTTGACTATGCTGTACAAGAATTTTATAAACCGATGTTTGATGGGCGCAATGAATTATGGTTAAGGCAGCGTATAGAGCAAGGTTATTCCGATAGTAAAAAAGAACCAAGTGTTGCACTTTTAGGTGATGAGTCACTTAATAATTTAAATGACATGGCTAAGAATCCTAAAGTTTTAAAAAAATTAAAATCTGATGAGAATTTACGGAAAGAATTTATTGATGCAGTGGATGAATCAACATTAGCAGTTAGAATGGAAAAAAGCAATGCGTATGAGTTTGGAGAAGGGCTTTCAAAGTACAAGAATTTGGTTGATCTTACTGATCTCACAGGTGGTTATAAATACTTTAACCGAGAAATTCCTCTCGAATCGGTATACCCTGAAGCTTTCATTGCTCCTTTTGCCCTGAGGGGAGCGCAAGCAATATCTTCAGCTGAAGGATTAATTGTTCAAGGCACCTCAAAAGTATTGCCTAGAGTAGGCATGGTTGCAGAGAAATATCCTTTACTTTCTGAATTAGTTGTTTCTGGAGTTATAAATACAGGATATCAACTGTCATCAAAGAAAGAATTTAGTGGGGATGACTTATTAAAAGCAGAATTATCTACATTGTTCAATAGAAACAAATCTCTAGGCCAACAAACCGCAATTAATATAGGGCTTAATGTTATGGCCACAACAAAACCAGAGGATTATGGTTGGAATGCAATCAGTGCTGTTACTGGAACCTTAGGTTCAGCTGCAGTATCTAATGGATTGTCGAAAGTAAATATATCGCCTTCGATAAATAAAATGGTTGTTCCCACTGGTTCAGCTATTACAAGTGAATATTTAGGTGATGCAGAAAAACTGAAACAATACTACAGATTTCTCGAGGAAAAATATGCTAAATAAGCTTAGGAAAAATTCATGGTTTAGCAATCTAGTGTTATTTTCTTTTTTATATTTATTATTTATATCTAGAGATATAATTTTTTCTCTATTTATATATTTTAAATTTAATGAAGTATATTGGAATTCAGATGCATTTAAAGAGGCATTGAGTCCGACACTGGCTATGTATTTACCTCTTAGTTTTCTTGATTTTGCAATAAAATTTCATAAGAGAACCAAAGATAAAAAACATTAGAAATATATCAAGAATGATTTATTTATAGGTTATTCTCTGTTCGTATTTATATTGTTCAAATTTATTGTGAGGTTTGGAAGTGTATCTATGAAGTGTGTTATTGGTGTATTGTCATTTAACTTATATGATTTTTCTAGATAATCACTATTAATAGTGATTATCAATTCTTATATCTAAAAACTGAGAGTCAGTGTTTAATTTTTGCTGTTAGCTCCTTTAGTAGCTTGTAGGCTGTTTGGTATTTAAATAAACTATAATTTAAAATACTGAAGTATAAAGTGCGGTCAATTTTCAAAGCGTTTTAAAATCTCTCAAAATTGACCGCACTTTTGTATTTTCAACGATACTTATGCTAAGTAAACTTTATTTATAATTTCAAATCCAACTTCGCGTAAGCGCGCTCTACTTTTTCTAATGCTTTTTCCACAGAAATATCACGAGCGAGTAAGACACCTAAACGGCGATGGCCATTGACTTCGCCCTTACCGAAAATGCGAATATTACTATTAAACCTAAAGCCAGCATTGGTGTATAGTAAAGATTAAGATAGCCAATCTAGCACAACAAAAAGTGGTATTAATACACAAAATATCATTATTAAAGATGAAGCAGAGCAATTAAAACGTACAGGTAAAACGGTACAAGAAGAGATTGCGGCGATTAAAACCGATATCACTACAGAGAGTGCACCAAGTCAAAGTGGCAAATTAGAGAATCGTTTTAATAAAGATGATGTTCAAAAAGAGCTTGATTTCCAACGTGAGGTGACAGAGAAATTTGGACCAAATGTCGCGGAAGCAGGAAGTTTGCTTGCTAATAAATTTGGCGAAGAAGCGAAAGCGAAACGTAATGAAGCCGCAATTGCGTTAGAAGAAGCAGAAAAAGCCAAGGCAGAAAACAACAACGAAACGAACCAAGCTTTAGTAAAACAAGCACGAGATAATTTTGAGACAGCGAGTCGCGAAGCCAAAGAATGGGAAACGGGTGGAAGTCAACGTCTTGTCATTGATTCAGCATTAAATGTTATCAGCACCGCTTTAGCCGGCAGACCGGCAGCGGAGGTGGTGGCTTCAGGATTATCACCTGCGGTAAATAATCAAATTAAGAAAGCGACGACAGATGCAAAAGGCAATGTGAATACGGCTCTTAATTTGACTGCTCATGCACTTTGGGGCGCGGTAGAGGCTTATGCGGGCAATCGTAATGTTGCTGCGGGTGCGGCGGGTGCTGCGGGCGGAGAGGCTGCGGCTCATTTCCTTGCCTCGACACTTTATGATAAATCACCTGAAAAGCTTAGCGAAGAAGAAAAACGTACCGTATCGTCTTTAAGCCAAGTAGCAGCAGGTATTGTTGGTGGTAGTTTATCAGATAGCTCTGATGGAGCGATTATTGCAGCTAAAACAGCGAAAAGTGCGGTAGAGAATAATGGCATGGCAGATGATGTTCATCCTAGTGATGAGCGTAAGCAAAACATTGAAATGTATGCCAAGGTTTTATTCAATGGAGATGAGGATAAAGCTAAAGAATATCAAGAAGGTCTAGAGCTTGCAGAGGCTCAGGGTCAAATTGATAGTATTAAAGACACAGCGGATGCGGTTGTTAATTTAGATGATACCGTAGTGTCTTTATGGGAAGCAATCTCAAATCCAGGGAAGACCTATAATAATGTTGTGGTCTCGTTGAAAGATTGGGATGAGGCTTATGCGCTTGCTCTTCAAGAGAATCCAAAACTCGCGGGAGAAATGCAAGGTTACCGCCAAGGCAAAATGAAAGGTGTTTCGACTGGAGGCGTGGTTCTAAGTGGTGCTGGATTGGGGATAGCTAAGTCTATTGCCAAATTAAAAAATGGCACGATTGATGTAGCCCATTCCAGTGTTAATGTTGCGAAGATAAAACCTAAAACCTGTTCTTTCCGTGGTGACATGGAAGTGAAAACCGAACAGGGGTATAAACCGATTCAATCCATTAAAGTGGGCGACAAAGTTTATGCGAAAAATGAACTGACAGGACAAATGACCTATCAGCGTGTACAAGCGCACTACAACAACCCGTATGATTTTACGGTATATGTAGAAGTGATTGATGAACAAGGCAAACACCAAACCATTGTTTCAAACAAAATTCATCCATTCTTTACCCAGGTAAATCAAGGTGAGCTAGTACCGAGTTCTGAGGGGCATCACTACAACGGAGAAATCCAAAACGCTCAGTGGGTAGATGCACAAAATCTGAAAGCGGGTTATAAACTGCTATCAGAACATAACCAATGGCAGACGGTAAAAAGTGTTAGCATCAAGGCTGAGAAGTTAAGTGCGTATAACTTGACAGTTGAAAATGACCATACTTACTTCATTAAAGGATCTAATAGTTATTCTGATGGGGTTTGGGTGCATAATAACTGTTGGAATAGCTTACCGGCAGATGCAGTCCGTACTGGTAAAACAACACCTGATGGAAGACCTTTATATACCTTTAAAGATAATACAGGTAAGCAGGTAACGGCTTATAAAGGTAAAGATGAGCGTTATTATGATCCTAAGGTTTATCCGCCAGAAAAACCAACAGATACTTCGGCTAAATCTGTTATTTTTCATCCAAATAGAGAGGGGAAATTATCCTATGAAAAAGCAGACTATCATGGGGTAGTAGACAATCCTGTGAAATCAAAAGCTCCTAAAAATGGGCAAAATGCATTAGATAATTCTTTTATTATAAAAGATTCTTCAACTCGTAGAATTGGGGTAGATAAATCTACAGGAGAAATAGTTATATTTGATGAAACATACCCGAGTTCAGGAATATATCATGGGCATGTTAGAAAATGGGATGATTTAAATCAGGAAATGAAAAATAAATTAATAACAGAAGGGTTATTTAAATCTAATGGAAAAAAAGGTAAATAGTATGAAATATATGGATCCTAAATATTGTTCTTTTACACTTGATACGGTGGAGAATTGTTGCAATCTTATTTTAAATATTGTGCTATATTCGGTAGATAGAGATATCGCAGAAAAAATAGTTTTAGATAACCTTGATTCATCAATAGATGAATTAAAATATACATCAATAATATCAGTAGGACATATAGTTAGAATTGATAAAAGAATTTCCTTTGATATTATCAATAAACTAGAGTTATTAAAAAATAGTGGTCAGTTTTTAGGCGCGATAAGTGATGTTTTTGACGATATAAATTTATTTTGTGATAAGTAAATAGGAAACGTAGCTTGATGGAGATGTTTGTAGTGATACACTAATTTCGAAGTGGTTTAGATTGGAAAATCGTTCGGTGAATCGTAGTCATAAAGATGAAATGCCGGGAAATGGTAAAATTCAAAAAATTAAAGATGATATGGAATTGTTTTTAAAACAAAGAGAAAACTAATATGGCAAATTTATATGAAGAATATAAAGATGACCCTAAGATGCTTGTTGCGATATCAGATAGAGAGGGAAATATCGCAATGCTGGAGGATATTTTCTTTATAAGTAAAAAGTTAGATATTCACTATGTATCGGCAGACAAATGGAATTGGCTACACCAGTGTAATTTAATTTTTGCGGCTCCGTTGTCGGTTGTGGAGTTTTATATAAAACATGGAGTGGAGATTAATGCGCAAGATATGTACGGAATGACTCCTTTGCATTATGCATTACAAAGTAAAAATGCTGAGGCGGCGATAGCGTTGCTCAAAGCAGGAGCAAATCCTAATTTACCGAACCAAGATGGTTTAATCCCTTTGTCTATGATTGGATATATCCCAGAGAGATTGGATGTTTTAGAGCTTATGCTTCAAAAAGGGGCAAATGTGCATTACTTAGTAAATGAGGATGAAACCATTCTTGAAAGTTATAAACCTACAGC
>NZ_JAPWBP010000005.1:0-141576 GCF_041433495.1 Haemophilus sp. 27098_8_127
TTTATTTTGTTAGTCTATTTTTAGAGTAAATTAACAAAATAAAAATTTTGGCAGCAACAGTGCAATGGTCCCACCTGAATCCATATCGAACTCAGAAGTGAAACATTGTTACGCCGATGGTAGTGTGGGGCTTCCCCATGTGAGAGTAGGTCACTGCCAATTATACCTCATTTAGCGGAGTGGTAGTTCAGCTGGTTAGAATACCTGCCTGTCACGCAGGGGGTCGCGGGTTCGAGTCCCGTCCATTCCGCCAATTCTTAATACCAATAGGGGCGTAGTTCAATTGGTAGAGCACCGGTCTCCAAAACCGGGTGTTGGGAGTTCGAGCCTCTCCGCCCCTGCCATCTTAAAGCCTTTCATTTTCAATAATTTACTATATTGTAAAAATTTTCTTGTGAAAAATCGTCATCTTCGTGTGGCGTAAATGTGACATTATTCGCAAACTCAATCATGTGGTCAGCGTTTAAGTGGGCATATTTTTTCACCATTTCTAACGTTTCCCAACCGCCCATTTCTTTTAGCGTGTAAAGTGGCGTTCCTGCTTGAACGTGCCAACTTGCCCAAGTGTGGCGCAAATCATGAAAGCGAAAATTATGAATATTGCTTTTTTCTAATGCTTGATGGAAATCATGCCAATCAATACGCCCAATTTGTTTATCAGTACCACGATGAAAAACAAATTCACTGCGGCGAGTTTGGTATAATTTTTGCAATAAATCCAAAGCAGTGTTATTCAACGGTAATGCTCTTGCTTTACCTGATTTTGCTACATCATTTGAAACAATCGCGATACTACGTTCAAAATCCACTTTATCCCATGTCATTGATAAAATCTCTGTCATACGCGCGCCAGTGAATAAAGCAAAAGAACAAACATTTTTCATCCACGCCAAATTCAAATTTGAAATCAGTGTTGTGGCTTGCTCTTTTGTAATCCAACGCACACGGACTTTTGGTTCAACGAATTTTTTTACATAAGGGATTCTATCAATCCAGCCATTTTTATAAGCGAGTGAAAGCACTCTTAGAATAGATGTTCGGTATCTATTTTTAGTTGATGGCGATAATGCTTTTTTGTGTGTTGTGGAGTATGTAGGCAGATTATCCATAATATTTTCGCCTGTAATATCGCTCAACTTCCAACCACTAAAAACAGAACGCCAATAAATGGCGTGTCTGCGGTTAGTATCAAAATCCTTTTTCAACTTGGCATCTTCCACGAATAATAACAAGGCTTCTTCAAACAGTTTAGGCGGTTTCTTATTAAGGTGCGCCATATCCCATAGTTCTGCTTTGATCTTATCGTGTAATTCTTGTGCCTTTTTCTTTACTTCAGTCCCAGCGCTTCGTCTAATTCGTTCGCCACTCGGTGTTGTAATATCGAGCCAATATGTGTTTCCTCTCTTGTAGATTGACATTTATTTTTTCCTCCATTTTTTATATCAGTCAATCCAACCAATCGGATGACATTATTTTTTCTTTTTCTACAACGGTCAAGATCTTCCCTAAAAACTCGCCAAGCTTTTGAACCTTCCATCTGGAAAAAGCCCCATTTAAAACGGTGTGCAAAAACGGTGCTGTAACTTAAATTAAGGAGGTTTGCAACCTCCTTAATTGTTAAAGTGCGCTCGGATTTTATTGTGTTTTCCTCTGTAATCACAAATCACCTTCTTTCACAAATACGCCGTCAATCATACGCCCTTTGCGGTCTTTGATTTCATCCCATGCTGCTTGCACACAATCATGTATATTTAAATCAAAATAACGTGCAACTTCTACTAGTTCAATAAAGAACAAACCAAATAAAGCACTAATATTTTCTGGACTACTTAACTCATAACTTAAACGATTCAAGCTTGACAACGATTCAATTAAGCGGCTTTCAATATCAACGTTAAAATATCTGCATTGATCAGTAATTTCAGCAGATGGAAGCATTTCATCTTTCTTGCGTTGTGCAGCCAAAATCACCATCACCACAAAGCAATCACCAATGCTATCTTTCACCACATCAATTTTATTTTTAGATACACCACTGCATAGCTCCCCGAATTCTTCCATCAATTTAATGAATTGTTTTTTCTGTGTAGAACCCTCAATCAAATTGCGAGCTTCTGCCCAATTTTCGATATTTTTAATAAGTTGTGTTAAATCTGACATGTTGTTTTCTCCTTAATCCTGCGGAATATCATTAATTCTGAACCATTCGCCACCGTCGCTTTTGCGTTCTGTAACCCCGATATTTCTTTGCCACAAAGAACCATCGTTACACAAAGCAATCATTGATTCCAGATAACCTTCATTGGACAAAGTATTTGACATAGCAATTTGCACAATTTTTCTTACTGGCGAATTTACGCCATTAGATATCCGTTCCACTGACGGTTTTACTTTTATTGTTCTCTTTATTTTTTTCATAATTCACCTACATTTTCCCCAATCTTTCCCAAAATCCAGTCACTTTCTGACTAAATTTTTTCACAGAAAAGAGTGGGATTTTTTCTTCTTTAATGAAAACGTTGTCGTTTTCATAACAAATCCACTGAAAGTCATTAAGCCGTAACCGCTTATGTTTGATTAATAGGTCAATTTGCGAACGATTAATCATAAATCCGACAGGTAAAAGTGCATTTTTTACCTTTTGTTCAATTTCTGAACGGTTACAGTTACTGACACAAGTCCAAGCGTCGCTACGCTCCTTGTTTGTTTCGGTTGTCTCCGCATTGGCATCAGTTGCAACATCTGCCACAGTGCCTTTTTTGATAACCCAATTTTTAAGTTTGGTTCTTACGCTTGCAAAACTGAAACGATTTTTCACCCCCACAATTTTTTTTCTTGTTTCGCCGTATTGGTTCGGCTCGCTTTCTTCATATTCCACGCACAAAGGCTGATCTTCACGTTTAGCCATTGCGCCCCCTTGCAACTCTAAATAGCTTGCAAAACAAGCCACATCACAAACCGCTTGCGCGTCTGCAATGGTCTTATCATCTACATCATCTAACTGCCATTTCTCTAATTTGCGTAATTCACGCCACACAGAAATTGGCGGGTTGCCGTAAAACTGGAATTGACGAATTCCCCAAAGGTTCGCCCACGCACGCACACGTTGCACGTTTTCGTCAAGTTTCAATCCTTCCACTTCGTCTGATGTTTCGTCTTTTTGATTGCCCGCATAAATGTTTTTGGCAATGTATTTCGCAATATAAGAAACGGCAGAACCTTTTGCAGGGTCAATTTCATCTACTCTGCAACGGTGTTTTTTCGCCCCGAATTCATCGCCGTCTAACTCTAAAGCTTTTGATTTAAATAAACGGATCACTTCTTCTTTATCTTCCGCTTTCACATACACAAGCAAATGCCAGTGTGGAGTGGCGTCATGGTGCGGTTCAACGCCACGCATGCCAAAAAAGCCAATGCCACGTTTAGCGAACAAGGCACGCAACTGCGCCCAATTTTTGCTTAAATAAGCGTGGGTTGTGCGTGGGTCTGCACCTTTCCATTTCTTGTTATTTGTGCCGTTGTTGTGTGTCGCATGGAACGATGAAGGGGCGGTCATGGTTAAGAACAATGACACATAGCCTTTTTCCGTTGCCCATTCGTCCACGCCACGCAAGCGGTTCATCATCTCGTTAAAACGGATGGCGGGATTACCGGAAGATTTTTGCCACATTGCCATCAATTCCACCTGTTCGGATGGATCGTCAATGTTTTCAATGATCATCTGTTTTAAATATTCCAAGTTAGCTTTTTGTTGATTGCGGTAATCGCTCAATGCACCTGTTGAAATGTAAGGGCTGACTTTTGCCGACACTTCGCCGCAACCAATCGCCAAATGCTCGACAAGGCGTTTTTGCGTGCTGCGTAATGTGCGGAACCAGTATTTTTCGCATACCACACGCAACAATTCGCCTTCTTGTTGCTGCACAGAAAGGCGTTTACCTTCTTCAAGGCGGTGTTGGCTTTTAAGTGGAAAGCCAATGTTCTTGCAAACATCAGCACAAAGGCGGTGCAGATCACTGCTTAAACGAGAAAAATCGACCGCACTTAATAGCCCAACGGCTTTTTGATTGGCACAATCTTCCACGAAATCGCTTTGCAATCCGTTGAAGTGCAAGGCGAGTTTGTAGGCGATTTCTTTTAATTGGCGTTCGCCTAATAGATAAAAATGCAAGCCTTGACTATCCACAGGCTTTTGCATGGCCAAGTTGGCTGAATAGTGTTTGCGTTCAAGCAACCATGAAACAGAAATGCGATATTGCTCAAAAACGGCTTCCAAACGATTTGTCAACACATCACGCAAGGTTGTATTTGCAATGCGGGCTTGCTTATTGCCTAAGCTAAAACTAATTGACCCATCATCTTTCACACTGCGATAAGCACGTAACCACACATTGCGGAAGTGTTCACGTTGGCGTTTGCGTGGCAAATCAGAAAGCAGTTTTTCAACATAATCAAAATGATTAGGGGCAACCGCAAACAGCTCAATTTGTGCGGCTGTTGCTTGTGGCAAGTCTAAAGTGCGGGCAGTTTTAACCGCACTTTCCATTCTTGCCAAACGAGTTTCTTCCATCGCTAAATCACGTTTAGCGATGTTTTTGTCTCGTTGTTGCTCCCAGTTCATCATGTTATTTCTATGCTCTTTGTAAGTTGGCTAAATATTCATTGTGTTGATCAAAGTAATCTTTAATGGCTTGATTTGTTGAGTTGATCGCACTTTCCATTTCAGTGAGTGAAAGCACTTCATATTGTGCTAAGGCAAAGTTGCGAACTTCATTCACTGCGCCAATGATGGTGTTGTGTAATCGCCCAATCACTCTGGCTTTTTGTTTTCGCAAACCGTCACCATCTGCCACGATTTCTAACACTTGAAAGCGGTCGCCAATCTTGGTGATTTGCAATTCCGCGCCGCAATCTAAATTGATGTAAATATCGGTACTCATTTTGTTTTCTCCTTAAAAGTGCTTACTTATCCAACTTGCCAACCAACACAAGGTGGCATCTAATAATGCGGCGGCCATAAAACAGCCCAACATCACCACCGCTAATCCGATGAAAAAATCACTCATTGCCTTTCTCCCAAAAATCCTTGAAATCTAACTGTCTGCTTTTTCTTACCTTGATTGCGCCTGTATCAATGGCGGCTTTAAAACAACGATCTGCACGTGCAAAGCACCAATCTTCATCTGGTGTTGGTGCCAACTGATAGGCTTTCCGCCAAAACTGTGCGGCTTTTAAATATTGTTTTGCTCGTTCTGCTTCTGCAGCGGCTGCGCTTGCCGTTCTAAAGGCGATGTATTTTGTTCTCATGCTGTTTTTCTCCGTGGATTGGCTTGCCATTGCTCCCAATCTCTGTATTTTTGTAAAAAGATTTGGCGTGCTTTTGTCGCCAAGTCGCCGTTTTCAATAAATTCATTAAATGCTTGTCTTGCTTGTTCTTCATCGCCTTTGTCTAAGTGATAGATGTAAGCGAATAGTTTTTCCTGCGCCTTATCGAGTTTTTGATAATATTCCTTTGCCACAATGCTCAATGCGCCACGACTTAAAATAACGGTTGCCATACTTCCCCCTAATTCAATGCTTTATCAATCAATGTGAATTCACGTTCGGTAATGCCTTTCGGAAACATTCCCGAAATCAACCGCACTTTGCGAAACGCCTTGGCTATTTTGCGTTGTCCGTTTTCGGTGTAGTGGTGTAGTTTCTCGCCTGAAAATGTGGTGCTAACTAAATCATTGATGTCGAGTTCTGCCATTGCCAACAGGATTTCTCTTTCGCCTTGTGAAAGGTTGCTGAAAGCGTATTCCACGCGATAGCGACTTTTACCGATCACATGGCGGCAATCTCCCCAACTTTGCACAGGCTCAACCGCAATTTGATTTTCTTTGCAGAATTTTTCCGCCGCACTTTCTTTGCCTGAAACGTACATCACACGCCCCCTTGCTTATTTACCTTGAACCCAACTTAACCAACGACCAAACATCCCTTGCTTGCTCCAACTTGCTTTTTCAAGCAGTGCCACACGGTCGGAAAGTGTTTCATTCAATAGCACTTGTTGTTGGTTTAATTCTGCTTGATGATTAACGTGACGGCTGATGATTTGAATTTGCGCTTCCAACTTTTTCACACGTTTTTCTAACTCCCAGACATTCACACGTCCTTTGCGTGTTTTGCCGTTGTCGTAGGTGTAATCATTTTTTGCCATTTGCTTGGTCTCCCTGAATTTTGGTTGCAAAAATCCTGTCGCATGAATTTCTTCAAACGACGGGCTTTAAATTAATGTTTAAAAATTAAGAATTAATCGGTTGGAATTTCGACTTGTCGAGTGTCCGTCTCGTCTAATGGCTTATTGCCTAACATGGCTTGCTGATTGGTTTCAAAGCTTGCTGTTTCGACTTCTACAATCTCACTGATCACTTTAAAACGACACTCACGACAGCCACTGCAATAGCCAAATGTTTGCGTGGTTAACTTTGATAATCTTTCTGAGGTTCGCACATAGATATTTTCTGAACCGCATTTCGGGCATTTAACATTAACTTTCACTTTTTCCACCTTTTGTTATACTCAAACCATTTACTTGATAAATGAAGGAATCACCATGCAAGACCAAATTATTTCCAGCTCCAACGCCAGTAATCTTCCCCCATCTCCGCTTGCACAGCTTTTTGCAGCGTGGCGATTTCCTCCCGAACTTGAACCAACTGCTTTCTTGTCAATGCTCGCTTTAGTTTCCGCAATGCAAGTGAGTCCGAATCCTGCTCATCGGTTAAAAGTAGCAACTGATCAATTTCATCAGCTATTTCCAAGAGTGAACGAAGCCCAGCGTTTTTTTGAACAGAAGTTAAAGCAAGCCCTAGCTTATCTGCTGGAACAAAACCAACCATCAGCGGCATTGGCGTTGTTGAAGGCTTACCGCCAACTTCCGCAGTTTGCGGATTCTGAAATTCAGCTTGTTTTGACTTCTCAAATCCCTCAGGAATGGCGGAAAACTTTTCAGCCGTTTCTATGATTTGATTGCAATTTTGGCATCTGAAAGATTTATAAATATGACCAACTGGTCTTAATTCTTCGCTTCCGCAAATCAAGCACTTTGTAGGAAAATTCATACACACCACCTTTTCTATTTAACTATTCCGAATCACTGCCCAATCCACATCAGGGCGTAAATCTTCGGCTCTTATTTTGCCTTCTGTCGCTTTGATAATGGCGGGAATATATTTCACATCCATACTCGCACCATTTATCCACCCATTTACAGTAGGCTGACTAACTCCACATACTCTTGCTAAGGCTGATTGATTGCCGCAAATTTCTGTAGCTAGTATCACTTTTTCATTCATTTAAAACCGCCTATAAGTTTTCCTTTAAGTGCATTATAGGAAATCCTTTAATAATTGCAAGAAATATTTTATTGTTTTATTCAAAGTTTACCTATAACTTATACACAAGGAGAATTTATGTCTGATTTATCAACCCGATTAAAGCAACTGCTTGATGATAGAAACTTATCTATGAATGCTTTTGCAAAGCAGCTTGGCGTATCTCAACCATCAATTAGCGATATAGTGAATGGTCGAACTCGTTCACCTAAAAATATTTTAGAAATTGCGACCGCACTTAATGTGGACCCGCATTGGTTAAAAACAGGTGAAGGCGACCCTGATCCGTCTTATCGCATTGTAGAAGTGAGCGAACCGCAAAACCCAAACACAGTGCGGATTGATATTTTGGACGTGGAAGCGAGTGCCGGAAATGGGGCGTATTTAAGCCCAACCGAACAAGGCTTGCTTTCACAAGAATTTGATTTAACGTTCTTCCGTCAACAATTTGGACGTGCTGATGCAAAACATTTGAAGTTGATCACAGTGAAAGGGGATAGCATGGCGCCAACCCTTGAAAGCGGCGATTTGCTTTATGTGGATATTTCCGAAAATTACTTTGCCGCCGATGGGCTTTATGTTTTCACCTTTGACGGCCAAACATTCATCAAGCGTTTGCAAAAAGTGGGAAAAGAAATGCTCGTCATTTCCGACAACCCAACATACAAAGAATGGACATTCACGCAAGATGACGATGTATTTATCCACGGTCGTGTTGTTTTCAGCATGCCGATGAAGTGGCGGAAGTGGTAGGAATAAAAATGGCAACGGAAAAGTTTGTTGTTTACATGAATGCTCACAAGGAAGTTAATGCATATCACATAACCAATATTGCCGAAAATGATGTTTACTTAATTGGCTATTGTCACGCTTATGGCAGAGTATTGACACTTCGTCATGACAGAATAATTCAAGAGTTTGACAATATTGAAGATGCGAAACAATATGCTTTGAACGTTCCCGATGATAAATTCCACCTTTACGATAGCTTAATCAATTCTCAAAAGCGGGAATTAAAGAAAAATCCACCTTGCCTTTCTGTTACGTTTTGTTTTAGTGGGTTTAAAGCTGCAGTAAAAGAAGAGATGATGCAACTCGCAATCGATCACAAGTTGCGAGTTGTTTCAGATGTTTCCAGTAAAACTGATTTTTTGGTTATCTGCGAGAAGTCAAAAACAGTCGGCCCATCTAAATTAGCGAAAGCAGAAAAGCACGGTGTAAAAGTTATTTATGAAGATGCTTTTTTCTATATGCTTGAGACTGGTGAAATAAAATGAATGATTTTGATAAAGAGAAACTGTGGGCTGAACTTTTGACGATTAACAATAACAATAAATTAGATCTTCCTATACGGCTTTACAACCTTATTTATAATTCAGAATCATTTACAGAAAAGCTGCATGCTTCAGCAAATAATATACTAAAAAATATAAATCTAAGAGATATACAAGACCTTTTAAAACCATCACATTCTGAATTGCTTAAAAATTCGCTAATGGAAATAGAATTAAATAAAATGTTCAATTCGGATTCTATTTATAGCGCATTAAAGATAGCTAATAAGGTGGCGATAATTTCAAAGTCTGCTCTTGAGAATGAAATTACTGATGATGAATTTGATTCTAGCATCCAAGATTTACCAAGTGTTTCTTCTGAAGATGTTGATGCATTTGAAAATGAAGAAGATCTTGCGCTTCAAGAAGTTGCCTGTTCCATCTGGGTATTAATTCTGCAAGCCTTTCAGCAAAATAAGCCTAAAATAATTCCTGTTTTGTTTCACATATTATTTTTCATTTTGCAATATTCCGGAGAGAAAGGACTCGATTATATTTTTGATGATCATCAACAAGAACACGTAATGGCAATGATAGAACAAGACCAAAAAGAATTAAAAGAACTTAAAGAACAGAATAAAGTCATTTTAGATGAAATTAAGTCTTTAAAGTCTCAAGCCAGTGAAGAAAAAGACAACAAGCAAACGCCAGAAGATGATCCCTTTGATATTATATAATAATGCTACATTTTATTTATGTGCGGGGTGCTTATGACAAACAATGACTTACTTAATCTTTATAATTTAGAAAAGAGTAGTTATGATTCTTATGGAACTTGGCGAACATCACTGCTATTAAGTTGGGTATTCAATCTTATTATTAATATAAGTTCTCATTTCTACGATTCAAAACATGGCATGGTAATATTTGTGATTTCAAATTTTGTGCTATTTGTTGCCTTTGTAATTCTGACCGTTCAAAGAGAACAGGCAAACAAGCGAGTGTCGCAAATTATGAAAATGCTATTAAATAAAAATCCATAATATAAGCCCTCATTTGAGGGCTTTATTTTTTCACCTTCTTCACGTCCACTTCTTCATCTTCTACTTTCAATTCGCATTCAATTTGACTGGTAAAGCCGCCATCTGAAAGATTGTGCGTTACTCTTGTGATCAGCCAATTTGTTGCGTCAATTTCTGCTTTAAACCCTGAAAGTTCAATCGGCGTTTCTGGCATTAAATCAGGTTCGCCAAAGGCGAGATTAAGGCTAAATGTTGCCACGCCACGCTTAAGCTTATCAAAGGCGGATTTGGCAGCAGTGATGGCGGTTTTTTCGCTTGCGTAGGTGTGCCGTAGTGATTTTATTTGAGAACTGTCACTTGTAATGGGTTCTTGTTGCTCAATTTCGTTGTATTTACGTTTGCTTAATCGTCTGCCTTTCACTGTGCCGTTTTTCAGCGTTCTGCCTTTCGTCATACGCTGTTTTTTCACAATCTTGGTGTTTTCATCTACGGTGATTTCGCCACGCTTGCCGCTGTCCGTATCGTGCCAATATGCCCGCACGGCTTTGTAGTTTTCACTTTCAGCAATGGAAAAATTGTAGTTGTCACCATTCTTGCGGGTGATTTTACGCAGTGGAATATCTTTCCCTGTGGCGGTTTTTGCTTTGCCTAATGGCATAAAGAGCAACGTGCCATTTTTCACCGTACACATTGCCCCGTGTTCTTCCGCAAGGCGTGTCAGCAAATTAATGTCGCTTTCGTTGGTTTGGTCGATGTGGTCGATTAATCGGTTGGCAAGCTCTTTTGCCACTTGGCTTTTGAGCTTGTTTCCTTGTGCAATTTCGTTGACGATTTCGCCCAATTTCTTTTTATGAAATGACCGCTCTTTTTGTTCGGTGAACGTGCCTTTTAAATCTGCCGCTCTTGCCCGAATGGTGAGTTTATCAGCAGAAGATGCACCGCCTGAAAACTGCACTTCATCGACTGAATATTGTCCTTTGTCAATTAGCGGCTTGCCTTTCCAACCCAGTGCAAGGCTGATTGTGGCATTGCGTGGCGGCAAAGCCAATTTGCCGTCATGGTCGGATAATTCTAAGTCGAGCGTGTCCGCTTCTAAGCCGCGATTATCGGTTAAAGACAGATTAATCAAGCGGCTTGATACCACTTGCGTGATGTCTTGCTGTTTGTTGTCTTTCGTGGTGATGGCCACTTTGAAAGCGGGGGTGCGGTGATTGTCGTTAAAGTCTAAGCCTAACATTAAAGATTACTCATTAAACTGTCTGCAATGGCAATCAACATCGGATCGTCAGTGCGTTTAAGGTTCATCGTGAAGTCAATGGCACGTGGTGCGCCATCGCCAAAGAATTCTGTGCGGTTTTCTTGGATATTTTCAATCACAAAGAAACCGATAATTTCAAAGGTTGCACCATCAATCAGCGGAAATGCACCGCCACTGTCTGCCATTAATTCCAACGCTTTAATGGAAAATCTACCGCCAGTGATTTCGGGAATAAGTCGTCCGCCGATTGTCACGGTTTCGCTTTCCTTACCGGTGAATTGTGATTTCGGCATTGCGCCCACAATCGCATTAGTTGGATGTCGCCACGTGGATGTGCGGTCTAAGCTTTGGAAAGGCACGGTTTGCCGTGTAAAAACGAACATACCAAGTGTGGCTAAAGCAAAGTTTTGAAACATGCTAGCTTTCCTTTACGTGTAGTTTGATAAATGTCAATGAAATGGCGATGGCGATAATCCAACCCCAACCATTAATGTTGTGATACATCAAAAACGTGGCGCAAACTGTTGCGGTGATAATTGACAAGAAATAGAAAAAGAAGATTAAAATCGTGGCCATAATTATTCCTAAAGAAAAGTGCGGTCAAAAAATCCCGTGATTTCTGACCGCACTTGGTGAGTTAGCGAAAGAGAAATGCAATGCCGAAAATCACAAGCAACCAAAATGAGATGGAAAGAATAAAGATTCCACGCCACACAATATGCCGTGGCATATTTAACACATAATCAATCATTTTCTGTTTCATTTCGTTCCCTTGCTTTTTCTCTCCATGTCATTAATTCGGCAAATGTCATTTGCTCAAAGGCTTGTGGTTGCCAATGGAAAATCAGTGCAATGTCCGCCATGGCATCTTCTACCGTGGCAGCAATCATTATTCGGTCGCTTCCGCTTCCGAATTCTTCCCTAAAAAACCGACAGCCACCGCCGCAAGCTCGGTGAAGTCTGCCACTTCCATTGTTGAAAAGTCGGATTTGTGCAACACAGGATTTGTCACGCGAGTGAGCAACACTTGCAATGCGTCCACGTCCATTTGCAACACATCAAACATTTTTAAGCCTTTTAATGCCGGCACGGTGGGTTTGTTGACGGTGATTTCGGTGATTTTGTTTTCGCCACGCGCAAGTGGATTGGTTAATGTGATCACTTTGCTGTTTTCGTTTTTCATTTTTTATACCTTTAAAAATGCCACGCTTAAGCGTGGGGGAGTGATTTAATAAAAGCCCCTTGCGGGGCTAGGTGGTGATTAGATGCCAATCGCTGAACGGTGTTCTGCCAAACGGTCAGTGCCGCCGACAATAAAGATTGAGTTGAGCAAATCAATCTCGACCAAATCTTTGCCGTTTTCGATGATTTTGTAATAGGTTAATGGCACGGTGTAGCTTTGTTCTGTGTCATCGCCTGATTTGCTTGTGCCGTTGTCAATTTCGCTGAAACGACCACGCATAATCAATTCAATGGCGGTGACTTCTTCGGTGTCGTCTTGTTGATATGCACCCGCAAAACGTAATGCCGAACCGTCAATTTTGCCGCCAAATTCTTTGATGAGTTCGGTCATGTAACCGCCCATTTTGAATTGCGCTTCCAAGCCTTCCACGCCTAAATTCACTTTCACTGGACCAATCATGCCGCCTGCACGGTATTCTTCCAGTTTCATTGCCAATTTAGGTTGGGTAATTTCGGTGACTTGGCCACGGTAAGAATTACCGTCAGCCAAGAAATTCATGAGTTTTAATTTACGTGGTAAAGCCATTTGTTATGCTCCTACTTTGGCAATCTCTGCGGCGAATTCCACAAGGTATTCATCGCTGATGTATTGGTTAAAGCCTAATTGTTCTAATGGCGGAACAGGGCAGTAATCATAAGACACAAGCAGTTTTGCATCTTTTAAGGTTGCGGCAGTATTCAGTGATGAATTGATGAATGCTTTACCGCCGATTAAGTAACCTTTCGCCACATATTCACGCCATTTCGCATTGATCGCTTCCACGATTTCTTTCACCAACATCACGCTGATGTTTTTATCAACTGCCCAATCAAAAGATTGTGCGATGGTGTCTTTAAGCACTTGAGCGGTGCGGGTGTAGTTTTCGTAGATGAATAACTTGTCGGCTGAACAGGTGCGCAAGCCCCATAATTTGAAGCCGTTGTGATTGACGCAACAAGTGATGCCTTGTTCGTTCAGATAGTTGACATCGGTCGCACTGTCGTTGATGTCAAATGAAAGTGGTTTAGTCACGCCAGTGACGCCAGTTAAACCTTTGTTAGAAATGCAAGTGTGCCAGCCGTATTCTTTATCTTGATACGCACGCATTGCTGCTGCACGGACGACTGCATAATCCACTTCGGTTGCTTTGGTGTTCGGGTTGAACGATAAGAAGTCACCGAAAATCAGCATTAATTCACGCTGTGAGAAATTACGGCGATAAGTGACCGCTTCTTCTTTGGTTTTTGCTGTTGCGCACGATGCATACACAAATCCATTCAGTTTTTTCGCCACGCTTAAAAGCTCGGTGGTGACATCTTGGCTGTCATACTTCGGCACGCAGAAAATACGCGGTTTCACGCCACAAACGGCAGCAGATACCAAGAACGCTTTTAAGCCAGTGTAATTGCCGTCGCTGTCCACTGTGCCGATGACGTTTGCTTTCATGGTGCTTTCATCGTCGCTTTCTTCCACTCGAATGACGACCACTTTACAATTCACGATGTCCGCAATGCCATCTAACGCACGGGATAATGTGCCTTGTTTACCGGCTTTCGCTTGGACTTCGGCGGTGATACCTGTTAAAAGAGTGGGTTTATTGAGTGGGAAAACAGTTGCGTCTGCATCTGCTGCCGTTGCCACTAAACCGATCACGGCAGTGGATGATGTGGTGAGTGTTCGCAAGGCTTCGGCAATTTCCGTTACCTTGACCCCATGGAGATATTCATCAGACATATTTTAGCCCTATGGTTTCTATTGGTTAAATAATGTCTTTATTGTGATCGAGAGAATGTGGCAGTGCGAGCGGTTGGAAGTGTGAAAAACGGGGTAACAAAATGCGGCCAAAATTGACCGCATTTTATTTAAATTAAGGCAGAACTTCAGGGAATGGGTCGTCAGTTATCCAACTGACGACTGGAAGACGCATATAATCAAGGTCTGTTGTTGGTACTTTATCCCTAAATCTTAACTCAATATAAGCTCTATCGCCTATACTAGCAACATATACAGTAGCAATTTCATCGCCGTCATCGCTATAAAACGGAAGCATAATAGGCGTGCGTGGGCGGAAGCCAACTGGTATTCTCGGAGGGGGTAAAATATCCATTCGCTTGGCGTGATTTTTCCTCGTGAATTTAGGATTACTGCTCCCGTAAAAAGAAATAGTGTCCCAACGCCCCGCATAGAAAGAACACTCAACTCTGTTATTCACTCGTCTTAAATGAATAGCCCCTTCTTTAATATTTACAGAAATGTTAGATAGTCGTCTAATACCTGTATCACCCGATATAACAGTCCACTGTCCATTTTGCTTTTGCCATAGGTATGCTCCAACGCCTGCACCGTTTGTTGAGTTATAAAAAGTTCCGTTTGGCTCATTACCTTTAATCTTATTTTCATAAACGTTAGACCCATTAAGAAACCTTGTTGTGTCAGGTTTATCGGGTCTGCCGTCTCCAGTGATGATATTAGAATTTGTAGGTTGTGCAGAAATGCCAGTCGGAATTTTATTCTCAACTCGTCTAACTTCACTCCCCATAAATTCGGCAAAATCTTTGACTGATGTATCAAATCCCATTATCGGTTATATCCTCTATTGTAGGCTTCTTTAAGGTTAATTCCATCTAACACTGTAAATTTACCAACAAGAAGTGCCAATGATTGGTTGGTTTGAGTTATTTTTTGAACCAATTTATTTAAGCCATCTTCGCCTGTTTGAATGTTCTTCAACATATCGCCAAGCTCTTTGATTGTGTCAATGCTCGCGTCAACTTGACCGCCTAAAAGCTCATTTTTGACATCGGCTTTCGCTTGGTTTAAAAGCTCAAGAATTTTCTTGGCCGACAATGTTGCTGTTTCATTTGTTGCGCTATCATTAATGCCGGCCGCATTACTTGATAGACTGTTGATTCGCTGATTCATCTCATTGATTGCACCAACAATCGTATCTTTCTGAGTTGTGGTTAGGCTTTGCATTGCCCCGATTAGCTTGATAATCTCTTTATCTTTCATCCCCACAAATTCAGCAAATTCTGTGATTGTTTGATTAAATTCTTGTCTTGCCATTAAAGCGCTCCGATGTTGTAGTGAATAATTAATTCGTTGATGTTTGGTAATTTGCTTATGTCAAAATCGCCGCCTATATTGGCATAACCTTTTTGGACGGTGATTTTGTGCCGTGGTTTGTTTTTGATTATTACTTTATGTTTTGGTTTAGGCTTAATCTCTATTTTCATGACGGCCTCTAGTAACGTCCCGTTTTAACCATACTTTCCCGCCACAAAGAGTGTAAACAAATCCATCTTTATTAGTTTCTTGTAAATCCCAGACAGCTTCTTTCCAATCTGCATTTTCTGTTTGATCGTGCGACACGTGCAGCGTTATTTCGTTTTCTTTAACGGTTAAGCCATTTGATGTTGATAGCTTAATGGTTTCTGATTGACTTCGTTCAGGCACGATATGCAAATCAAATTGACTCCCTGTAAAGTCCATTGGTGTATCGTCATCGTTGAAGAAAATTAATGTTTCAAATTCGTCATCACCGCGATTCCATTTGAAAACAATATCTTCATCATCATTCACCAATTTATTAATAGTATTGCTCATTTGGTTTTCCCTTGATTGAACCGATAATCGCGCTGTTTGCCGTTTATTTCGCTTTCGTATGCGGTTTTGCAATGGTTTTTATCTCTAAATAATCCATTGATGAAACGATAGAGTACAAGCCACCGTTTTTTTGGTTGTTCGGCTAATATCGCTCCACGGTATGTTCTACTTGATAATGTCTCGTCTGCGGCTCCACCAGTTATCGCATTGAATAATTGGTCAATGGCGATGATGTTGTGATAAGCGTATAGTTTTAATTTGCTTGAAATTTCCATTCTTCAATTTCCTTTTCAAGTGCGGTGAGTTCTTCTAATGTTTTCGTGGCAAGCAAGCGATCTTCAAACGCCTGTCTTTGTCCAATAATTAAACCGATAGCAACCGCAAATTGTGATGCTTTCTCGATAACTTTCTCAACCAACACATCGAAAGGAACTCCACGAACCCTTGCGATTTGTTTAAGCATTGGGGTGTCAGCTTTATTATCAGCTTTCCATGCTAAGGCTTCTTTCTCTTGGCGATAGAAGCTTTCAATCTCTGTTTGCGGATAGCCAACCAGCAAGCTAGATTTAAGCGTATCGGCTTTATTGGCAAGCGTGGCTAGTAAGGCTTTTTTGCGTTGCATAAACAGCTCGACAATTTTAGCTTCATCTTTTACCCATCCTGTTCCATTCCACTTGCAAGGCTCGGCAAGCGGTGCAAGTGCGGTTAAATTATCAGGTAGTTCACCCAGTGCGGTATGTTCTACTTTTTCGCCTGTTTCTTTGCTGTAATAAGTGCCACGATGGTCGGCTTGATATTGCCAATTGTTATCCACTCGTACAATCACAAAGCCTTGTTTCGGTTTTGGCGGCGCATCTAAATAACTGCCAGCCGCAAGGCTTCCACCTTCACTGACATACTCTGTTGTTTCTTTGGTGTAAATCCCTTGCGCATCAGTGCAATACACGGTGATTTCACCGCTGTTTTGGGCAAAGCCTTCTTTATTAAATGTTACGGTCATGTTGTACTCCTTATGCGGCTAGGCAGATGTAGTGATAGGCGATGTTGCGTGGGCGGTTTTCGTTGGCGGTTGGTACAACTCGACTTGCATCAAATTTAATTTTGTCACCTTGCGGTAGAATTTTACTTGGCGCCGCTGTTGCTGATATATCTCTTATATTTAAATCTCTATAAATGGCACCTGTCGCTGTTAATGTCCCGCTTAATGATTGCTCGTCTTGATACATGAAATCGGAGAATTCACCCGTAATATTGCGGATTGCATCGCCTTGATTAGATAGTAATCCACGCCCAGCATCAACACCACGCCCATTATCCAAACCACGAATAAATTCGCCACGCATATCAGGGAGTGTGCCTGATGTGTATTTCAACGCAAGCTTAGGATAACGTGATTTGTCAAACCGCTGACCGTTCATCGATAGGCAACCCTCTGGGACGGTAGAGAGCGGATAAGGAATAGGGATACCAATAAATAAATCATGTAAGGCATTAAAATCAGTGCTGTTGGCTTTTTTCCCGATTTCAGCAAGCAACGTCGCTTTTAAGTTTGCATCACCTGCTAATGCTCGTGCCAATTCTTCTAGCGTGTCCAACGCAGCAGGCGCAGAACCCACCAATGCGGCAATTGCGTTTTTCACAAATTCTGTCGTCGCAATTTGGGCGTTGTTGGTGTTTTGGTCGGCAGTAGGGGCTGTTGGGACACCTGTGAACGCAGGGCTAGCTTTTGGGGCGTAACCTGTGCGGTCTCGGTTGATACCATCCACTTGGTATTTTAAATATTTTGTTCGATTGGCGAGCTGTTTTGCTTGAATGTTAATTACGCCAAGCTCTCCGCCTAGCACCTTATCTTGTTTTTCAATGAGATAAACATCTTCTTCCCATTGTTGTTGTTCGGTAATTTTACCCATTTATGCTTCTCCAAAAGTAAATCTTCCGTCAAAATTGATTTCACCATCCCAACGATGACCGGCCTTCGTAAAATTAAATGCAACGAGATGACAACGTGCAGGGGCATTTTCATTTAAAATACGGCGCACTTGTTTTGATTCTTCAATAGTAATGGGCTGATGTAACACAATTTTGTATTCTGCCCAGTGCATTTCTTCATGCTCAAAGGTTTCTGAACCATCAAAAGTTAGTTCACCAGTCCATGTTTTAAGTGATTGGTTTTCGATAATATCCACTTCGCCATAACCCACTGACTTCATCACGCGTCGAATTGCTGAAATAGTTCCTTTATGTTTATGAATGTGGATGCTATTTAAAATTGCTTGCCGTTTATTCTCTTCGCTCCAGTCGTCATCCCATTCTTCAATCGAGAGTGACCATGCAAGCCATGCCAAGAGGTTTACAGGGCAATTTTCAGCGCTCCATAAGAGGCGAATTGGCACAGGAATTTCCGCAATGGCTGAAAACGTATTCGATAATTGTTTTTCTAGCTTGCTTGACCCCGTAGGTAGTAGATAGCTATTCATCTCTACCACCTACGTTGACTTGAATTTGTGTGCAATATGCTGCTTGGTGAGGTTGTACGATTAAATCTGCAAGCGGTTTGGTCAGTTTTACGTTCTGTACGCCTTCTTGATGTAAGGCGGCATAAATGCCTGAAAGCGTAATATCAATGCCCAGCAAGTGTTGCTTATTTGCATAATTGGCGATTGCTTGATTAACATTTGCCATAACAACGCTTTCTAGTACAGTTGGATAAAGTGTGATGGCAGCTTTAATTTCATAAGGTAAAATCACCGCACTTTCGACTAATACCGTATCGGTCAGTGGGCGAATATGCTCGGCATTCAGTTGTTCTTTTACCGCATTAATTAAATCACTGTCGGCTGTTCCTTGCCCCTCTGTTGATAATATAGCAACTTTCACCGTGCCTGCAGTTGGGCTTGTTACATCAACGTCTTTTATTTTTGCAGATGTAGAGAGCGCATGAAATTCATAGCTTGCACGACTGCCCGCTGTGGTTAATCCTTCTAATGACATTTGAATGCGTGTTCTAAATCGTTCATCATCTTCATATTTAGCGGGACTAGGTGGTGTGCTTTTTAAATCTTCTGCTTGAATAATCAATCGAGTGACGCCAAATAATGCGCCTAATTGATCTAAGTCTGAGCCTGTCGCATAGGCAAGCATTACTGCCTTGGCTGATTCATTAATATTTGTTCTTAGCAAGAGTTCTAAATAAGCATTTTCTTCAAGCAATTTAACCACTGGTTCGCTTTCTAACTGTAAGCGAGCTTGCCAATGTTGGCGCATATCATCACTTTCTTGTAATGACAGAAACTTTTCTTTTCTCTTAGCAAGTAAGGTTTCATAACTGAGTTCCTGCACAACTTTTGGTGCGGGGAGTTTTTTTAAATCAACTAATTCGCTCATTCTTACCGCCTAGCCATACATCATCATAATTGATGGTATTGTTTTGATTTCTTGTTCTGCCCACGATTGAGCAAGTGATACCGTTTTCTGTAAGTTGTGGTTTAAATTGGCTAATCGTCACGCGGGGTTCCCATTTGTGCAATGCCATCACCGCACTTGCGGCAAGTTGGAGCAACAAAGCGTGGTTCATTGGTCTGTCAATGAGTTCCGGAATACGACTGCCATACTCTCGGCGTTGTAAACGTGATCCGATTGGTGTCAATAAAATGTCAGCGATTGACTGCTTGATGTGTTCCGTTTCGCTTGTGATTTTCTCGCCTGTAAATCGATTCATTATTCAGGCTCTCCAGTTTTGTCTTTACCTTTCGAAACATCTTTGTGTTTATGTTTCATCTGACTAATGCCGCCCGCTATCATGTCTCCTGTTGATGTCACTTCCCCATCAATATTCACATTGCCTTTAATGTTAACAGTGGGGCAGTCAATATTGATTTGATTGGCGGCTTTGATATTGGCGGTTTTTATTCCTATTACAACCAAATCGCCATTTGCTTGGTTGTAGGTAATTTTTGCGCCATCGGCAAATTCGACCACGTGTTCATCGGCTGAATGACTTGGGCTGTTTTGAGTGTAAAGCCCTGTGATGATGCACGCTGTTGTCAGTTCACCGCTTGCCGCCAAGATGACGCATTGTTCACCTTGTGTTGGCGGTGACCATGTTTTTGTCGTGCCTGATCGCATTGTGATGAATGGGATGAAATCCGTTAATATTTCACCGCACTTTACCCGTGCTTTTGCTTGTGCATGATCTACTTCGGCAATTAAGCCAAAGCGGATGATGCTTTCAATTCTGCGGTTGTTATCGGCTGACATGGGCGGATTTCTACTTGTAATAATTGCCCTTATTTTTGGTGAGTTTGTTTGATTTTGCGAGTGTGGGGTAGTGTGAAAAGAGTGGTAACAAAAAAGCAAGTCAGGCGACTTGCTTATTCTGTTCGATCAATGATTGGGTTGGGTGTGTCCCATTCGCGAGGGAATGGTTCGTGTTGTGGGGAAAAAGCGATAATCACAATATGTTCATCTGATATTTTTTGATAATGAATTACAGGCCCTGATGTTTCACCGTCCAAATTCATTTTTAGCCCACTCATAGGGCTATATCTAGATCCTTTATTGTAAGGGCCACAGTGATAATGCCATATTTTGTTTTGTTTATAAACTTCTGTATTTGGAATGTCGTTGAGATTATCATCAAGCCAAGAAGGCTTATTTTTACCTCGTAGGCGCTTTTCTTCTTTAATGGCCTGCATAAATTCAAAGATGAGCTGCAATTCTTCATCTGACATGGCTTGAATGTCTTTAAAAAAGGGCGTGTTTAAACGCCCTTCTTTGAATTGTTTTGATAACTCAATCTTCATTGGTTATCCTACATCATCACTGCTTTTTTGAAATCATCAAAAGAATCTGATGATTTGTAGGTGTATCCGGCATCTTCAGGTGTACGATAAATGCGTGATAAAACCACTTCATCTGATTCTTTTTTGTATTTTTCTGATTTCACAATATTACAAAACATATGCATTTTATTACTTAAATTATTTAATTCTGAAACAAGTGTAGGATGGTTCAAATCAAATTGATTCATTTCTGAAATAATATTTGTAATTAGATGATCATACTCATTCGTTTTTTCTTCTAGAGATTGGACATCATTTGTAGAAATTACATTAAAAGCTTGCGGAGCTAGCGAAATAGCAAAGTCCGTCAATGCTGAAGTAACTTGCACAAGATTTATTGCATTACTTGCAAATTCATAAAATGCTTGCTTCTCTTGAGGGCTTAATCCTAGTTTCTGAACGCTAACAATCTGCACTGTTTCTACTGATTTTACTTGAATGTTTAATGCAGCAGGGACAACAAGACATGCAGAAATCGCCGCTGTTTTTAATTGCTTAAAAATAGGTTCTAAGCCTTCAAAAATAGGGTTTAATGATAGATTCGTCATAAGTCACCAAAGAATAAAAGTTTGCGAAGTTTACAACTTTTTAAAGAAATATAAAACTATTTTCTACAATGTGCAACAAAAAAGGGCTTTCGCCCTTTTGTTTTTATGCCCGATCTGTCATTCGACTTCGCATTCTTGCTTGTTGTTGTCGGTTGATTCGTTCAAGCTCGGCGGCGACAAGTTGGGCGATTTGTCGTTCATTTTGCCCTGCTTGTGCATTAATGGTGATATTGACCGCCATTGGTTGCATGGTTTGGCTGATGCTTGGACGTGCTGACATTGGCGGTCGGCTATCCACCTGAATTGGTGCGGCTGTGGCAAGTCCGATACCTAAACCGCCCGCAATTAAGGCTTGTTTACCGTAATTTAAGGCGTTCAGCGTAGCGATGCCAAGACGGTTTGTGGCTTCTTTGGTCATGACATATTCGCCACCGTGAACAATGCCCATTGGTTGATATTTCCCGCCATTTCCTGTGTAACCGCCTGTTGCGTATTCTGGAATGTCTGCCATTGCCGACATGGTTTGACCAAGCACGCCATTTCCAAACGCGGCTTTCATGGTTTCTTCTTTTAATGCTTTGGCTTTTTGATTTTGCTCGTTGATTTTAGGTAGATTATCAATCAACCACTTCACGCCATCAATTAATAGTTGGAGTGGTTTTAATGCTAAATCAATGCCAAAAGCGACCCATTCCCCAAATTGTTTACCTGCGCTTGCGGCGGCATCTAAATCTTCTTTTGTGCTTTGGATTGGCGAAAGAAGATTTGTAAACCAGTTAAATACACTTTCAATCCATCCGACAAATGGTTTGAATTTGTCGATGACAGGCTGTAATCCTGATTGCAATCCATTTAAGAACCCGCTGAAAAAAGATTTTACTTTTTCCCAATTTTTGTAAATATAAATTCCTGCTCCAACTATTGCGGCAACCACTACACCAACAGGGGAGAGTAAAAATGAGATAGATGAGCTTAACCCGATAAAAATCATCCTCACAGGCATTATCCATGCTTTCAATGCACCTAATAATACTTTTAGTGTATTTAGTTTAGTGATTTTTCCTAGAAGACCTGTTAGGGTTGTTTGTGCTGATGAAAAAATATTTGACCACCCACGGAATGAGAGTAAATTTTTATTAGATGCGATTGCTGCTTTTGTCGTGTAATTAAAGCTTTTTGCAAGCAGTGTATTTAGCCCAGTGAGTTTCCCGAATCCAAGTGCAACCCGTGCCATAGGATATAAAACAAAGCTTAATGCAAGACTTAGCGCACCAAATGCAGTAAGTGTTGTCCCTAATGCTGATGCGACAAGTAAAATTTTTCTAGCAAGTTCTGGATTTGTTTCAATCCAAGCCTTAAATTTATCAACTACACCGCCCAACTTATCTAAGATGTTGTGTAAGGTTGGGGCGAGTGTGCCGCCAATTGCCGTTTTCAAGTTAAATAAGCGGTTTGTGAAAATTTGAGTTGATGCAGACAAAGCTTTCATTCTTGTGTCAAATTCACGCCCCATTGATCCTTTTGCTGCTTCGCTATTTGCCAGTTCAATTTGTCTGCGCCATTCTTCTGTATTTGCCACAAGTTTTGAGATGGTTTTAATATGTGGAATGCCGACAAGACCTTTCATTACATCGCTTTTTGCATCATCGTCCAATCCCTTAATTTTATTGACGATAAGCATTAATGTGCTTTGTGCATCTTTTGCCATTCCTTTTGCTATT
The DNA here is from genome assembly GCF_041433495.1 of Haemophilus sp. 27098_8_127. NCBI lineage: Bacteria > Pseudomonadati > Pseudomonadota > Gammaproteobacteria > Pasteurellales > Pasteurellaceae > Haemophilus > Haemophilus sp. 27098_8_127. Next base: position 22,872 of record NZ_JAPWBP010000005.1, read on the forward strand.
TTTTGTGGATTTAATTTGAGTTTTTTCAATGCGCCATCAACTTCTTCGTGATTTCCGGCCACACCTAATCGAGTAAAAATAGTTGTAACAGCGGTGGCACTATCTTCTTCTTCCGCCCCTAATGTCTGCAAGGTAGAGCCCAAGGCCGCCATATTTTTATCGGTAATTTTAGCTATGGCAGCGATACCTGCAACACGGTTCATATAGCCGATGATACCTGTCCCTTTAGATATGGCGTTATCATCTAAGTAGTTGATTGTGTCAGCAAGCTCTTTTGTTTGTTTTTGCGTTAGGTTGAAGTTTTTGCTCACTTTTCCAAATGACTCAACCAATTCATCGGGATTTTGGGCATCAAATGCGATTGCCATTTGTGTATTCAATCTTACAAAATCTTCAAGTTCATCTTTTGCAATGTCCATTCGTGCTGCACTTTCAATCATGTTGGCAATTTGCACGGTTGTGAGCGGCAATTCTTTTGATAGGTCATGAATTTTGATTTTCCATTGGTCAAATTCTTGCGTAAAGTTCCCTGATTTATCTTTTAATCCATCGACCTGACGAGCGACACCGATCATGGCATCTTCAAAAGTCATAAAATCTTTTGTGACGTTGGCGATCGGCGCAGTAATTGTCGCACCTGCCGCCATGGATTGCGCACCAATAATTTGTGCTTTACCACTGATATCTTTTAATTTTTCAACTTGTCCGCGATAGCGATTATAGGCAGCTTGTTTGGCGTTCAGTTTTTTCAACGCTTCTTCTTGGTGTTTGATTTGATCTGTTGCCGCTTTTGTATTTCTTTGTAAGTTTCGCTGATTTTGAGCTAATTTTTCAGCTGAAATACCAGCTTGCGATAAGGCTAGTTTTGCCTGTTGTAATTTATTTGACGCGGCAACTTGTTCTTGTTTGAGTTTTTTTACTGCACTTCTAGCTTTTTCAACTTCTTTTTTAAATCCTTCAGTTGGATTTTTGGCATTTTTTAAATATTGAGAATAAGACGCCGCTTTTTGTTTTGCCGCAGACAGTTCGTTATTTAAAGATGATAATTTTGCTTTCAACGGGTTGATCGTTGAAGCATATTGTTTCATGGCTTCTGCATGCTGTTTGTTTTGTTGTGCTAGTTGTCGTTGTGCATTTTTGTTTTCACGCAACTTCGCAGACAATTCCCGAACACTTTTGGAGGCGTTCCGAACTGGTGCTGACATTTTATCAATGGCATTTAACAAAACGGATAATTGTAAATTATTCATAAAAACTCACTATTTTTATTGACAAATTATTTTTCTATGTTTAATAATTAAACAAAACAAACGAACAGGAGAATATATGTCGCTTATACTTGCATTAATTGGCATTCCGTTATTCATTGGATTAGGTTTGTTTTTTACTGGCAGTCTAACTTTTGCTGCTATTTCTGCTGTGTTTAGTATGGCAACCGTGGCATTTGTTCCTATTATCTCGTTGATTTTTGTTCTTTGGCTTATCACTGATAGCGTTATTTTATCTATATTGTTTACCCTTATTTTCGGGCTAATTGTTTTGGCTGCAAACAATACCAAAACAAATATTTAGTTACATAGATAATTGCGCTAAAACTAAATCTTCAATCACATCTAAATCGCTTTGGCTAAAGCCTAACAATTCACGCTGTGCATATAGCACTTTGAAATCTTTTGTTTTTGAAGGGCTGCTCATTAATCCGTATTGATGCACTTTTGCGATCATTGCACTTGACCCATTGAACCCGACCGACACTTCATTGGCATTGCTTTGAATTTTGAAATATCTTGCCGTTCTCAACTTCGCAAACATGGCTTTTCGTTTAATTCTGCCTTTCTTTTTACCAAATTCTTTTCTTGGTTTTCTTGGCTCAAATGCTGTGCCGTCTGGGTTTTCTTGACGTGCGATGCGGGCTTGTTGATTTTTTCGTAAAGCTTGCCCAATGTTGCGGGCCAACTGGCGGCGGGCTTGCGGTGAGAGATTATTAATCAGTGCGTTTAGTTTTGCTTGGACTTCTTCCACCGTGGCCATTATTCACCGCCTTTGAAAATCAAATGTTCATCGTCTATTTTTTCCAGATAAACTTTCAACGTGTTCAATGTTTCCCATTCCGGTGCGGTTGGTTCTGTGGCGTAAGTCATCTGCACGTTTTCGCCCACTTGTTTTGCCACAACGCGTTCGGTAAGTTGGATTTCAAAAGATACGTCCGCTGTGTTGTTATTGTTGTAATCCATTTGGAATTTAAAGGCATTTTCGCGGCGTTGCGGATTTTCGAATAGTTCGGGTTGGTTTTTTCGTAAGTACGCATTAATCGGCACAATGAGGCTTGCAATATCAAAGGCAAAATCGGTGATGATGATGTTGAGCGTGTAACGATACTCAAAACTCAGTGATGTGCTGCCAGTTGCAACAACTTGACCGCCATCAACATAAAGCTGTAAGCGGTCAGGATTTTTTACAAAGTCTTGGTGACTTTGCTCAAGGATTTTGCGCAGTTGGTTTGGCTTTTTCATTTTCTGAAATTCCGCTGTTGCATTTCGTATTTTTGCTGACAATCCACGCAACGGGTTACGCCTTGAATTAATTGGCGGCGTTTTTCAGGAATGGGGATGTCGCAATCTTCGCAATAAAACGCACTGATTGCTTTAAAAGTGCGGTGTTTTTGTAACGCAATGTCACGTGTCATTTGTTCGAGTTCTTGCGCACGGTCAAATTGATCTGTCATTGTTTTTCCTGTTTATTAAATTCATCAATGCATTTCTTTAATGCTTGATTTTCAACAATGCATACACTTAGCTTTTGTTGGCTTTGTAGATAAGCGTTAGCCAAATCCCCGTTGGTTTTAATTGTGGCGGTAAATGGCGTACATTCTGCAACTTGCGGACATAGTATTGGCTGTTTAATGACTTTCGGTGTGGTTGAACACGCCGCTAACGTCATCAGGGATAAAAGTGTCAGCCCAATCTTGGTGTTTTTTAAGTGCATTTTTTAAATCCTGTGTTTGCTTGGTTTGAGAGATTTTTAATTGGTTAACGGCTTCCGTTAGTGCTTTTTGTTGCTCGTTGAATTTATCCACGCTTTCATTTAAGGCAACGTAAGACGCTTCCCATTGTTGTTTTAATTGTTCTTCTTTTGCCGCTTCGGCTCGCCAGTGGTTGGCTTGCCATCCTTGAAACAGGATGATCGCCACAAGCATGAGCGGGCCAACCAATAAAATGTATTTTTCTTTTTTCGTTAAGAACCCAAACATAATGCTTTCTCCTTTTGTCGTCTTTCAATTAAGCCTTTCAGTGGAACGCCGTTTGCATAAATCCATCGTTCAAATTGACCGCACATGGCTTTGCTATATCCTTTCCGTGCCATTTTAAAAAGCGTGCTGTTTTTTAAGTTCCCGCATCCTGCATTAAAGGTAATTGACACTAAGGCATCAAATGCACCTTGCGGCATTGCTTGACCGTTTGCATACGTATTCACACATTTTTCGGCTTGTTTAATTCCCTTTGTAAAGGCATTTGCAATTTCTTCATCTGTATAGACTTTATGTGGAATGACTTTTTCGACTGCATCAGTGGTTCCTAGCCCGAATGTTAATACAGCGGCTGGGCAGTTATATGGCACTCTTTGACATCCTTCGGCATTGCCAGTCAATAGCAAGCCTTTTTCTGATGTTCTAATTTCATGCCCATGTAAAGAGAGTGCCAATCCTACAATCGCCACTACACTGCATGCATATTTTGCTGTTCGTTTAATCATGGTGATGGCTCCGTTGGTTTAATTCTTTTTCTTTTAATTCAAAATCTTTTTTCTTGTAATACCAATTTACAAGGAATGTTGCGACGTCGATCACAATACCTGTTGCTGATGCGACGTCAGCCCAATTTACATTTGAAAACATATCCGCGATGCGTCCGATGAAGAAGGCAAATAATCCTGATATGTAAGATGCTCTTGATGGTGTGTCGTGCATATCAGCTCCAAAGTTGTATAGTGTCACTTGCCACGCTGATCTTTTCTGTGTCAGCTTCAGGCAATATTACTGGTGTTCCGATTGGAATGACGGGTTTATCCATTAAGTGCGGATTTAATTCGCATGCAATTTCAAGCAAGCCGTTACTTCTTCCAAAGTATCGGTAAAGAATGGCGTCCAAGTTGTCATTTTGTTGTGCGTAAACTTCCATTAAATTAACTCCGCGTCGACCCGTCTTTTGCCGATAATGTCGCTAATGGCAAAGCGTGCATCTCGTCTTAATTCGTTTATGCTGTCTTTGAGTAAATCCATTTTCTTTTCGCCATCATTGGTGCTGTCATAGCTTGCGTAACGCTCGTAAAGGTTAGCCAGTGCCAAACAGTTCACCGCGCGTTTATAGCGATAAATCAACACGCTTTCGCCGTTGACTGATAGTGCGGGGATTTGTTCAAGGAAGTGATGTTCGCTTTGTGCTTTGAATGTAGATAATTCATCATTTACACTGGCGATGGCTTCAATCAATGCATCTTGCAAGCGTTGTTCGGTGACTGTGCCGTCTGCACGATATTGATTGCGAAAATCAGAAAGAGAAATATCAGGGAAAAAATCATCGTTTCGAATAATATCTTCACCTGTTCCGTAATCTTCCAGTTGTTTTTGCACTGCGCCCATCTCATAATCGGGGGCGAGTTTGATTGAGATTGCACCGTCTGACATAAAATCTACCTATAAAAAAGCGGGGTGAGGATAAAGAGCAACAATCAGGAAAAGAGGTAAAGAAACCTGACCGCGCTTTTATCCGCCCCGCGGGTGCGTGGTTTGCTCGTTATCAAATCCGATTATTCATCGGCTTTGCTTAATTTTTTGCGTAATTTTTTAATGTCGCCTTTCACGCCAACTTTCTGATCTAACCCTAAAGCACGTTCAAGGTATTGCAAGGCTTGTTCAGGATTCTTTTCAACCAATAACAAGCCTAATTCGCGCAACAATCGCGCACGGCTTTCATCTGGCATGTCACATTCAGCGGTGATGCGTTGTACTTGCTCTAAGTACGACACTTCGAATGGCTGATTGGCGGCTTGTGCGGTTTTTGCTTGGTCGGCAAATTCTTCCGCCAATAATGTGCCAAGTGTTCGCGTAAACGGTTCAGGCAAACGCAAATCATGGAATACGGCATAATCAGCAATCTGCAAGGCAAGGTGATATTGACCGCAGTCGATTGCCCACACGCACCATGTCATTAAAACGTTATCTTGTTTGCCTGTGCCGGCAGATAACGCCCCTGTAATCCATGGCAGATAGTCTGGCAAAATTTGCTTTTTAAATGCGGCTTTGCGTTCGGTCGATTGGATGTTTTTCAAATCCTTTCGATGTCTCGCAAGAATACGGCACATTTTTTCGTATTCCGTGAAATCGCTTAGATCTTCGGTTTCTGCCGCATTAGCGATAGCGGCAGAAACTTCAAGAAAGTGACGTTTAGTTGGTCGCATTATGATTACGCGTGAGTTGGTGCATCAAGAACGGTGATGTTTTTCGCCATCGCCACTGCTTCGTAGTTTTCAACCACATAAGCTTCATTGGATGACAAGTAATCTTCCACACGGTTGCGTTCCGGCGCGTCTTTTAAGTGACGGCGCATACGTTCGTCTTGCACATAGATTGACAAGTTGTCAAGTGATGTCACTAACACAGTGCCTTTAGGGAAGAATGGCACGCTTACGGCTTGTAAGCCGCCAACTCGTTTTTGGCTGACTACAATGTTGCCCGCTGCTTGTTCACTTGGTTTTGATTGGTTGATAAGCGGGAAGTATTTGTCCGCTAATAAATCGCTACCCATAATCGCTACAAGTTTTGTGTCGTCACGGTATTGGTCAGGAATGAAATCTTCTTTTAATGCAAAGACTAATGCATCAAGATTTTTATATTCTTTACCTTCACCGATTTCGATTTTGCCTGTGCCGCTTTTCGCTTCTTTCATCACACGTGCAGTGGCTTTTTCTTCGATTTGAACTAACCAACCTTTGTTCACGTCTTGCAATAATGGATTTGATGTGCGGTCGGTTGTTGCCGCCACGCTTGTACCGTTCCAACCGATCATGATACGGTCTAATGCAATTCGCTGTGCTTTTAAGTTACCGATTCGCGCCGCAAAGTCAGGGAATTTCGCCCAACTGTCTAACGTTGCATAGTTTAAATGCGTGTCAAAGTTGGTTTGTTCGCAAGAATATAAGTTTTCTTGCAAATTGTGGATGTCCGTAGTTTCACGTGCTTTTGTGTTGGTATCGGTACGGCTTGCAACAGGTGAAAGCACGCCTAAACGCAATGCGGCACCTTTCATTTCAGTAACAGGCACAACATTGATGCGTTTTAAGAAATCGGAACTTTCAAGCACCGCGTTTTCTAATTTTTGCTGCATTGTTGGTGTGACGGTGAATTGCCCGCCATTTGCAACAAATGCCACATCTTCGCCGTTATCTTGTGCGACACCTTCAATGTAAGCTTGGAATTTTTGTTGGGTAAATTTATTCATTTGGTTTTTCCTAAGATAAATTAAAAGAAGCGGCCGTCAGTTTCAGGTTGTTCACCATAAACTAATGGGCGGGAATTTTCGGCTTGTGCCGGCTTTTTTTTGAGTTCTTCAAACGTTGCATGAATTTCTTCATTGCTCGCTTTCATTTCTTCAATTTCGGTTTGTTGATTTGCAAAATCGCCTTGAAGTGCGGTCAATTTTTCCAAGATTGCTTTTTGTTGCTCAGCTAAAAGCTCAATGGCACTGGACTGATCTGCAAAGCGTTCATCATCCGATTTTTCTTTTTTCGCAAATAACGCTTTGATTTTTTCCAACACAGATGGGCTTTTTTCTGCTTCTTCAACAAATTCCAATTCCGTTTCAACGGCAGCGGTGAAAATGTTGTCCGCTTTTAACTTGCGGGCATTTAAGCCATTGTGCGAGAAACTTAACATCTCTGTGCCTAAGCTTGCCGGATTATCCGTAACGGCTAAACCGACTAAGTATGCCTTGCCTGTGTCTGCAAAATTGGTGTCAATTTCAACCGATGTGTAAACTTTTTGACCTTCTTTATTTAAGGCAATGAGTGCATCAGTTGGTTGAAGTTCGGCTAAAAGCTGTAACTTGCCATCTTCACGTTCTTCTGCTTTCACGGCTAAGACGTCACCAAAGCAGTGAGCATTGGCAAGTTCAGGGAGATAGATGGAAAATTTGATGTGATCAAGGTTGATGCGTGCGCCGTAGGTGTTTTTCGGATCGTAACTTTCGGCCATTTCTTCAATCCAGTTGCGCTGAATTGTGCGGCCGTCAGTTGTTGCACCTTCGGTTGCGACAATGACCCATTTAGATTTTTTTGCCATTGGTTGTCCTTTCTGTGGTTGGTTTGGCTCAAAGATTGCCATTATTCTGAAAGGTTTAATTTTTGCGGTCTATGGGTTGTTTTTGTTGCTTTTCTGTTCACAGGTGAGCTGTAAAGACTAACGGCAAGCCCCTTTCTATTATGCGGTTGTAAATTGAAAGGATGATGAATGGACGAACAAGTTATCAATCAAGCTTCGCCCGATGTAACGGCGGAAATAAAAAGAAAAGCACAACAGATGTATTTTAGCGGTTATAAAATCGCTGAAATTGCTCGTCAGCTTGATATTGCTGCGTCCACGATTTCAAGTTGGAAAGATCGCGAAAAATGGGATGATGTCGCCCCCGTTGGGCGTGTTGAATTAGCTCTTGAAACAAGATTGAATTTACTGATTGCCAAAGAAGAAAAAAGCGGAGCAGATTATAAAGAAATTGATTTACTCGGTCGCCAAATGGAACGCATGGCGAGAGTGAAAAAATATTCTTTCGGTGATGGCAATGAAGTGGATTTAAATCCGAAACTTGCCAATCGAAACAAAGGCGAACGGAAGAAAGCAGAACAAAATGCCATTGATCAGGAACAAGAAGAATTACTGATTAATGGCTTTCTTGATGGGATGTTTAATTATCAGCGTGTTTGGCATAAAGCAAAAGAAAACCGCATCAGAAATATTTTAAAAAGCCGACAAATCGGGGCGACTTACTATTTCGCCCATGAAGCCTTTATTGATGCATTGACGACCGGACACAATCAAATCTTTTTGTCTGCCAGTAAAAAACAAGCCCTGCAGTTTCGCTCTTACATTGTGAACTATGCCAAGCAAACGGCAGACGTGGACTTAAAAGGCGAAACCATCAAATTGCCAAATGGGGCAGAATTGATTTTTCTTGGCACGAACTCCGCCACGGCTCAATCGTATCACGGCAATTTATATTTTGATGAAGTGTTTTGGGTGCCTAAATTTGATGTGATGCGTAAAGTGGCATCCGGTATGGCAGCACAAAAGATGTATCGCCAAACGTATTTTTCAACACCGACCACGATTGCACATCCCGCTTATGCGTTTTTCTCTGGAAAAGCATTTAATAAAAATCGGGCCAAGGCGGACAAAGTAGAAATTGACATTTCTCACGAGAATTTAAAAAGCGGGAAACTTTGTGCTGACAGGCAATGGAAGCAGATTGTTAGCATTTATGATGCGATGGAAGGTGGGTGCAACCTATTCAATATTGACGACCTGATCGCAGAAAATAGCAAAGAAGAATTTGAACAGTTGTTTTTATGCCAGTTTGCAGATGATAACACGTCGGCATTTAAATTCGCTGACCTTCAACTTTGCCAAGTGGACAGCTTGGAAGAATGGCACGATTACAAGCCATTTTATCAACGCCCATTTGGTAATCGTGAAGTGTGGTTAGGTTATGACCCTGCCTTTACTGGCGACCGTGCAGCGTTGGCGATTATTGCCCCGCCTAAAGTGGAAGGCGGTGATTATCGTGTTTTGCATTGGCAAACATTTCACGGCATGGATTATGAAGCACAAGCGAGCAGAATTAAAAGTTTCTGTGATGATTACAATGTCACCCGCATTGTGATTGATAAAACTGGGATGGGGTCTGGCGTATTCCAAGAAGTGAAAAAATTCTATCCAATGGCAATCGGTCTTGATTACAACGCCGATTTAAAAAATGAGATGGTATTAAAAACACAAAATTTAATTCAGAAACGCCGCCTTAAATTTGATGGTAACGAAATTATCACCAGTTTTATGACAGTCAAAAAACGTATTACCGGAACAGGGAAGATTACTTATGTTTCTGACCGATCAGAAGATGCAAGCCACGGCGACCTATCATGGGCAATTATGAACTGCATTTTAAATGTGCCTTATGGTTTAAACGGCGATGTGTCAAGTAACCAATCAACCATTTTCACTTTTGAATAGGATTACCAAATGAGTAAAAAATCAAAAAAATCAACCGCACTTTCTACGGGAAATCAAGCACAGGCGTTCAGCTTTGGTGAACCTGTTCCCGTGCTTGACCGTGCAGAAGTATTGAATTATTTCGAAAGCGTGTTGATGTATGAGAAATATTACAATCCGCCGATTAATTTAAGTTATCTTGCCAAAGCATTAAACGCATCAGCACATCATAACAGTGCGATCACGGTGAAGAAAAATATTTTGCTTTCTACCTGTAAAACAACCGCACTTTTACCACGCACACAGTTAGAAAAACTGGTGCAAGATTATTTAGTGTTTGGTAATGCATACCTTGAAAAAGTTGAAAATACGTTCGGCAAAGTGATTGCGTTGAAATCTCCCCTTGCAAAATATATGCGCGTAGGCGTGAAGAAAGGTATTTTTTATCAGATTGTGAATGGCTTTGATGAATACGAATTCCCGAAAGATGCGGTGTTTAATCTGATCAACCCTGATGTAAACCAAGAGATTTATGGCGTGCCGGAATATCTCGCGGCTTTACAATCGGCTTTCTTGAATGAAAGTGCAACATTGTTTCGCCGCAAATATTATTTGAACGGTGCGCATGCGGGTTCGATTATCTATATGACTGACCCAACACAAAACAAAGACGACATTGAAGCAATCAAAACACAAATCCGTCAAACAAAAGGCACTGGCAACTTTAAGAATTTATTTGTGTATATTCCAAACGGCAAAAAAGATGGGATGCAAGTCATTCCATTGTCTGATGCAGTGGCGAAAGATGACTTCTTGAATATCAAAAATGCAAGCCGTGATGATGTATTGGCGGCCCATCGTGTGCCACCGCAATTAATGGGAATTGTGCCTAATAACACAGGCGGTTTTGGTGATGTAGAAAAAGCAACGCGAGTATTTTTTATCAATGAGATAATCCCATTGCAAGAACGCTTGAAAGAGATAAACAGTTGGGTAGGGGAAGAAGTGATCACGTTCTCCGAATACAAATTGCTAGAATAGATCCTTTCAAAATAAACAGCCCGCAGAAATGCGGGTTTTTTGTTGCTCAAATAACTGTTTTTGTCTTGTATGGCATTAATACCGCCCTAGTTTATTATATCAAATCAATCAACAAAACAAACTTTAAAACCCTGTTTTACCCTGATTTTTCGACCAAATGCACGCACGAAAAATCGCAGTTAAACCCTCGCCACGCCCGCGCAGTAAATGTGTGTGTTTCAACGCAAATTTAGATCCTTTATAAAGCCTTTTCAGATCTACCACCTTTTAGATCCTTTTAATCAGATCTTTCAACGCAAAACAACGCAGAAAACCGCGAAAATTTGATCTTTAAATATCAATAAAAATGATGTGCCAAATTGTGTCTTAGCTGTGACAAAGACTATAAACTTTGTGCCAATATTTAGGAAGTGATTAAATTTTGATTGATTGGATAACTGATTGAATTTTTTGTTATTTATTTTCTTAATGGCTGCCAACTATTCACAGTTTGCATAACTCCAAAACCGGGTGTTGGGAGTTCGAGCCTCTCCGCCCCTGCCATTATTCCATATCAAATTATCTCTAATTTTTGTAAGAATATTGTCTATTTTGCTATTCGTTTTATACTAATCGCACTTTTAGTATTTCAGAGATATTCTTATGCATTATTCCATTCAAGATTTTATCCAATTAATTGCGCAATTACGTAATCCTAATGGCGGTTGTCCTTGGGATCTTAAACAAAATTATGAATCAATGATTCCCTGTTTAACCGAAGAAACTTATGAAGTCATTGATGCCATCCAAAAGAAAGACATTGCTAATTTAAGGGAAGAGCTTGGCGATCTTTTATTACAGGTTGTATTTTTCAGTCAGCTTGCTTCAGAGGATGGTTATTTCACATTTGATGATGTCCTTAATGATGTTTCTGAAAAGATTATACGTCGTCATCCTCATGTATTTGGTGATGCAACAGCTGGAAATGAAGAAGAAGCTTTAGCTCGTTGGAATAGCATCAAAGCACAAGAAAGATCAGCTCAAAAACAACAGTCTATTTTAGATAATGTTTCAAATGCTTTTCCTGCATTGTTAAGAGCACAGAAAATGCAAAAACAGTGTTCAAAGATTGGATTTGATTGGAATGAACTCGAGCCTGTATTTGCTAAAGTTGAAGAAGAATTGAAGGAAGTACGAGATGAAGTCAACCAAACACCTCGTAATCAAGAAAGAATAGAAGAGGAAATTGGGGATTTATTTTTTGCGACAGTCAATTTGTCTCGTCACCTTAAATGTAACGCAGAAGAGGCTTTACGTAAGGCGAATAATAAATTTGAACAACGTTTTCGCAAAGTCGAAGGAAAGGCATTAGAACGAGGCGTATCACTTAAAGATCTTTCTTTAATCGAAATGGATATTCTGTGGGATGAAGTGAAAAAAGAAGAAAAATAACCGAAATGGCAGAGGGCGTTTTCCTCTGCCATTTTTATTTTATGGAATGGATAAGTAACATATAAGCACTGATTACTAATAAAATAATACCTAATAGTTTTTTGACTAAGTGCGGTGATAATTTACCTCGGATTTTCATTGAGAAAAATCCGGTTACAAAAGCACTTAATACAACAATTATCACAATCGAAAAATTGACATAACCAATTTGCCAACCAAAGTGGTAAGTTGAGTTTTTTGAAAGATAGCCATAAAGGCTACCTAGCCCACCAATAAACATCATTGCATTGGTATAAGGGGCAATTTGATGGACTTTAACGGATTTTAACTGACCAATTAAAGGTGCCATAATTGAGCCTCCTCCAATGCCGGTCATGCCAGCAATAAATCCACCTACCGTTGAAAGCCCTATCCCTTTAATCGTTTCATCTTCTGTAGATTGCTGAGTTATTGCGGTTTCTTTACTAAAAATAGTACGAATTGCCAATAGGGAAAGCGTGATAACAAACACACTGATAATAGCAATATCAGGTACATAAAAACTGGATTCGAATCCTAGCTGCACACCAATAATCATACCCATAGACCAAATGAGCATCGCTTTGTAATTAATCGATACTTTTTGTTTGTAAAAATAAATTAAGTTAATAAAGGATGATCCCATGACAATCGTCAATGATGTCGCAGCAATCATTTGCAAAGGAAATTGTGGGAATAAGGTATAGAGAATAGGTACCATCAATACACCGCCACCAATACCAAAAATGGCCGACATGATATTCGTCATGACACCACATAAAATCAAAATAAGAATTAACTGTAAGCTCATTTCAAACTCCTTTTGTGTGGGAGTACGGCATTATTATTCTTTTGGATAAATAAATAATTTATGATCTTGCTCATAATTATCTATAAAAATAGACTTTATTTTAATTTTGTGATCCTTCTCACACAATCAGTATGACAATTATCATATGCTCTTTATACACCTAGCAGTAGTCTATAAATGGAATTTAATAATGGCTTCTACAAGGAGGAGCGTATGCTATTAACGGTTTCGAGTTTCCTCATCGTAACGGCTTTAGTGGCCTATGTTTCATGGCTACGTACTAAAAACGATGATTTAACCACCTCGAAAGGTTATTTCTTAGCGGGACGAGGATTAAGCGGTATTGTGATTGGTTGCTCAATGGTGTTGACCTCTCTTTCAACAGAGCAATTGATTGGCGTGAATGCCGTTTCTTATCAAAACAACTTTTCTATTATTGCGTGGACAGTACCAACTGTGATTCCGCTTTGTTTCTTGGCACTTTATATGTTGCCGAAATATTTGCGTAATGGTTATACCACCATTCCAGAATTCTTTGAAAATCGCTTTGACCGTCAAACGCGTTTGATTATGTCAGGGTTATTCTTAGTCTTCTATCTTTTAATCGTTATTCCGACCGCACTTTATACTGGGGCAATTGCCTTTAACAAAATCTTCAATCTAGAAACGATCTTTGGATTAAGCTACGCTCAAGCAATTGTCTATACCGTGATTGCTATCGGTGTAGTGGGTGCGATTTATGCGATTTTTGGCGGCTTAAAAGCGGTGGCCGTTTCCGATACCATTAATGCCGTAATCTTAGTGATTGGTGCATTGCTTGTGCCTGTATTTGCATTGCTTTATTTAGGTAATGGTAGCATTTCTGAAGGCTTGAATATTATTACTACCACTCACGTTGAAAAATGGAACGCCATTGGTAGTTCAACAGACTCTACTCCTTGGCCGACAATCTTTACTGGTATTATGGTTGTTCACTTCTTCTATTGGACAACGAACCAGGCTATCGTACAACGTTGTTTAGGGGCGAAGGATTTAGCATCAGGTCAAAAAGGGATTTTAATTGCAGCGCTTTTCCTACTCACATTACCGATTATTCTTAATTTACCGGGTTTATTGAGTTTCCATATTTTAGGTGAAGGCTTAAATCCAATTGATACCTCTTATCCATTATTGGTCAATAAAGTGATGCCGACCGCATTACAAGGCTTCTTTATTGCAGCACTTTTCGGTGCAATTTTAAGTACCTTTAACTCATTCTTAAACTCTGCAGCGACCATTTATTGTAAAGACTTATTACCATCTATCAGTAAAAAACAACGTACTGATCAAGAATTGATCGTCTATGCGAAAAAAGTCTCTACCATTATGGCGATTGTGACCATGATTATTGGCCCACTTTTGATGTTTGGTACAGATGGTATCTTCTTAATCACTAAACGCTTTGCCGGTTTTGTGAATATTCCAATCGTGGCGCTATTTGCTGTGGGTTTATTTAATAAAACTGTTTCAGGCTTGGCTGCACGTATTGCTTTACTTGTACACGTAGTACTTTATTTCAGTATTGTTTGGGTGTTCAATGTGAAAATCAATTTCGTGTATGTGATGGGCGGATTATTCGTATTTGATGTTGTCTTCATGTTGATTTTAGGTCAATTCTTAAAACGTGAGCCTTATGTAGAAAATACCGTCAATAAAGGCGACGTGGATTTAACCAATTGGAAATATATTAAAGTGACGTCTGTTTCATTGATCCTTGGTTTAATTGCGCTTTATGCATTCTTATCACCAATTGGTATTGCTTCACCAGATGGCAATCCAATGTTAGTGTTGGAAGTGTATGCGGTATTACAACTCATCGTGTTGATTGTCTTTAGACCAAAAAATGAAAAAACAGAACATCAATTACATCTTTCTAACCAACATTAAGCAGTCGGGCGTACATCACGTACGCCCTTAAAATAGATAAGGATTGTGTATGAACATTATCTATATTTTACTCGACCAAGTGCGTAAAGATATGCTGGGTGCTTATGGTCACCAGATTGTTAAAACCCCGAACATCGATCGTCTAGCGAAAGATGGTGTACGTTTTAATAATGCCTTTACGCCAGCTTCCGTTTGTGGACCTGCACGGACATCACTCTTTACTGGTTTAATGCCATCCACACATGGCATCATTCGTAATGGTGAAAAAGGCGGTACAGGTGAAGTGAGTGAAGCGGCACCAAATATCGGTAAACTAGATGGCTATAACACCTATGTTGTGGGAAAATGGCACGTTGGGACAAAATCCGTACCAGAAGATTACGGCATTAAAGGGCATAACTTTGATGGTTATGGTTATCCAGGCAGCGGCGTGTATAAAAATTTAGTGTTCAACCAACCGCCGACACATTCCAATCGTTATAAAGAATGGTTAGATGAAAAAGGTTATGAGATCCCTGAAGTGAGTCATGCTTATTTCGGTGATAACCCACATTTGCGTGTGCAAGAGCTTTGCGGTTTGCTTTCAGGCACAAAAGAACAAACCATCCCGTATTTCATTATTGATGAAGCGAAAAGCTATATTAGTGAATCACTTGCTGAAAATAAACCGTTCTTCACATGGATTAATTTCTGGGGGCCGCATACGCCTTGTATTGTGCCAGAACCTTATTATTCCATGTATCGAAAAGAAGATGTAGTGCTAGATGAAAGCTTCTTCAAACCACTAGAAGGCAAACCAGGACACTATCGTACCATCTCTAAAATGTGGGGGATGTGGGAAGCGAGCGAAGATCATTGGAAAGAAGTGATCACAAAATTCTGGGGTTATATCACCTTAATTGATGATGCAATTGGTGAGCTATTTACCTTCTTAGAAAACAACGACATTTATGACCGCACTTTTATTGTGGCAACCGCTGATCATGGTGATGCGATGGGCGCTCATCGAATGATTGAGAAAGGGGAGTTCATGTTTAATACCACCTACAACATTCCGATGATTATCAAAGACCCGAATTCAAATCGTATTAATCAACAAGATGATAACCTTGTGTATCTCCACGATTTAACCTCTACGGTTTATGATTTAGCTAATCAGCCGATTCCTTCCGCCTTTGAAGGGGAAAGTATTTTACCGATCGTTCGTCAACATCAAGATAATCAACGAAAAGGGATATTGGCACAGTTAGCGGGGCATTTCGTCTATTTTGAACAACGCATGTGGCACCGTAAAGACTATAAATTAGTGTTTAATGCGTCGGACATTTGTGAGCTTTATGATATAAAAAATGATCCAGCTGAAATGCATAATTTGTTCTACAAGCCAGAGTATGAGGCGGTCAAAAAAGAGATGCTGGAAGAAATGCACCAAGAAATGAAACGCTTAAATGATCCATTAGAAAACTGGGTATATCGGATTATAAACGAAGTGTAAAACCAATAAAAAATTGACCGCACTTTTAAGGGACGATTATGGAAAATTGCGCAATCAAGCCTACTGAATTATCACATTGTCAGTTTACTGAGCTGCATCACTTGCCGAAAGGTTCCTTCTTGTATCAACAAGGTGAGTCAGCACATGAATTTTATTATGTGCAAGCAGGCTTGGTTGGCTTATTTCATACCCTTGAAAATGGCAAGGAAAGCTTAGTGCGATTATATTCCAAGGGTGATTATTTTGGTTTTCGAACTTTGTTTTCGATGGCGAATAAACACTATCATTGCGATGCAAAAGTCTTAATTGATGCGGAGATTACTCGCATCAAGCCTAATGTGGTGAGTGAGTTTTTTGCGCATAATACGGTGATGAGCCAATGTTTATTGCAGATCTTAGCAAATGAACTACGTGAAGCCGAAGAACGATTAGCAAAAAGTGCTTATTTACGCACCTTAGATCGTGTGATGGATAGTTTGTATTTTCTCAAACAACATTTTCCTGATTATAATTGGACATATCGCGAAATTGCAGAATATGCCGGCTGTGAAACTGAAACCGCGATTCGTATTGCGAAAGAACTCAAACAAAACGGGACATTTGATCGAATATCAGGTCATAAATAATGTTGTAACAAAGGATGGTTGATGTCTGTTTTTCCACCACAAGCTCATTTTCATTTAATGGCGAAACCAAGCAGTTTTCACTGTAACATTCAGTGTGAATATTGCTTCTATTTGGAAAAATCAGAACAGTTTGGGCAACATGCGCCTTTTATGTCAAAAGACACCTTAAAACATTACGTCAAAAACTATATCCAATCTCATGCCGGTAATGTGGTTGAATTTGCTTGGCAAGGTGGTGAACCCACTCTTTTAGGCTTAGATTTTTATCGACAAGCCGTTGAATATCAGCAGGAATTTGCTCAAGGCAAACAGATCACAAACGCCTTTCAAACCAATGGCATCGCCCTTAATCAGCAATGGGCTGCATTTTTCAAACAACATCATTTTCTCATTGGGCTTTCTATTGACGGTTTAAGTGCCGTTCATAATCGTTATCGAATTTCAGGTAACGGTAATCCCACCTTTGAAAAAGTTGTGAAAGCATTAAATCTGCTTCAAGAATATGGTGTGGAATTTAATACGCTTACCGTCATTAATGATCAAAACTGGCAAAAAGGAAGAGAAACCTATTTAGCGCTCAAACAGCTTGGTTCGACTTATATGCAGTTTATTCCTATTGTGGAACGTCATGCCCAAACACAATCAGTACCCGATTTTTCAGTACCATCAGAAGGTTACGGGCAATTTCTCGTGGATGTCTTTCATGAATGGTATGCTCATGATGTGGGAAAAGTTTATGTGTCGCAGTTTGATAATTTGCTAGGGCAATGGCTCGGTTATCCTTCCACAACTTGCGTTCATCAACCCACTTGCGGTCAATCTCTCGTTACGGAAGCCAATGGTGATGTATATGCTTGCGACCATTTTGTATACCCCGAATACAAGGTCGGCAATTTAACTCAGCAACCTTTAACGGAGATTGTGCTTTCCAGTAAACAGCAACAATTCGGTTTAGAAAAATCACAAAAATTGACCGCACTTTGTCGGCGTTGCGAGTTTCGTAAACTCTGTTATGGCGGTTGTCCGAAACATCGTTTTATTTCTCTCGAAAATGAACCTAATCCACATAATTATTTATGTGCCTCTTACCGTTATTTCTTTGAACAAACGGCGCCTTATATGCAAGCCATGGCTCGTCAAATTCGATTACATCCATCCGCCGCTTAAGGTAGAATAGCGTTTTTCTATTTTACTGTTTGATTGATATGAATCCTTGGACATTACTTGCTATCTCTATTTGCCTTGAAATCGTGGCAACGAATTTATTAAAAGTCAGTGATGGCTTTACCAAACTTTTACCCACCGTTGGCTCATTAACGCTATACGCTATTTCATTTTATTTTGTCTCCATTGTTTTCCGAACACTTTCCGTGGGCTTGGTTTACGCCATTTGGTCGGGCGTTGGTATTGTTCTGACTGCCATTGTGGCGTATTTCGCTTTTGGTCAGAAAATCGATACCGCTGGGCTGATTGGTATGGCATTGATTATCAGCGGTGTTTTAGTGATTAACTTGTTTTCTCAAACAGGACATTAATCCTCCAAATGAAATGTGATCGGGCTCACAAATTTAATTTTTCTTCAAAATAAAATTATGTCAGCAATCGATTCACCGCTATAATTCTCCGGCATTTTTAACTGCACTTTGTGCAACTTTAAAGGAAATCCTATGAAAAAATTACTTTGCTCATTATTTGCGCTTTCTGCAATTAGTACTGCAATGGCGCAAGAAGTGAATATTAAATTATTAGGGACCTCCGATGTTCACGGTCGTATCGTACCTTGGAGCTATGGTGCAGACGTAGAGGACAAATCTGGTTCTTATGCACAAATTGCAACTTATGTGAAAGATGTGCGTAAAAATAATAAAAACGTGGTGTTAGTGGAAGTCGGTGATGCGATCCAAGATAACCAAATCGATGTGTTTGCAAAAGATAAAAAATACTATAAAGATCACCCGATTCCAAAAGTATTAAACGAAATGAATTATGATATTTTCGTATTGGGTAACCACGAGTTTAACTTTGGGATGAAAGCATTAGATGAAATCCTCAAAGATATCAAAGCGAAAAAATTAACCGCAAACTTCTATCATAAGAAAAATGACAAACGTTATATCGATGCGACAACCATCATCGAAAAAGATGGCGTGAAGTTAGGGATTATTGGTTTAAGTACCCCAATGTCAGCAAAATTTGAAGAAGATACGGGCAACTTAAAAGACATGAAATTTACTTCACCGACAGAAGAAGCGCGTACGCAAGTTGAGAAATTAAAAGCAAAAGGTGTGGATGCGATTATTGCGGTGACCCACATGGGTATCGATAATGAAAATAATATTCCTGATACCGGTATGCGTGATGTGATCAATGCAGTAGATGGTATTGATGTGGTTATCGCGGGTCACATGCACAAAGATGTGCCAAGTGAAATCATTAAAAACACACTAATCACTGAACCACACCGTTACGGTACCGTGGTATCTGAAGTGGATTTAACTTTTGATATCAACGATAAAAAAGAAGTGAAATTAGTGAAGAAAGAATCTAAAACCGTTCCAGTTAAAGAACTTGAAGCGGATAAGAAAATTGCCGAAATTTATAAATCTTACCACGAGAAATTACGTGAATTAAACAATGTGGTGATTGGTCAAACCGAAAACGAAATGGTGCCACAAGAGACCAAACACGGTGTATCAGCGGCATTTTCAAAAGATACTGGTTTATCTTCATTCATTAATGATGTTGAACAACATTATAGCGGTGCAGATGTGGTGACTTTCTCTTTTGATCACCAAAAAGCACGCATGAATAAAGGCGATATCAAGAAAAAAGATATCATCTTTAACTATCGTTATGCAGGTGGTGATGTCACCGTTTATGAACTGACCGGTAAACAATTGAAAGAATATATGGAATGGTCTGCGAACTACTTCGATACCATCCAACCAGGTGACACCGAATACCGTTACAATGCGGAACGTAAAAAATCAAAATATGTGACTTATGACATTTTCGGTGGCGTAAATTACAAAATTGACTTACGTAATCCACAAGGTAGCAAAATCGTTGATTTAACCCTTGCTGACGGCAAACCAGTGACAGACGATATGAAATTAAAAGTGGGTATGAACTCATATCGTTTCGCTCAGTTAAACGGTAAAGGTGGGATTTGGGAAGGCCAACAAATTCCGGTACTTTGGGAATCTAAAGTGGCAATGGGCCGTGAAAAAGGCACTATCCAAAATATGATGATCGATTACATCACGAATGTGAAAAAAGGCAAAATCGATGGTCAATCTCACAACCGTTGGGAAATCATTGGATTAAACTAATCAGTCTTTTTAAAATACGATAAAAACCAACCGCACTTTGAGGCAATCGAATCAAGTGCGGTTATTTTTTTCTTTGTTTTCAGCTAAAACTTGTAAATAATCAAGGTAAAATTGAGCTCAACGTAGTAAACTACAAGCACTTTTATCCTTTAGGAGATAACAAATGAAACCTTATTTAATCGCCCCTTCTATCCTTTCTGCAGATCTTGCTCGTCTTGGTGATGATGTGCAAAACGTATTGAATGCCGGTGCGGATGTAATTCATTTTGATGTAATGGATAATCACTATGTGCCGAATTTAACCTTTGGCCCAGCGGTGTGTAAAGCTTTGCGTGATTACGGTATTAAAGCACCTATTGATGTGCATTTAATGGTGAAACCAGTCGATCGTATCATTCCTGATTTTGCCAAAGCCGGTGCGGATTACATTACATTTCATCCTGAAGCCAGTGAACATATTGACCGCTCTTTGCAGCTCATTCGTGATCACGGTTGTAAATCTGGTTTAGTGTTTAATCCAGCAACGCCATTAAGTTATTTGGATTATGTCTTAGATAAAGTGGATGTGATTTTGTTAATGTCCGTGAATCCAGGATTTGGTGGACAATCTTTTTTACCTTCCACATTGAAAAAATTACAACAAGCACGTCGTCTGATTGATGAAAGTGGTTTAGATATCCGTTTAGAAGTTGATGGTGGGGTAAAAGTAGATAATATTGCAGAAATTGCCGCAGCTGGTGCAGATATGTTTGTGGCAGGCTCAGCGATTTTTGGTAAACCAGATTATAAACAAATCATTGATCAAATGCGTACGCAATTAGCTTCAGTAAAATAAATGGTAGTAAGAATGAACACTCAATTTAAAGTTATCGGTTTTGATTTAGATGGTACGCTCGTGAATAGCTTGCCAGATTTAGCGTTGTCTGTGAACTCTGCTTTAGCAGACTTTGGTTTACCTCAAGCACCAGAAGAGTTAGTGTTAACTTGGATTGGTAATGGGGCACCTGTATTGATTGCACGAGCTTTAAAATGGACGGAAGAGCAAACGGGTAAAACATTCTCTGAGGCTGAAATCGAGCAAGTGAAAGAGCGCTTTAATGTGCATTATGCTGAAAATCTTTGCAATGTGAGTCGTTTATATCCAAATGTAAAAGAAACATTGGAAACTTTGAAAGCTCGAGGTTATACCTTAGCGGTGGTAACAAATAAACCAACTCGTCACGTTCAGCCAGTATTGGCGGCATTTGGTATCGATCATCTATTCAGTGAAATGCTTGGTGGACAGTCATTACCCGCGATTAAACCACATCCCGGCCCATTGTATTATTTATGCGGTAAATTTGGCGTAGAACCTCGCCAAGTGTTGTTTGTAGGTGACTCTCGAAATGACATTCTCGCCGCACATTCAGCAGGTTGCCCGGTTGTGGGATTAACTTACGGATACAATTACAACATTCCGATTGCTGAATCAAACCCAGATTGGGTGTTTGATGACTTTGCGAGGTTATTAGAGATTCTTTAATCTATCTTAAAGCGTAAAGTGCGGTCAAAATGACCGCACTTTTTTCTTAAACCTCCCACCAAATCAACGCCCATTTGCGTTGTCCGTGTTTTATCGGTTCATTGTTTATTTGTTTTTGTTGATAGAATTGAGCCAAATTTTGTTTTTCTTTTTCAGTGAGATTGCCGAGAGAAAACTCCACAGAATTTAATAAATCCTCAAAGGTGTCGCCTTGGAAATGGCCTGATTCAGTTTCAATAAAACTCACATTGGCGTGAATGCTTTTTTGGTAAAGGCGATTAACTAAATAAATATAAGTTGGGAAGCCTACATCATCACGGCCAATAGCTTTAAATACGCCTTCATCGAGAAAATGACGTTGTGTCACCGAGGTTAAAAAGACGCGTTTTTTTGCCTTACTTTGCAGCTTTTCAATCATGTCATCCAAATCGTCCACAAGCGTCGAGCGAGAGGCGAGTATTACATCTGCTTGAGGTACATCATCCCAGTTATCCGACCATGATTTATGTAGAAGCGTAATATTATTCAGTTGATGCTTTTCTTTATATTGCTGCACCATATCCAACATGCCTTGGCTGTAATCGAGGGCATACACAGCTTGGCATTGTTGGGCTAAAGGAATCACAAAGGTACCGGGGCCACAGCCGATATCTAATACGGTTTCATTGGGTTGCACATTCATGGCTTTAAGCAAGGTTTCGTTATAGCGGCTTGGCTTGCCCACTAAATTCTCAGCCATTTTAGGGGCTTTTTTATCCCATTTTGTTGGTGGAAGATTATAGTGATTACAGGCTTTTAGATGTTGTTGATAGAGATCGTTGAAATTGATGTCATTGATGATCATAGTAACGCCCCAAAGTGCGGTTAGTTTTAGGATTGTTTTAAATTGCTTGATGATTATATGCTTTCTCCCATTTAAAATCATTTGAAAATGATTGACGCAAACGTTTTCGTTTTAGTGTTTTTCCTTTATAATAGCCCGCGATTTTTACCTCAAACACAACTCAAAGGTACCCGTATGTTTCAAACTTTTCGTGGCTCACCCGCCCTTTCTGAATTCCGTATCCAAGGCTTAATGCAAAAATTCCAACAAAATCAATTACCGGTAAAATCGGTTTACGCGGAATATTTGCATTTTGTGGAATTAAATCGACCGCTTGTTAGCGAGCAGGAAGCAAAATTAAAAGCGTTGTTACATTACGGCCCAACCTTGGCTGAACACGATGCCAAAGGCGAAACTTTTATCGTGATTCCACGCGTTGGCACGATTTCTTCTTGGTCTTCTAAAGCGACCGATATTGCGCATAACTGTGGTTTAAGTGAAGTGGAGCGTATTGAGCGTGGTTTGGCATATTATTTTGAGTTAAGCCAACCGCTTGATGAGAAAACAACAGAAAAATTGACCGCACTTTTACACGACAGAATGATGGAAACGGTGGTGCGTCGTCCTGAAGATGCAGAGATCTTATTCCGTCATCAAGATCCGAAACCGTTCAAAACCGTAGATATTTTAAAAGGTGGACGTGAAGCTTTAGTCACTGCAAATGTGGAATTAGGCTTAGCACTGGCAGAAGATGAAATTGATTATTTGGTGGAAAATTTCACCCAATTAGGGCGCAATCCGCACGATATTGAACTTTATATGTTCGCGCAAGCCAACTCTGAGCACTGCCGTCATAAAATCTTTAATGCAGATTGGATTATCGACGGCAAAAAACAGGATAAATCCCTGTTTAAAATGATTAAAAATACCTTTGAGAAAACCCCTGATTTCGTGCTTTCAGCCTATAAAGATAATGCTGCAGTAATGGAAGGCTCAAAAGTCGGCCGTTTCTTTGCGGATCAAGATGGGCAATATCGCTATCACAATGAAGATGCACATATCTTAATGAAAGTGGAAACTCACAACCATCCAACGGCGATTTCGCCATTCCCAGGAGCGGCAACGGGTTCAGGCGGTGAAATTCGTGATGAAGGTGCAACCGGTCGTGGTGCAAAACCAAAAGCAGGTTTAACCGGTTTCTCTGTATCAAACCTTGTCATTCCAAACTTTGAACAACCTTGGGAAAATCCACTTTCTAAACCAAACCGTATTGCTTCAGCCTTAGATATTATGATTGAAGGCCCATTAGGTGGCGCAGCATTTAACAACGAGTTCGGTCGCCCTGCGTTATTAGGTTATTTCCGTACCTACGAAGAGAAAGTCAACAGTTTCAATGGGGAAGAAGTGCGTGGTTATCACAAGCCGATTATGTTAGCGGGCGGTATCGGTAATATTCGTGGCGAACACGTTCAAAAAGGTGAAATCCCCGTTGGTGCGAAATTAATCGTATTAGGTGGCCCAGCCATGAACATCGGCTTAGGCGGTGGTGCAGCGTCTTCGATGGACAGCGGTAAATCAAAAGAAGACTTAGATTTTGCCTCTGTTCAACGTGAAAACCCAGAAATGGAACGCCGTTGCCAAGAGGTAATCGACCGTTGCTGGCAATTAGGTGATGAAAACCCAATTCTCTTTATCCACGATGTGGGGGCGGGTGGTTTATCCAATGCGATGCCTGAATTAGTGCACGATGGCGAACGTGGCGGTAAATTTGATTTACGCTCCATCCTTTGCGATGAAAAAGGCATGTCGCCATTAGAAATTTGGTGTAACGAATCGCAAGAACGTTATGTCTTAGCGGTCGCGCCAGAAAAACTCGAATTATTTACCGCACTTTGTGAACGTGAGCGTGCGCCGTTTGCGGTCATTGGTGAGGCAACGGAAGAGAAACATTTAACCTTACACGATAGCCATTTTGACAATAACCCTATTGATTTGCCAATGAATGTGTTATTAGGCAAAACCCCGAAAATGACGCGTGAGGTTTCGTCAAAAACTGTCGAAAATCGACCGCTTGCAACAGAAAATATTCAATTAAAAGAAGCTTTCCATCGCGTATTACGCTTACCGGTGGTGGCAGAAAAAACCTTCTTAATCACCATTGGCGACCGTTCGGTAACCGGTATGGTGGCGCGTGATCAAATGGTCGGCCCGTGGCAAATTCCGGTGTCTGATGTAGCCGTCACAACTGCATCATTAGACAGCTATCACGGTGAAGCCATGGCAATGGGCGAACGCGCACCCGTGGCATTATTAGACTTCGGGGCTTCTGCACGTTTAGCAGTAGCTGAATCCATTACTAATATTGCGGGCACCAATATTGGCGATATTAAACGTATCAAACTGTCTGCAAACTGGATGTCTGCAGCAGGTCATGGCGGTGAAGATGCCGGCTTATATGAAGCGGTAAAAGCAGTGGGTGAAGAGCTTTGTCCGGCATTAGGCATCACCATTCCAGTGGGTAAAGACTCTATGTCGATGAAAACCACGTGGGAAGAAAATGGTGAGAAAAAATCCGTTACCGCTCCGCTTTCTTTAGTCATTTCATCTTTCGCCCGCGTGGAAGATGTACGTAAAACCGTGACCCCACAATTACGCACAGACAAAGGCGCAAGCCGTTTATTATTGATTGATTTAGGCGAAAGAAAAAATCGCCTAGGTGCGACCGCACTTGCGCAAGTGTATAAACAATTAGGTGACAAACCAGCTGATGTGGTGAACGTTGCTAAACTGAAAAACTTCTTTGATGCAATGCAAGCATTGGTGGCAGAGCGTAAATTATTAGCTTACCACGACCGTTCAGACGGTGGTTTAATTACCACGCTTGCAGAAATGGCATTTGCGGGTAACTGCGGTGTAGATGTGGATATCTCTGCATTAGGCGATAATGATTTAGCCGTGTTATTCAATGAAGAATTAGGTGCAGTGATCCAAGTATCAGAAAGCGAATTAAGCGCCGTGCGTGAGGTATTAAAAGCCCATGACTTGCTTGGCTTAACTTATGAGCTTGGTTCTGTAAGCTTAGAAGATCGTTTTGAAATCACGCGTGGCAGCAAAAAACTATTAAGCGAAAAACGCTCTGAATTACGCGGTATTTGGGCAGAACTTACTCACCAAATGCAACGCTTACGTGATAACCCAGAATGTGCTGATCAAGAATTTGAAGCGAAAAAAGCAACGGACAACAAAGGCTTATCCGCTTACTTAACCTATGATGTAAATGAAGATATTGCTGCACCTTATATCAGCAAAGGCGTGAAACCAAAAGTAGCCGTATTGCGCGAACAAGGCGTAAACAGCCACGTTGAAATGGCAGCCGCTTTTGACCGTGCAGGCTTTGCAGCAATTGATGTTCACATGAGTGATTTAATGGCAGGCCGTTACAACTTAAACGATTTCAATGCGATGGTGGCCTGTGGTGGCTTCTCTTACGGTGACGTATTAGGCGCTGGTGGCGGCTGGGCGAAATCCATTTTATTTAACCCACAACTACGCGATCAATTCAGCCAATTCTTCGCCAATGAAAACACGCTTTCATTAGGCGTATGTAACGGCTGTCAATTTATCTCAACTCTTTCGGAAATCATCCCTGGTGCAGAAAATTGGCCACGTTTCGTGCGTAATAAATCAGAACGTTTTGAAGCTCGTGCCGCGATGGTGAAAATTAACGACACCAACTCATTGTGGTTTAAAGGCATGGCTGGTTCACATATGCCGATTGCCGTTTCTCATGGTGAAGGACGAGTAGAATTCAAAACACCTGAGAATTTGACCGCACTTCAAGCACAAAACTTGATTGTGGCGCAATATATCGACAGCCATTTAAATGTGACTGAAACTTACCCAGCCAACCCAAATGGTTCAGCATTAGGGATTACTGCAATTTCTAACGTGGATGGCCGTATTGCTGCGATGATGCCACACCCAGAACGTGTATTCCGTGCCGTGAGCAACTCATGGTATCCAGAAAATTGGTCTGAAGATGGTGCATGGATGAGAATTTTTAGAAATGCGAGAGTGAATTTCAAATAATGTGAGATTGATCACGGAAAATTAATTAAAAATAAGAGATACTAAGAAATTGGTATCTCTTTTTTTATTGCATAAATCTGATCAATAAAAAAATACCAACAATATTAGCAAGTAATATTGTTAATGTTTATATAAAAATTCTTGGGCATTATGCCCGTAATATCAATTGAACTATATGAGGAGTTCTACATGAGTGCATTAGTTACATTGCTAGCTAATATTGTTGCGCCATTGCAACGTCAATTTATTAACTTTATCCGCATTGCCATTTGTGTTGTGATGGTTTGGATTGGTGGTTTAAAAGTTTGCCAATATGAGGCAGATGGTATCGCACACTTTGTGTCAAATAGTCCTTTCTTAAGCTTCCTTTACAAAAACGGTGCGAATGAAGTAACAAATGATAAGGGTGTTTTAGTAAAAGAATATACCTTATATAAAAACCCTGAAGGCAAAATGGTCGCAAAAAATATTGAGTGGCATAAAGCCAACGGCACCTATACCGCTTCTTATATTATTGGTGCAATCATTGTGACAATTGGTATTTTAGTATTAGCGGGCATTTGGTCTCCAACATTAGGTTTATTCGGTGGTTTGCTCACCTTTGGCATGTCGATAGTCACGCTGTCGTTCCTGATATTTACGCCAGAAACCTGGGTGCCGAATTTAGGTGGTGACTTCCCAACACCTAATTATGGCTTCCCATATCTCTCAGGTGCTGGCCGACTCGTGATTAAAGATATTATTATGATGGCAGGCGGCTTAGTTGCTGCAGCAGAATGTGCGAAACGCTATTTAGAGAATAAAAAGCAGTTTGCTTGATTGTTGTATTGTAAAAGGCTTGCTGAGATAAACAGCAAGCTTTTTTGTTATTAGGATTAATGATAAAGAAGGGGTTAATAGCATTCACAAGTTAATTGTCTAGATGGCGCTACATCCATAATGTGTATTACGTGCAGTAAGCAGCTCATAGTGCCTAAAAAACGGTTTGAGGATGATGCTTGAATATATGTTTTTAGAAATTTTAGAATGAATTTTAAATAATGTGAAATTGATCACGGAAAATTAATATAAAATAAGAGATACTTAGCGAGTTAGTATCTTACCTTTTATTGGATAAATCTTAATAAAAAGGTTAACAATATTATATAACACTCCACAAAATATCTTATTTCCCATATGCAACTCATTGTGTTTGAGAGGTTGGCTCTAAATAGGGAGGGGCATCGATATGGATTTTTAGACATATGAGAGTTGTTTTTGGATAAAGTTACGAAATATAATCTTGATATAGAAAATAAAATAGGATGGTATGTATGGCCAGTATGTTAGACATAGAAGATTTTAATATTGATGAACAAAATGAATTAGAGAGTGAAGAATTAGAGCAAATTCCAAGAGCTGAGCGTAAGCTTAGAACTCAGCCATACGATAAATCGGTGATTGATTTGGTTGAAATGATTAAAAGAGGAGAAATATGTCTCAGACCTAATTTTCAGAGAATGGCTGTTTGGGATAATAAAAGAGCATCATTATTAATTGAGTCTATTTGGTTAAATATTCCGATACCGCAAATATTTGTGTCTGTTGAAGATGATGGAAAGTGGAATGTGATTGATGGACAACAACGATTGACCACCCTCTATAGATATTTAAATAATGAATTTAAACTTAGAGGATTGGAGGTGTTGCCAGAATTAAATAATAAATATTATAAGGATTTAGATGATAAACCTAAAAGATTATTACATGGTGGTAATATTCGGATTGTTGCTATTCATGAGGATTCTCATCCTGATATCAAGTTTGATGTTTTTATGAGGATTAATCAGGGAGCAGTTCAGTTAAATCCTCAAGAGCTAAGAAATTGTTTATACCGTGGGCCCTTAAATGATCAATTGCATGAGTTAGCAGGCAATAAATACTTTTTAGATATATTAAATTTAACCAAACCTCATAACAGATTTAAAGATGTAGAGTTAATTTTAAGAATTTTAGCAATGTTTGATGCATCTCACGAAAATTTCTCTAGCTATCCAAGTGTAATGAAGAAGTTTTTAAATAACTATATGAGAAATAATAGAAATGCAGATACTAATAAAAGAAATGAAATTTATTCACTATTTAACTCAAATATTGAAAAGGTTTATAATGTTTTTGGGAAGTCTGCATTTAAAAAATGGAATCCTAAAGAAGATAGTTTTGATAAGAATTTAAACCTTTCTTTAATGGATTGTTTAATGTTGGCATTTGAGGATTATTCTTTAAATAGCATTATAAATAAAAAATCTAAAATTTTAGAGGAATATAAGAAAGCATTCATTGAAAATGATGACAATAAAGTCTTTTTACAAGCTATCACAGAAGGAACATCTAAAAAATCTAAAATTATTGATAGAGTTGATTTCATGAAGAAACTGATGGAGAAAGTAATGTTATGAAGCTTTTTGCATCAATATATGATGAGAAAGAGTATTTTGATTCTATTGATTACTTATATAATTTAATTGAGGGAAAAAATACTGAATTTATAACCAATTTGATATTTATACAGTTAGTTATTTCTTTAGAGGTGTTTATTGAAAGGCTATCAAAACCACTAAAAAAAGAATATAAAAATTTTTGTATGAATACTCTACCGCCAAGAATAAAAATTGAACATTGTAAAGAAATTATAAAGTCTTTAAATGATAAATTATACTCAAGCATTGAAGCTCATAAAAAAGACTGTGAAACTTTATTCTTGGATTTAAGTAAAATTTGGTCAGATAAAAGTATAACTCATAAAGTAAAGTTAAATTTTGACCTTAAGTTCAGATCAGGGAAACATGGAGATGCAGAAATAATAAAGATATTTGAAAAACTAGGGATTAACAATATATTTAAAGAAATGAAAATTAAAAATAAAGAGGGGAGTTTAATTTACATGGATGAATTCATTGATGCACAATTATTCATTCAAGAGCTTGTAGAAAAAAGGAATTTAGCAATTCATCAAGGAGTAAAATTATCTTCTCAGTTTAGTGTTAAAGAGGTTGGTAATAAAATTTATGTACTAAAAGAGATTCTAAAAGAAATAAATAAGATCATGGATAAGCATTTGAATGGTTTATATTTTAAAAAAGCTCTTATGAATCCAAACAATATTCAGCCATCCATCAGTAATAATGAATGTTTTTCTAATGCATGCTATGCATGTATTTAATAATTTTTATTTTTAATGATTAAAAAAGCGGTCAAAAATCACAATGAATTTTGATCGCTCTTTTTATTACTTTTACTTACGTATTATTTTTGTTTTTTCAAAAATTCAACGCCAGTATCTGGGAAGTCGGTGAATACACCGGTTGCGCCAGATTTATTCAATAATGCATCGTACATTTGATTTACGTCAGTGAAGAATTCAGGTAAAGCATCTTTACGCACGGTGTATGGGTGTAATTCCACTTTGTATTGTGCGAGTTCTTTCACTAATGGGGTGTACACGATGTTGCCTGGTTTAGATTTTTCTTTATCCACTAACATGTACCAGCCTGGGCCAACGCCGTCAGCATATTTCACCACTTCAGCCATTGCACCTGGTTTGAACATCCAATCGTAATCGTAGTTCACCCATTTGCCTTTCGCATCTTTTTCTTCAGTTTCATGCCAGTCGGTGTATGCCACTAATTGAACAAGTTTTAAATCCATGCCCATTTTTGGTAGCAATTCGTTTTTGATACGTTTTAACTCATTGAAGTCGAAGGTTTGTAAGTAAACCATGTCAGATTTCTTATCGTAACCGTATTTTTTCAACACTTTAAGGGTTTCAACTGCAATGTCTTTGCCGTTTTGGTGGTGGAACCAAGGCGCTTTGATTTCAGGATAGATACCCACTTTTTTACCAGTCGATTTTTCTAAACCTTGGATGAATTCTAACTCATCTTCAAAAGTATGGATTTTGAAGTGTGATTTCCAAAGTGGGAAACGGCCTGGATATACTGCAACTTGTTTACCATCTTTGGTTTCAAAGTTTTCAGTCATATTTAAACTTTGAATTTCTTTTAAGGTGAAATCGATTACGTAGTAACGACCATCTTTACGATGACGATTTGGGAATTTTTTCGCGACGTCAGTTAAACCATCTAAGAAGTGGTCATGGATAACCACTAAACGACCATCTTTTGTCATCGCTAAGTCTTGTTCTAAGTAGTCTGCATGTTGTGCGAATGCAAGTGCTTTAGACTCAAGTGTATGCTCTGGTAAGTAACCACTTGCACCACGGTGCGCAATGATAATTTTGTCTGATTTCATAGTGTCCACAGAAGAGTGTGCGCTACATCCTGCAAGTACGCCTGCAGCTAATAAAGAAAGCGCTAAAGTTTTGAGTTTCATTGTGTGTTCTCCTTGATTTACTTATTACATCTTGGTTTCATGTCGTAAAAATAGATTTCACTAATTTCACGGTCATATCCTGGATAAAATCCTTTTGGCATCCCTAACACAATTTGTTTGCCTCGGTTTGCATGGACAAGTAGTTGTTTCGTTTTTGGATTCACATTCAAGCCTTCGACTTCGCCGACATCTCGAATGTCATTCAATGTTTTTTCTAAAACAACGCGAGCTTCATTATTTTTATCTGAAATTTCTACACGATAAATATGATCGGGTTCTTTTTCATCTGCCGTACCATCATCAGATGTGACGTAGAGATCACCGTTATAGGCATAAACACCTTGAATCCATTGTGGAACAGGTTGTAAATGCACTTTACGTTTATATTTACCGGTTGAAAGATCATATTCATATAAATAACGACCACTTTCCTCACCAACCCAAGATGCCATCCAAACAGAATTGTGAACGGTATCTACAGTGATGCCGGAAACTTCGACTTGACCAGACTCAGGATTAAAATCAACTGATCTTTTTAATGCGAGTGTGTCAGGGTCATGGATAGCAATTTGAATGTTTTTCCCTACGCCAGCATCAAACCATTCAGAAGAAACATAAAGTTCATTGTTGTAGATATCAATGTCGCCAATGTGATTGGCTTCCTTTTGGTAGCCGACAAAAGGATCTTTATTTTCTTTAATCAGTTTTCCATCCATATCATATTTAGATAGCGTTTTACTGCCTGATACATATAAATATTTACCATCAGTGGTAATGCCTTGACGTCCGTTGACTTCGAGCACTTTGTCTAATTTATAAGTATAAGCGGGGAGTGCTGAACGATAGGGCGCTTCACAAGTTTGATTTGCGAATGCTGCATTTGCCATAACTGCCGCGCCTAATATAATGGTTAATTTATTCAATTTCATCACATTATCTCCTTTTAAAGTGCGGTTAGAAATTCAGTTGTTTTTGTAATAAAAAAGGCGGCAAGCCTTCGCCTGTCGCCTTTAATTTATAGATTATTTACCGTAGGTATCACCTAATTTAGCTTTATGTTTACCTTCTTCAACCATTACGATGAAGAGTAATAACACCGCTAAGACACCACCACCGATCATAACGTAGAAACCGCCGTCCCAGCCATAGTGTTGTGCTGCCCAACCGATAACAGCTGAAGCTGACACAGTACCACCTAAGTAACCGAATAAACCGGTGAAACCTGCTGCTGTACCAGCTGCTTTTTTCGGTGCAAGCTCAAGAGCGTGTAAGCCGATTAACATTACAGGACCGTAGATTAAGAAACCGATTAAGGTCATTAAGATGAAGTCAGTTAATTGATATGGGTTTTCATACCAAGCTGCATAGTTTGCAAGTTCTGCTTCTGGTGTAGCTGGGTTCATCCAGTATGCTACAACTGCTGCGGTAGTTAAGATCATGAAGATGAAACCTGTTAAACCACGTTTACCTTTGAAGACCTTATCTGATACCCAACCACATAATAATGTACCTGGAACTGCTGCTAATTCATAAATGGTGTAAGCCCATGCGGTACCTTTGATGTTGAAGTGTTTTACTTCACTCAAGTAAACAGGAGACCATTTCAATACGCCGTAGCGGATTAAGTATACGAATACGTTAGCAATCGCGATGTACCATAACAATTTGTTTTTCAATACATAAGTTACGAAGATTTCTTTTGTGCTTAAATCGTTTTCGTAAGTTTTTTCGTTATAGTCATCTGGGTAGTCATTACGCCATTTTTCGATTGATGGTAAACCACAAGATTGTGGAGTATCACGCATCACGAAGTAAACTGGAATTGCACAGATCATTGCCGCAATACCCGGATAGTAGAGGGATTGTTGCCAAATGTCTTTTGCTTGTGCTTCGATACCATGAGTGCTGAAGAACACGGCACTTGCTAATAGCACCATTGCACCCGGCATCATACCACCGATGTTGTGTGCAGTATTCCAGATAGATACGATAGTACCGCGTTCTGATTTAGACCACCAGTGTACCATTGTACGACCACATGGAGGCCAACCCATACCTTGGAACCAACCATTTAAGAAGATCATTACCCACATGATGGCAACGCCAGAGGTTGCCCATGGGAATAAACCCATCATGGTCATACAAAGACCAGAAAGCAATAAACCAAATGGTAAGAATACGCGAGGGTTCGAACGGTCAGACATACCTGCCATTACGAACTTAGATAAACCGTAGGCAAGACCAGCCGCCGAGCCGATAACACCTAGTTGCGCTTTTGTGTACAAGCCCTGTTGAATTAAACCGGGTTGTGCTAAGTCAAAGTTTGCACGTACAAAATAGTAAGCGGCATAACCAAAGAAGATCCCTGCAAACACTTGCCAACGTAAGCGTTTATACGTGGAATCAATTTTCTCCGCTGGAAGTTCCGCAATATGCGGAGCGGGTTTAAATGGTCCAAACATAATTTCTCTCCAAAATCATTTTAATTATGAGTCCACCCCGACAATGGGGATAGCGTGCATGATAAAATAAAAATAGAAATTAAAAAGAGAAATAATTCAAAAATGTGATGTATTTCACAAAAAAAAATTTAACAAATGAGCGAATACGAAAATTATGTGATCTACTTCACAAAATGGCTTTCTTTTTCGCTCAAAATGTTGTGAATTTAACCGCTCTCCCATACAATAGCCATGGAATTTGTAACAGTTTTTACGTTTCTTTTTATTAATATTTTGGCTTTGGGGGTAACAATGGGATTATCGCCTAATATGTATCGTGATGTGGGTGATTTTTCACCTATCTCGACGGATGTGATTATCATTGGTGGCGGTGCAACAGGTGCAGGGATTGCTCGTGACTGTGCATTGCGTGGAATTAACTGTATTTTATTAGAGCGTCGTGATATTGCGACAGGCGCAACAGGTCGTAACCACGGTTTGTTACATAGTGGTGCGCGTTATGCCGTGAACGATCAGGAATCAGCAGAAGAATGTATTAAAGAAAATAAAATTCTGCGCAATATCGCTCGTCACTGTGTGGATGAAACAGAAGGTTTATTTATCACCTTACCTGAAGATTCCCTTGATTATCAAAAAACCTTCATCGAAAGTTGTACCAAATCTGGTATTGAAGCTGTCGCCATTGATCCTAAACTTGCTCAAATTATGGAACCATCGGTAAACCCAGATTTAGTGGGGGCCGTTGTTGTGCCTGATGGTTCTATCGATCCTTTCCGTTTAACCGCCTCCAACGTGATGGATGCCACCGAAAATGGCGCGAAAATGTTCACTTATTGCGAGGTGAAAAACTTAATTCGCGAAGGTGGCAAAGTAATCGGTGTAGATGTTTACGATCACAAAAATCGCGTAAATCGCAAATTCTTTGCGCCATTAGTCGTCAATGCAGGTGGTATTTGGGGACAAGGCATCGCAGAATATGCGGATCTCAAAATCAAAATGTTCCCTGCAAAAGGCGCATTACTTGTCATGGGGCACCGTATCAACAAAATGGTGATTAACCGCTGTCGTAAACCGGCGGATGCGGACATTCTTGTGCCGGGCGATACTATTTGCGTTATCGGTACAACCTCTAGCCGTATTCCTTACGATCAAATCGACAATATGGAAGTGACTCCAGAAGAAGTGGATATTCTTTTCCGTGAAGGGGAAAAACTCGCACCAAGCTTGCGTCATACTCGCGTATTACGTGCTTATGCAGGCGTGCGTCCATTGGTGGCGACAGATGATGACCCATCTGGTCGTAACGTAAGCCGTGGTATCGTGTTACTTGACCACGCAGAACGTGACGGCTTAGACGGCTTTATCACTATCACTGGCGGCAAATTAATGACTTACCGTTTAATGGCAGAATGGGCAACGGATCTCGTTTGTAAAAAACTCAACAAAACAGCACGTTGTACAACAGCTGAGCGTCCATTACCGGGTTCAAGTGAAAGCCGTGCAGAAACCAATCAGAAAGTCATTTCACTTCCAAGTCCGATTCGTTATTCAGCGGTGTATCGTCATGGTTCTCGTGCCACTCGTTTATTAGATAAAGAACGTCTTGATCGTTCAATGGTGTGTGAATGTGAAGCCGTGACAGCAGGTGAAGTACGTTATGCCGTTGATGAATTAAATGTGAATAACTTAGTGGATTTACGTCGCCGTACTCGTGTGGGTATGGGGACTTGCCAAGCTGAGCTTTGCGCATGCCGTGCGGCGGGTTTAATGAACCGTTTTGAAGTGGCAACACCTCGCCAATCTACCACACAATTAACCTCTTTCATGGAAGAGCGTTGGCGCGGTATTGAGCCTATTGCATGGGGTGAAGCGATTCGTGAAGCCGAATTTACTTCGTGGATGTATGGCAGTGTGTTGGGCTTAAATGATGTTCAACCGCTTGAAACTGACAAACAGCAAGGGACGGATAGCAATGAATTTTGATGTAGTGATTATTGGTGGCGGCCTTGCAGGTTTAACTTGTGGCATCGCCTTACAAGAACAAGGCAAACGTTGTGTGATTATCAATAACGGCCAAGCGGCGATTGATTTTGCATCTGGCTCATTGGATTTATTAAGCCGTTTACCAAATGGTGCGTTTGTTAAAAATATTCCTGAAAATTTGACCGCACTTGCAGCTCAATTACCACAACACCCTTATAGCATTATGGGGGCTGAACGTGTATTAGCGAAAGCACAAGATTTCGAAAAATTAGCGGAATCATTAAATTTAGATTTAATTGGTTCAACTGCAGAAAATCATCTTCGCGTAACGGGTTTAGGTAGCTTACGTGGTGCATGGCTTTCACCAAATAGTGTGCCAACTGTGCAAGGCAAAAAACCATTCCCTTATAAAAAAATTGCGATTTTAGGCATTGAAGGCTATCACGATTTCCAACCAGAATTATTGGCGGATAACCTTACGCTCAATCCACAATTTGCACATTGTGAAGTAAAAACGGGCTTTTTAAATATTCCAGAATTAGATCAGTTACGTGCCAATTCTCGTGAATTCCGCAGTGTGAACATTGCGCAAGTTTTAGAATATAAACTGAAATTTGATGATCTTGTGGCTGAAATGAAAGAAGCAGCAAAAGGTACAGAAGCGATTTTCTTACCCGCTTGTTTCGGTTTAGAAAATCAAGAGTTTATGGAGTCACTTCGCAAAGCAACTGGCTTGCCATTATTTGAATTACCAACCTTGCCACCTTCTTTATTAGGTATGCGCCAACGTATTCAATTACGCCATCGTTTTGAGAAATTAGGTGGACTAATGATGAATGGTGATAGCGCATTAAAAGCACATTTTCATGGCAACAAAGTTCGCGCAATTCAAACACGTTTGCACGAAGAGGAAGAAATCACAGCAGAACATTTTGTCTTAGCTTCCGGCAGTTTCTTCAGTAAAGGTTTAGTTTCTGAATTCGATAAAATCTACGAACCCGTATTCCATTCTGACATCATCGGTGTGGAAGGCTTTAACGATACGGATCGTTTTACTTGGACTAATCACCGTTTCTCAAATCCACAACCGTATCAATCTGCAGGCGTGGCGATTAATACGCAATGCCAAGTACAAAAGAGCGGTCAATTTTTAACGAATTTATATGCGGTGGGTAATGTGATTGGTGGTTTCAATGCGTTAGAGCTTGGTTGTGGTTCTGGCGTGGCAGTGGTAACAGCGCTTGCTGTTGCTGATGAAATTCTTCACAACACACATTAAGGAGGCGTTATGAACATTCAACAATTAATTGATAATGCAAAACAATCCCTTAATGCACCACAACATCATCATGCGTTTGATGAAAGCTTTGAGAGCTGTATTAAATGTACGGCTTGTACAGCAGTATGTCCGGTTTCGCGTCAAAATCCAAACTATCCAGGTCCAAAACAATCTGGCCCAGATGGTGAGCGTTTACGCTTAAAATCAGCCGAACTTTATGATGAAGCATTGAAATACTGTACTAACTGTAAACGTTGTGAAATTGCCTGTCCGTCCGATGTAAAAATTGGTGATATTATTGTTCGCGCAAGAAACAAATACCTTGCTCAACAACACAAGCCAGCCGTGCAAAAATTACGTGATGCGATTTTAAGTAATACCGATATTATGGGGTCACTTAATACACCGCTTGCACCAATTGTGAATACGATTACAGGTTTGAAAGCGACAAAATTTGTGTTGGAAAAAGCATTAAAAATCAGCCGTCATCGTACGTTACCAAAATATTCCTTTGGTACGTTCCGCAGCTGGTATATGAAAAAAATGTTGGAAAGCCAACAAAAATTCGAACGCAAAGTGGCGTATTATCACGGTTGTTATGTGAACTATAATAATCCACAATTGGGTAAAGAATTTATTCAAGTATTCAATGCCATGGATATTGGTGTGGTGTTATTGGAAAAAGAAAAATGCTGTGGCTTGCCATTGAGCGTGAACCAATTCCCAGAACGTGCGAAGAAAATTGCACAATTTAACACCGATTACATCAGTAAAATGGTGGATGAAAATGGCTTGGATGTGATCAGCGAAGCATCAAGTTGTGCCTTAAATTTACGTGATGAATATCATCATATTTTAGGCATCGACAATGCGAAAGTTCGTCCGCATATTCACATGGTGACACCATTCTTGTATCAACTCTTTAAAGAAGGTAAAACCTTACCACTTAAACCACTCAAATTGCGTGTGGCTTATCACACCGCATGTCACGTGGATAAAGCGGGTTGGGCACCATACACCTTGGAAGTGTTAAAACAAATTCCAGGTTTAGAAGTAGTGATGTTACCATCACAATGTTGTGGTATCGCAGGAACATACGGTTTCAAAGAAGAAAACTATGAGGTTTCCCAATCTATCGGTAAAAACTTATTCGATAACATCAATGCAGGCGGATTTGATTACGTGATCTCTGAATGCCAAACTTGTAAATGGCAGATCGATATGTCATCTAACGTGACTTGTATCCATCCATTGACGTTATTGTGTATGTCGATGAATCAAGCTTAGAGAAAAGAGCGGAAACTGATAAAAAAGTGACCGCTCTTTTTGTTATTCAATCCAATATGGAGAATTAATTATGCAAAAAATCTTCAAGGTTTCCTTACTTGCTGTGCTTTCATCTCTTGCAGTAAACAGCTTTGCCAGCACGGCAGAAGTGAAAGTGCTTGAGCCTCAATTAAACTATCAACAACTTCTTACTCAAAGACAGGTTGTGGATGAGTTGCTTGAAC
Source organism: Haemophilus sp. 27098_8_127 (assembly GCF_041433495.1). Lineage (NCBI taxonomy): Bacteria > Pseudomonadati > Pseudomonadota > Gammaproteobacteria > Pasteurellales > Pasteurellaceae > Haemophilus > Haemophilus sp. 27098_8_127. The sequence continues at coordinate 60,851 of NZ_JAPWBP010000005.1, forward strand.
AAGCAGTGAAAATCCAAAACTCACCGGCTCGTGTTTCAAATGCAGGTTTTACCGCGAAACTTCCTTCCAATATGGAGCGTATTGCGGATCTTTTATTAGAAGCGTATAAGCTTGAGCCTTATCGTGTGGATTTTTTGTTTGGTGCAGCGAATGCTAATATTTATAACGGCAATACCGATAAAGCCATTGAGCTTTATCAAAAAGTGCTTGATGTGGCGCCAGATGATGTGAAAGCGCATACTTACTTGGCTGCATGGAATCGTTTTAAAGGTAATCAAACAGAAACAACAAAACATTTAGATCGCTTAAAACAACTTTCACCAGAAAGTGCGAGCAAATTAGAGAAAGTTTTTGCCGTAATTGACAAAGCAGCTAATCAGCCAATTACTGACAAACTTGAAGCCAAGTTACCGGCGCAATCGGCGATTATTACGTTGGGGTACGCTTTAAATCCAGATGGCAGTATGCATGATATTTTGGTACAACGTTTAGAGAAAACCTTAGAAATTGCGAATCAAAATCCAGATGCGTTAATTATTGTGACAGGCGGAGTGCCACAAAACAATAAAACCGAAGGGGATTTAATGAAGCAATGGTTGATTGAGAAAGGCGTTGATGCAAGCCGTATTTATTCTGATAACTATGCACGTTCAACAGTCGAAAATGCGCTTTTCTCTCGTTACTCTTTAGCAAAACACAAAATCAAACATGCTGTGTTGATTAGTTCGGGTAGTCATGTTCGTCGTGGACAAGCGTTATTTGAAATTGCGACGCAAGAATCTGGTCCACAAGGTCTTGTGATTGAAACGGTCGCCGCATTAGATAAACCGTTAGATCAGTTACAAAAAATTACGGAGAAAGACTTGCTGGGTATTTATCGCGACAGTTTAAAAACAATGGGATTACCAATGTTTAACAGCGGTGCATTGCAAGATTAATTAATCCTTCAAAACGAAAGTGCGGTGAAATTTCACCGCACTTTTTATTTTCTCTTTCGATTAAAGAATATGTTGATATTGTTCTAACATTTCTTTTGGCCATACACTTGATTGCACTTCACCAATGTGTTTTTTGTGAAGTAAAAGCATAGCCATACGAGATTGACCGATACCACCACCGATGGTGAGAGGTAATTTGCCGTTTAATAAATCTTGGTGCCAATCCATTTTTAAGCGATCTTCATCACCGGTTAAGCCAACTTGTAAACGTAATGCGGATTCATCCACACGAATACCCATTGAAGAAAGCTCAAACGCTTTACCTAACTCAGCGTTCCACACCAAAATATCACCGTTTAAGCCTTTGTAGCCGTTTTCAGATTCAGTTGTCCAGTCATCATAGTCTGGTGCACGACCATCATGTGGTTTACCGTCTGATAATTTGCCACCAATACCGATTAAGAACACGGCGCCATATTCTTTACAAATCGCATTTTCACGCTCTTTGCTTGAAAGATCTGGGTAGCGTTTCACTAAATCTTCACTGTGAATGAAGGTGATTTCTTTTGGTAAGCTTGATGGGATATCAAAACGAGCTTCTACTGCTAATTCAGTTAAACGGATTGCACGATAGATAGAACGTACAGTTTCTTTTAAATAAGCAAAGTTACGACGACCTTCAGGAATCACTTTTTCCCAGTCCCATTGGTCCACATAAACAGAGTGAGTTTGATCCAATGAATCTTCATCTGGACGTAATGCTTTCATGTGCACAAATAAGCCTTCGCCTTCTTTAAAGTGGAAACGTGCTAAAGTGTGACGTTTCCATTTTGCTAATGAGTGAACCACTTCATAAACCGCATTTGGGATGCATTTCACGTTTACTTGAACCGCTTTCTCAATGCCTGATAAGTTATCTTGCATACCGTTGCCAACCTCACTAAGGATTGGACCTTGCACTTCGATGATGCCAAGTTGCTCAATTAAGTTTTGAGTAAAGGTGTTCTTCACAAAGCTAATTTCTTGTTGTTGTAAAATAAACGTCTTTTTCATATTTATCCTTCTTTTTATAATAACTGGTAAGATTTGTTGTGCATTATTCAATAAAATTGCAAATTGTTTCAAGTAATTTCTTTACATTGTTTTAAATGTTGAATATTATCAAAAATAAAGAAGATATTTTAAAAAAGATCTAACAGGGGGCTATATGCACAATATCGATACGCTCGATCGACAAATTCTCCGAGTACTGACCAAAGATGCTCGTACGCCTTATGCAGAAATGGCAAAAAGCTTTGGTGTGAGCCCTGGTACGATTCATGTTCGCGTAGAGAAAATGCGTCAATCTGGTTTGATTGAAGGCACAAAAGCGATTATTGATGAGCGTAAGTTGGGTTACGATGTGTGTTGCTTTATTGGCATTATTTTGAAAAGCGCAAAAGATTACGAAAAAGTGATTAAAAAGCTCGACACTTTTGATGAAGTGGTGGAAGCCTATTACACCACAGGTAACTATTCGATTTTTATTAAAGTGATGACGCACACCATCGCCGAATTACATTCTGTGTTAGCGACTAAAATTCAGCTGATTGATGAAATTCAATCGACGGAAACTCTGATTTCCATGCAAAATCCTATTTTACGAGACATTAAACCTTAATGTTATCGAAACAATAAAGGCGTGTATTAAACACGCCTTTTGCTTTTCTTGGATTAACGATAGCGATCGAGGAATTTGTAATATTGCACGCCGATCTTGGTGGCTAAGTTTTTGAGGCGTTTGCCACCGTAAAACGATGGGACTTTCAGTTCTTCAAAAATTCTCAAACGTTCGTCATTACCTAAAATCGCTTCTGCAATAATGCGTCCTGCAAGCCCAGTGAGTGCGACGCCATGCCCCGAGTAACCTTGTGCAAAGTAAATATGCGGTGAGATACGACCAAAATGCGGGCTTGCGTTCAGTGTCATATCAATTGGCCCTGCCCAGCCATAGTCAATTTTGACATTTTCTAACTGTGGGAAGACATGCAACATATTGCCACGCATAATTTGCACCATATCTTTTTCTGAGCTCGAGTCACTACCAAATAACAAACGGTTATCTGCACTCAAACGATAATAATCAAGCAAGATATTGTTATCGCAAACAGACATGCCGTTATTGATCACGGAGTCAGCCGTGGCTTGATCTAAAGGTTCGGTCGCAATAATAAAACTTTCTACTGGCAAAATTTTACGATTAATGCCGCGATGAATGGATTTTGGTAGCGCATCAATATAAGCGTTGGTGGCTAAAATAACATCTTGAGAAATGACCGCACTTTTATCGGTTTTGACTTCAATACAACCTGATTTTTCTACTAAATCCACAACAGGCGATTGTTCATAAATCTGCACGCCTAAATCCAAGCAAGCTTTTGCTAAGCCTAAGCAATAGTTTAATGGGTGTAAATGACCAGAATTACTATCGTATAAACCGCCCACATAAATATCACTGCCTAAATGTTGTTTCAGTTTGGCTTTATCCCAAAGTTGCATCTTGTCATAGCCAAAAGTTGCGTGGCTAGCTTTTTCCATTTCAATGAGATCGTCCATACGACGTTCATTTAAAGCCAATGTGGCATAGCCTTTTTTCCAATCACATTGAATACCATATTTAGCAATGCGTTCATCAATAATATCAATGGCTTCTAGCGACATATCCCAAAGTTTTTTCGCTTTATCAAAGCCTACTTGAGCAATATATTCATCAATGCCTTCTTCAAAACCGTTGATGGCTTGACCACCACTTCTACCAGATGCGCCGAATCCGACTCTCGCACCTTCTAGCACAATCACTTTTTTGCCTTTTTCCGCTAATTCAAGGGCAGCAGATAAGCCAAAGAAACCCGCCCCGATGACACAAATATCCGCTTCTTCTTGCTGAGTGAGAGGCGGCAGTTCAAAGGTTTGATTTCGACTATCGAGATAATAAGATTTGACGTGTTCTTGATGAGCAAATTCGAGCATAGTTGATGATTGATTAACATAAAATAGAGATGAGAGAAATCTTACCCTGATGGGAAAATATGTCAAACCTTTTGCAAAAAAGGTGCTATACTCCCCAAGTTTACATAGGTAAACGATTACTTAAGGTTTATTTTGATTGTCCTGAGGAGGTCAATAAATTGAAAAAAAATGCTGTTCAATACATTAAATCACTTTGTCTGTCTGCCGTCGCATTCGTCGCAACCTCTGTGGCATTTGCTGCTGAAAAACTTTATGTTTATAACTGGACTGACTATGTGCCATCTAATTTGGTTGCGGAATTTACCAAAGAAACCGGCATTGAAGTGATTTATTCGACATTTGAAAGTAATGAAGAAATGTATGCTAAATTAAAGCTGACCTCTAGTACCGGCAGTGGTTATGATTTAGTTTTCCCATCAAGCTATTACGTCAATAAAATGGCGAAAGAAGGCATGTTGCAAGAGCTTGATCACAGCAAATTAAGTAATTTTAAACAAATTCCAGCAAATTTATTAAACAAGGAATTTGACCCAAATAACAAATATTCTCTGCCTTACGTTTATGGCTTAACTGGTATCGGTGTGAACGCGGATGATATTGACCCAAGCAAAATTACGAGTTGGGCTGATTTTTGGAATCCAGAATACAAAGGCAAAGTGTTATTAACCAGTGATGCGCGTGAAGTGTTCCACATTGCATTACTTTTAGATGGTAAATCACCGAACACTAAGAATGAAGAAGACATTAAAGCCGCTTATGAGCGCTTACTGAAATTGTTACCAAATGTAGTGACCTTTAACTCTGATTCGCCAGAAGTGCCGTTTGTTCAAGGTGAAGCTTCTATCGGTATGTTATGGAATGGTTCAGCTTATTTAGCACACAAAGAAAATCCAAGTATCCAATTTGTGTATCCAAAAGAAGGCGCAATTTTCTGGATGGATAACTACGCGATTCCAAAAGGTGCGAAAAATACAGAGGGCGCTTATAAATTTATCGACTTCTTACTTCGCCCTGAAAATGCGAAATTAGTGGTTGAAAAAATGGGCTTCTCAATGCCAAATGAAGGCGTGAAAGCGTTACTTTCACCTGAAATGGCGAATAACCCAACCTTGTTCCCATCTGCTGAAAACATTGAAAAAGGCATTATGCAAGGCGATGTGGGCGAAGCAGTGGACATTTACGAAAAATATTGGAATAAATTAAAAACCAATTAATCAAATATTGATGAAAAGTGCGGTGAATTTGACCGCACTTTTGCTTTGTAAAGGATGACAAATGAGTTTTCTTGAGCGGCTTTTTCATGCAATCTTGTTTGAAACCACGGTTGTGTTGCTTTCTGTTTTCGCTTTGTATTTCTTTACAGAAGAAAGTGTTTCTATTCTCTTTGGGTCCATGGTACTGGTTTCCTTAACCGCCATGCTATGGAACCTCGTTTTTAATTATTTTATTGATAAAGTCTTTACGGGGCCGCGAGAAAAGCGAGGTGTCATATTTCGTACTTTACATGCCATTTCATTTGAGGGCGGTTTACTTATTTTCACCGTGCCGATCATTGCTTACTTTTTAAAAGTGGATTGGATTACAGCTTTTATGATGGATTTCAGCTTAACGGTGATGGTAACCGTTTATACCTTTATTTTTAATTGGGTGTATGATCACGCACGATTGCTATTTATTAAGCGTGAATGATGAAACGGGAAATAGTAAAAAAGAATAAAAAGTGCGGTCAAAATCTCTAGTGTTTTGACCGCACTTTAATTTTTTAAGGGCGTTATAAAACGCCCTTTTGTTTCTTATAGTTTTTCCACTAACTCAATGGCTGCACCAATATAGGTTGCAGGAGAGAGTAGTTGTAAACGCGCTTTTTCATCTGCAGGGATATCCAGTTTCTCGATGAACTCACGCATCGCTTTTTCATCAACACGTTTACCGCGGGTGAGTTCTTTTAATTTTTCGTATGGTTTTTCAATACCATAGCGACGCATCACGGTTTGAATTGGCTCAGCTAAAACTTCCCAGTTTTGGTTGAGTTCATCACGGAGATGTTGTTCGTTCACTTCTAATTTGCTGATACCTTTACGCGTTGCGGCATACGCAATTAAACAATAACCTAAACCGACGCCTAAGTTACGTAATACAGTGGAATCCGTTAAGTCACGTTGCCAGCGAGAAATTGGTAATTTTTGACCTAGGTGAGTCATCACGGCATTGGCTAAACCTAAGTTACCTTCTGAGTTTTCGAAGTCGATAGGATTCACTTTATGTGGCATGGTAGATGAACCAATTTCACCCGCGATAGTGCGTTGTTTAAAGTGATTTAACGCAATGTAACCCCATAAGTCACGATCGAAGTCGATGATGATGGTATTAAAACGAACCACGGCATCAAAGTATTCAGCAATGTAATCATGAGGTTCAATTTGAGTAGTGTATGGGTTCCAATCTAAACCTAATGAGGTGACAAATTCTTCACTGAATTTATGCCAATTGATATTTGGATAAGCCGATAAATGCGCATTGTAGTTACCCACCGCGCCATTGATTTTACCCAAGATTTCATTTCGTTGGAGTTGTTTGAATTGGCGTCTTAAGCGGTAAACCACGTTAGCCATTTCTTTACCCACAGTACTTGGTGAAGCAGGTTGGCCGTGTGTACGCGAAAGTAATGGAATGGTTTTGTATTCGTTCGCTAGACGGGTGATTTCATCAATCAGTTTTTGCCATTCCGGTAAGATTACTTCTTCACGCGCCGTTTTTAACATTAGGGCGTGAGAAAGGTTGTTAATATCTTCCGAGGTACAAGCAAAGTGAATAAATTCAGAGACTTTGGCTAATTCTGGTAAAGCTTCACTTTTTTCTTTTAAGAAATATTCAACCGCTTTGACATCATGATTCGTGGTGCGCTCAATTTCTTTGATACGTTCAGCATCTTGAAGACTGAATTCTTCCACAATTTTATTAAGGTAATCGTTTGCTTCTTTAGACAAAGAAGAAACTTCTTGGATTTCAGCGGTCGCCGCCAATTTTTGTAACCAACGTACTTCCACGGTGACACGGAATTTGAGCAAGCCAAATTCACTGAAAATACCACGTAATGCGGTGGCTTTATCTTGATAACGACCGTCAATCGGGGAAAGAGCGGTTAATGCGGAAAGTTGCATAAGAGTTCTCCAAGGATTAATTTAAAGTTGAGTAGAGTTGTCGTGCCGCTTGCACTAATTTTTTACGATGAAATAACAGCTGCCATTTGCTGCCGCCGACTTGACGCCACAAAACGGCAGAACGAATGCCGGCAAGTAAACACGCACGAATTTTGTCTTGCACGCTTTGTTGCTGTAAATGATATGCCGAACCAATAATGTGGATGCGTTTGCCTAAAGGGCTAATCGTATCGACATAAATGTTTGCCATGATAGAAAACATCTCATCATCAAATTGATTGTCGTGATAAGCAAGTTGTTCCGGTAAACGGGCAATACGGCGGCCAAGTTCTTGTTTGATTTCAGGTTGTTTGTTTAATTTGCTCTCTAACGCTAACAAGCTACCCCAATAATTTAATAAATTTTTGTCATTTAATTGGGTGAGTTGCTCGATAAGTGTGTTTAATCCCACTTTAAGATGTTGAACATCACTGCCAAATACGGCTAATGTATCTTTAGGTTGAGTAATCAGAAGAGAATGAATGGTGGTTTGGAATGCATCTTGGTTATCAACTTCGCCTTTTTGTGCTAATTGACTGATTAATAAGACTGATTGACAAACACCGGCAAGTGCCAGAGCCATATCATTATAATTTTTCATTGGGATTATAAATTGTGAGCTGCAGAAATTTTTGGCGTAATATAGCATTTTTACACATTGTTTTGAACTCAATCATTAAAAAACGCCCTATCTTTTGTTATCATAGCGCCAATTCAGTTTATAGAATAAAAGGATAACCAATGACAAAACCAATTGTATTCAGTGGCGTGCAGCCTTCCGGCGAATTAACTATCGGGAATTATTTAGGTGCACTTTGCAACTGGGTGAAAATGCAAGACGATTATGAGTGTATTTTCTGTGTGGTGGATTTACATGCCATCACTGTACGTCAAGATCCTGTGGCGCTTCGCAAGGCAACTCTTGATGTGCTCGCCCTTTACTTGGCTTGTGGCATTGATCCGAATAAAAGCACGATCTTCGTGCAATCTCATGTACCAGAACATACTCAACTAAGCTGGGTATTAAACTGCTACACCTATTTTGGTGAAATGAGCCGTATGACTCAATTTAAAGATAAATCAGCACGTTATGCAGAAAATATTAACGTGGGTTTATTTGATTATCCGGTTTTAATGGCAGCAGATATCTTACTTTACCAAGCAAAAAGCGTGCCGGTAGGGGATGACCAAAAACAACATTTAGAAATCACCCGTGATATTGCCGCTCGTTTTAATGCGCTTTATGGTGATATTTTCACTATTCCTGAAATCTTCTTAGGCAAAGCCGGTGCGCGTATTATGTCTTTGCAAGATCCTGATAAAAAAATGTCTAAATCCGATGATAACCGTAATAACGTGGTGACTTTGCTTGAAGATCCTAAATCGGTGGCGAAAAAAATCAAACGCGCGGTAACAGACTCTGATGAACCGCCTGTTGTACGTTATGACGTGAAAAACAAAGCGGGCGTGTCTAACTTATTAGATATTCTTTCTGCGGTAACAGATAAATCTGTGGCAGACCTTGAAAAAGAATTTGAAGGCAAAATGTATGGACACTTAAAAACAGCGGTGGCTGACGAAGTGTCAAACTTACTTGCAGGTTTGCAAGAACGTTTCTATCAATATCGTAACGATGAAGCACTTTTAGACGAGATTTTGCGTCAAGGTGCGGAAAAAGCCCGTGCAAGAGCGAAAGAAACTCTTGCCAAAGTGTACGAAGCCGTCGGCTTTGTTGCTGCAAAATAATTTTAAACTTAATAAGCCGTGTTATATCACGGCTTTTTTAGATAAGGAGAAAAAGATGGCCATTCAAACTGAAAAACCAATTGAATGTGTAGGCTGTAATACTTTCGATATGAAATCATTGTTTGATAACAGTGATTGTAGTTTACCTATCGAGCAGTTTTACGCGACTCGTCAAGATGCAGAAGGCGCATTGGAATATTTCACATTAAAAGCACGTGATGTAGAAAGTGAACCTTGCCAAATTCAATCTGAAATTCAACAGGTTGAAGAGGGATATGTACTTAAAGCGGTTTTCACATTCTGCTGCCAAGCCGAATTAGTGATTTTCCAAATGAAGCTTGTGTAAGTGATAACTTACTCTAGAAAAAAGCGCTATTTGTGACCGCACTTTCTGATATTTATGTTCCCCTGCATCGTATTATTCCTTTTTCTAATGTAGAAGGACAGGGGAATCGTACCAGTATTTTCTTACAAGGTTGTAAGTTAAACTGCCTTTATTGCCATAATCCAGAAACTATCCCTCGTTATGCCGAAGGCGCTCATCAAGTCAGTTTGCAGTATTTGTATGAGCAAGTGATGGATGCTGTGCCTTTCATTCGTGGCGTAACAGTTTCTGGTGGGGAGCCCACCATTCATCATAAAAAGCTTGTTCCATTGTTTCAAAAACTACGTGAGGAAGGGCTAACTTGCTATTTAGATAGCAGTGGTTTCTTTGAATTTGACGCAATTCGTCCTTTAATTGAGGTTACAGACAAATTTCTCTTTGATTTGAAAGGAGAAGGACTTGGCTTACAGAGTTTGTGCTTTGATAGACAAAATCGCCAAGGCATTGTCCCGAAAAATATCATCCCCACTCATCAACATATTAAGCAAGAAAACTTAGATCGCAATTTGAAGAACTTGGCGCAATTATTACCATTAAATAAAGTGGAAGAAGTGCGGTTAGTTTATGTGGCAAATTTTTTTGATGCTGAAAAGTTGGTGGAACAGGTCGCTGCCTTATTGAACGACTATCCAGATGTGTTGTTCAAAATTATCCGAATGCACACAAAAGGTGCACGAGATGCCGAAGGGCTCACCCCTTATGTCCCAACTGTTGAACAGACCCAAGCACTTGAAAACTATGCGAAATCTTGTGGTCTGACCAAAATTGTGGCCATTTTATAAGCAAACATACCGAAAAGTAGCAAAAATATTCCGACTTTTTCCCGAAAAACAAGTAGAATAGGACAATTTTATTCACTTACTTATCTAACCAACCTAGGGGAAAAAAATGGGTATTTTAGGTAGCGTTTTAGGCATTGTCGTATTACTGGTCATTGCCGTATTATTTTCAAATAATCGTAAGGCGATTAATTTACGTACTGTATTAGGGGCTTTGGCGATCCAAATCGGATTTGCGGCCCTTATTTTGTATGTGCCGTTTGGTCGTGATGCATTACAAGCGACAGCAAATGGTGTATCAAATGTTATCGCTTATGGTAATGAAGGGATTAACTTCGTCTTTGGTGGCTTAGCAGATCCTTCAAATGCCGGCTTTATCTTTGCGGTGAAAGTGTTACCAATCATCGTCTTTTTCTCTGGTTTAATTTCTGTGCTTTATTACTTAGGCATTATGCAAGTTGTCATCAAAGTGATTGGTGGTGCATTGCAAGCGGCGTTAGGTACATCTAAAGCAGAATCAATGTCTGCAGCAGCGAATATCTTCGTTGGTCAAACTGAAGCACCTTTAGTGGTTCGTCCTTACATTAAAAATATGACCCAATCTGAATTGTTCGCTATTATGGCGGGTGGTACAGCTTCTATCGCGGGCTCAGTCATGGCAGGTTATGCAGGAATGGGCGTGCCGTTGACTTACTTAATCGCAGCATCTTTCATGGCTGCACCAGCAGGTTTATTATTTGCGAAAATTTTATTCCCACAAACTGAACAATTTAACGATAAACAACCTGAAACGGATGATAGCGAAAAACCAACCAACGTGCTTGAGGCCATGGCGGGTGGTGCGAGTGCCGGTATGCAATTAGCGTTAAACGTAGGTGCGATGTTAATCGCGTTCGTGGGTTTAATTGCTTTAGTTAATGGTATTTTAGGTGGTGTAGGCGGCTGGTTCGGTTACGGTGATTTAACATTACAATCAATCTTTGGTTGGATCTTCAAACCATTAGCGTACTTAATTGGTGTATCTTGGGATGAATCTGCAATCGCGGGTCAAATGATTGGTATGAAATTAGCCGTAAATGAATTCGTGGGTTACTTAGAGTTCGCGAAATACTTACAACCAGATACAGCAGTTGTATTAAGTGAAAAAACTAAAGCCATCATTACTTTCGCATTATGTGGTTTTGCTAACTTCAGCTCTATCGCAATCTTAATCGGTGGTATCGGTGGTATGGCACCAAATCGTCGTGGTGATGTTGCGCGCTTAGGTTTAAAAGCAGTTGTAGCGGGTACATTAGCTAACTTAATGAGTGCGACTATCGCAGGTTTATTCATCGAGTTAAGCGGCGTAGCAATGTAATTAAAATGTGGTGAATTTTGACCGCACTTTATCTCTCAACACCACGAATCATTCGTGGTGTTGTACTTTAAAGCAAGCGAAAACGTTTGCTTAAATGACTTTTTATTTATCAACAAGAGGAAAAAACAATGACTCCACATATTAACGCTCCTGAAGGCGCATTTGCAGATGTTGTGTTAATGCCAGGCGATCCGCTTCGTGCAAAATATATTGCTGAAACATTCTTAGAAGATGCGAAAGAAGTGACTAACGTTCGCAATATGTTGGGTTATACCGGTACTTATAAAGGTCGTCGTATCTCTGTTATGGGTCACGGTATGGGTATCCCATCTTGCTCAATTTATGCGAAAGAATTAATTACTGAATACGGCGTGAAAAAAATCATCCGTGTTGGTTCTTGTGGTGCCGTACGTATGGACGTTAAAGTACGTGATGTTATCATCGGCCTTGGAGCATGTACTGATTCAAAAGTAAACCGTATCCGTTTCAAAGATAACGATTTTGCTGCAATTGCTGATTTTGATATGGCACAAGCAGCGGTTCAAGCTGCGAAAGAAAAAGGTAAGCAAGTTCGCGTAGGGAATCTTTTCTCTGCAGACCTATTCTACACGCCAGATTTCGAAATGTTTGATGTGATGGAAAAATACGGCATCTTAGGCGTAGAAATGGAAGCGGCTGGTATCTATGGCGTAGCAGCAGAATATGGTGCAAAAGCACTTTGTATCTGTACCGTTTCAGACCATATTCGTACACACGAACAAACTACAGCAGAAGAACGCCAATTAACCTTCAATGATATGATTGAAATTGCGTTAGAGTCTGTATTAATTGGTGATAAAGCATAATTTATCCGATTGATAGAATAAAAAAGAGCGGTCAATTTTGACCGCTCTTTTGTTTTTCTACTTCGCTATTTTTCATACCAAATTCGGTTCACATAGAGCACCACTTTGCCTGAGGGGGTTTCCACATGAATTTCATCATCAACGCCTTTTCCGATTAAGGCACGTGCGACGGGAGAATCAATGGAAATCCAGTTTTTAGCGGGATCGAATTCATCGCAGCCGACAATGCGGTATTGCTTCACTTCACCTTCTTCATCTTCTAGCTCAACCCAGGCACCGAAAAACACTTTGCCTTCTTGTTTCGGGTGGTAATCCACGATTTGTAACACTTCTAAGCGTTTGGAAAGGAAACGCACACGGCGATCAATTTCACGTAAACGACGTTTACCGTAAATATATTCTGCGTTTTCACTGCGGTCACCAAGCGCAGCAGCATCTGAAACCGCTTGGGTAACTTTAGGACGTTCTTCTTTCCACAAAAATTTAAGTTCTTGGTCAAGCGCAAGCCAGCCTTGACGGGTAATGTAATTTGATTTTGCCATGATAAAAATAAAAGAAATTTTTTTGAATTATATTTGAGCCTGTTGTCTAAAACCAGTATTCTATTCCCGTTTTTATCGAATCCTTTAATAACAAAGAAGTATGACAATGTTAAATCAACAAATTAGCCAAATTATTGCGGCAGAATTAACCGTTCAACCCCAACAAATCCTCGCCGCTATTCAATTATTAGATGATGGCAACACCATTCCATTTATCGCCCGTTATCGTAAAGAAGCCACAGGTGGCTTGGATGACACTCAACTTCGTCATTTTGAAACTCGTTTAATTTATTTACGTGAATTAGAAGATCGTCGTCAAACCATTTTGAAATCTATTGAAGAGCAAGGGAAATTGACCGATGAATTACGTGACAAAATCCATGCAACACAAAGCAAAACCGAATTAGAAGATTTGTATTTGCCATACAAACCTAAACGTCGTACGAAAGGGCAAATTGCGATTGAAGCCGGTCTTGAGCCATTGGCTGATTTACTTTGGAACGAGCCGAAGAATGATCCTGAAACGGCCGCAGCTGAATTTGTGAATGATGATAAAGGCGTAACAGATACTAAAGTCGCGCTTGATGGCGCTCGCTATATTTTAATGGAGCGTTTTGCTGAAGATGCGGGTTTATTAGCGAAAGTCCGTGATTATTTAGCGAAAAATGCGGTTATCGTATCCAAAGTGATCGAAGGTAAAGAAACAGAAGGGGCAAAATTCCAAGATTATTTCGACCACCAAGAATTATTAAAAAATGTGCCTTCTCACCGTGCATTAGCGATGTTCCGAGGACGTAATGAGGGCATTTTACAATTAAGCTTAAATGCGGATCCTGATGCGGAAGAGGGAAGTCGCCAAAGTTATTGTGAAGAAATTATTCGTAATTATTTAGATGTCCGTTTTACGGGACAGCCTGCGGATAAATGGCGTGAGCAAGTGATTGCGTGGACATGGAAAATCAAAGTCTCGTTGCATTTAGAAACAGAATTAATGGCAAGTTTACGTGAAAAAGCGGAAGAAGAAGCCATTGATGTTTTTGCTAGAAATCTGACCGCACTTTTGATGGCTGCACCGGCTGGCGCAAAATGCACTATGGGCTTGGACCCGGGCTTACGTACAGGTGTTAAAGTTGCGGTGGTAGATAATACTGGTAAATTATTAGATACCACCACCATTTATCCACACACGGGTCGTGAAGCTGAAGCACAAGTGGCGATTTTCAGCTTGATCCGCAAACATAACGTAGAATTAATTGCCATTGGTAACGGTACAGCCTCTCGTGAAACAGAACGTTTTGCGAAAGAAGTGATTAAAGAAATTAAAGAAAATAAACCTCAAACTGTTGTGGTGAGCGAAGCAGGCGCATCCGTTTATTCCGCCTCTGAATTTGCGGCAAATGAATTCCCGAACTTAGATGTGTCTTTACGTGGTGCAGTCTCTATTGCACGCCGTTTACAAGATCCATTGGCGGAATTAGTAAAAATCGAACCGAAAGCTATTGGTGTAGGGCAATATCAGCACGATGTAAACCAAACCCAACTTGCGCGTAAACTTGATGCAGTGGTGGAAGACTGTGTAAACGCAGTAGGTGTGGATTTGAATACGGCATCGGCGCCATTACTCGCGCGCGTGGCAGGGATGACGAAAACCTTAGCGCAAAACATTGTGGAATACCGTGATGAAAATGGTCGTTTTGAAAGTCGTACTGAATTGAAAAAAGTGCCGCGTTTAGGACCAAAAGCCTTTGAGCAATGTGCAGGCTTTATGCGTATTGCAGGCGGGAAAAATCCACTTGATGCTTCAGGTGTCCATCCAGAAGCTTATCCAGTAGTGGAAAAAATCTTGCAAGCCACCGCGCAATCTATCCAAGATTTAATGGGCAATGCAGGTGTAGTACGTCAGCTTGATGCAAAACAATTTATTGATGAGCAATTTGGTTTACCAACGGTTCAAGATATTTTCAAAGAGTTGGAAAAACCGGGGCGCGATCCGCGTGGTGAATTTAAAACTGCTGTATTCGCAGAAGGCGTGGAAGAAATCACCGATTTGAAACCGGGTATGATTTTAGAAGGTACCGTCACCAATGTGACTAATTTCGGCGCATTTGTGGATATAGGTGTTCACCAAGACGGTTTAGTACACATTTCATCATTAAGCGATAAATTCGTAGAAGATCCACATCAAGTGGTGAAAACGGGCGATATCGTAAAAGTGAAAGTCTTGGAAGTGGATGTGCCGCGTAAACGTATTGCATTGACGATGCGATTAGATGAAAGTGCGGTCAAAAATGACGGCAAATCTGACCGCACTTTAAGCGCAAAACCAAGAAGTAATGCACCTCGTCAAGAGCGTAATCCTAGAGGAAATAGTGCGATGGGTAATGCCTTTGCCGATGCGTTGAAAAATTGGAAAAAATAATTTCGTCATTTAGATGAACATTGTGGCCAAATAGGCGTACAATGAAGGGGATCTGGTCAATCATCCAATCCCCTTTTTTATTTCAACGAAAGGAATATTCTTATGGAAAAAGGTATTCTTGGGCCGCATGAAGGCAAGGAGCTGGAATTAATGTTAAGGGGCGAAAAGCAAGTGGCATTATTCAATCAGGAGCTCGGTATTCCTGACGCCTTTCTCCCTTATCTTGAGCTAGGAATGCTTCATTCAAAAACAGTGCAACGTCATATTAATGATGTCTGCTTAACTGATTTTATTGTCTATTTACCTCAATCTCTTGCACTCGCTGAACAAATGGAAGTATTACTTCCTGCAAGCACTGTGAATGGTTTTGATCCAAAAGTGGAACGTGAAATCGGCCGAATTCTTGGCTACCCAGAAAAAGATATCGAATACTATATTCAGCATTTTCAAGATAATTTAGAGAAGTATCGGCAGCAGTATAGTTGATAGATTTAAATCCAAGTGTGAACAATAATTTTAAATATTAAAAAATATTCTCCTGGATGACGTTATATTTCTATAAAATATGGCTGTTTTATTATTTTCTATAAATTGATATTTAAGGTAAAAGATGATAGCAAAGAATAAGTATCTCATATCTTTATTTATAATTATTTATCTTGGAATACTTGCTTATGGAGTTTTGTCAGGAGGAATTTCTAAAAACTATACTAGAAAACAAGAGGGAGAGCGTCTTTATACGGCAATAAACCTTCAATTTAAAGATAAAATTCAATATCAAAATGTAGACTTCAGGTATATTAAGATTAGTCTGTATCTGCTTGGTGAGTTAAGGGATTACAAGGATTTTGTATCTAAACGAGGCTATTCCGAAATTAGAGAAAATGTTTACTGTAAAAATGGTAATTTGATTACATTACACCACAATTTTCCTAATATTGAATTTCAGTATGAATATGATTCTTCAGTATGTAAGTGATGTTTTAAGCGAGTTAATACTCACGTAAAAAATTAAAATGTAGCATGTTCAAATGAAAAGTGCGGTCAAAACATAAGCGATTTTGACCGCACTTTTGTATTTTCAAAGATGCTTATGTTAAGTAAATCAACTATTATAGCTGGCGTGGATAAATCAAATGGTAAAGTTGCGGTGTTACCAGTAAAAGTTCCTAATAAACATTAATCGGAGAATATTAATATGGAAAAATATAATATCTTTTTAGGAAGTGATATTGCGAATACTTACGATGATGCAAAGAGATTTACTTTGGATAGGGTTGAAGAATATGTAGAATTTGACAATAAAAAATTGAAAATAGTATTGAGTCATATAGAAGAATTCAATGGAAATGTATTTTCATTGATATTTTGGATGAAAGATTATCACGCGGCATTAGCCTCTAAGCATTTATTAGAAAATGATATTTCAGGATTTAAAGAAAATGCTTCTATTGCTGGTTTCTTAGGTATTCTGTCTGAATATGATTTTCAATGGGCGTACAACGGAATTAATACAAATTTCTTTTTTATGAGTTTGCTTTCAGATAATCAAAAGTTAATTGATTATTTAATTAAACATCGTGATGAAATTGTCGATATTTCAGTTACCTATAAACGAACTGATACCAGACCTTTTTTTAATGCGAACACTTTATTGGCGTTAAGTGGCGATTGGCAATTATTAAAAGAACGCGCACTCACATTCTTAAATGATGAGAAAAAAGCCCGTAGCGATTTAAAGCGTATTCCTGATCATGAATTTTATGTGGCATTAGCAGATAAAAATATAAAAGGAATGCAAGAGGCTTTAGATAAATTACTCGAACTTAAGCTTGCTAAACGAGCAGCAAAAGATACTCTTTTACATTTTGATTTTTACTTGCAACCGCAAGTTTTAATGTATGCCAAAATCGCAGCAATCCACGGTTTTGATTTGGGTATTGATAGCCCAATAGCGCCAAAAGAATTGATTGATATAAATCCATTAGCAGAATATAAAATTCCTTATGATTTTATGAAATCATTTGATTTTGATGCGCCCCATCAAGTTTGGGTAAATTATGTCAAACAAAGAATGGAAGAAGCAAAGCAAAAGAAAGTTGAAAATAAAAAAGGATTTTGGGCTTCGCTGTTTGGTAGATAAGTCGGGAATGATAATAAAAGTGCGGTCAAAAATATCGGTATTATGTAGCAGTTGCACAAAGTCCGAAAATTGACTAATTTACCGCATAAATTTGAATGCCTTTCCGAATGAAAATTGTGAAAGGCATTTCTTTTACCTCAAATTCTAACTTCAACCTCGCAATTTTTCACATCAATTTTCCATTTTTTCAAACTCAAGGCGTAACTATTCCGCTCAACCTTTATTCAGGTAAGCTATTTCTTTCTATATAATTCTATCTAAGTCTATTAACGCCTATACGATTCTATGCTGCCATCAGAATTTCATCGCATGCAGTTTGTTCTTCAAGTCGCTTAAAGTATTGTGATGAAATTTCGTTAGGTGCAAAGGCTTTCATACCGAGAAGCTCACCTTCGCGATGATTACCCTGCCAATAGCCAACCCATTCTTTGAATGGCAGAACCCATAAACAACGTTTGAGGACATCTTCAAAAAGTTTCCCGTTAGATTCTCGACGGTTATCTGAAAAGAATGCGGCTTGATTAGCATAGTGCAAGGCATATTTATTATCGACTTTATGATGTGTGCCACGCATTAAATCACGCATTCTTGCATTGAAGGATTCCGCAAGGTTATTATTTACACCTTTCGCACTATAAGCCTCTTGATGATTCACCGACCAACGGGTGTAATGAAAATCAAGACTTTTATAAGCAGGGTTTTCATCACACATAATATCACTGCCTGCTTTGACAAAGCGTTGATTTAATGCAAAAACAGTATCAGCATTTTCGGTGTAATCCATTGCGACAATGGTACGATTTGCTCCAGATATATTACTATCATTTGCAGCACGTTGTGTAATAGCGAATAGACAACGTTTAGTCGCTCTAAATTTAGGATATTTGCGACCTTTCTCATCGGCTTTTTGACGTTGTTTATAATTGTTTTTACGGAAATTAGTTGGGCGCAGGGTAAAGTTGATCAACATTCCATCTTCGTGAATTTCGCCTGACAATGGACTTAAATCGCGTGTTTTAAATAAGGCTTCGCGAACTTTCCCACAAAGTACAAATGCCGTTTTGTAGTTCAAATTAAGATGACGACTAACATCAATCGCACTAATGCCTTTTGAGCTATTTACCATCATTAAGATGACAGCAAGAATATCGACTAAATCAACTTTATGAAAGGCAAAGGCTGTATTTGTTGTAATATAAAAATGGCGTTTGCAATGTTTACAACACCAACGTTTACGAGAAGAAAGGAAATAGGCTTCGTGGCGAATACCACAATGCGGACAGCATACATCACGAACATTATCAGGGTTTCCCCAACGGTGAGTTTTTAAAAGGTAAAAAGCATCTTCTTCTGTAAGGCGTAAAATATCTTTTAAATTGATGTTTTTGGATTTGCTTGAAAGTAAATAATGTTGAGCCATTGCGAATTTCCTTGTGTAGTACAAGGCATTCGAGATTTGCTAAACGCCAGACATAAAAAATCGCCCACTTGAAAATTTCAAGTCGGCTCAAAGCGTTTATGCCTCGAATACCGTTACCCACAAGGAACTTGTGGAAGGCTCATTTAAAATGAGTGAAATTGCGATTGTTAAAACAGGAAATTTACAAGATGAAATTTGCTGCCACCTAAACATTCGCTACACACCTGTTAATGTGTATTAATTGGTGATTGAATAAAGTTGTATTCCTTGGCTAATTATATAATTTGTAGTAAGTTTTCCCTGCAAATTAGTGTAAATATAGTCCTTTGAAAATTTTTCGTCAAATAAAAAAAGCAATTCCTCACGAAGTTGCTTTCATCTATTATTTGTTATCGCTAGTGTCCGTAATTATTTATTCGATATTACAGGATTTTCGCCAAATTTATTCGATTCGGCACTACCTTGCACAACTCCGATGACGATTGAAATGATGATTGCAATCGCTTCACCAATAACAGGAATTAGCATAATTAACATATATAAAGTAAACCAACCCGATAAATTTATATCGTGTAATCTACGGACTGTTAGGGATATTGAAGGTGGTAAGGTAACAACAAAAACTACTAAAAAAAGTATTACTCCAATACCTGTAAAAGCAAAAGCACCTAAAATAGCGAATATTAACGCATAAAATAAAGTAAATCCCCAATACTCTTTTCGTCTAGCACGCCCTTTAAAGTTTGCATAGTTTTTAGTAAATGCTTCAATAAAGTATGTAAATAACGATTTTTCAATCATAACTAATCCTCTTAATGTGAACGTTTATTTTCAATATAATCTGTTGGATTATCAGCAGTTAAATCTTTTTTCCTATTAACCTGCTTGAGAAATGCATTTTTTGCTAGATGCCCTAACTCATGCGAAACTGAACCATAATAGAGAACAAGTAAAAATGGTAGCAACAAAATCTCAATAGGAAACGCTATAAATAATAATAACGAATCAAGGATTATTAAAAGCAATACTGTGACTAGATAAAAAACATAAAACTTTAAGAAATTATGTAAATTAGCCATTAGGAATAAGATGTTTTTCGGTATATTTAATAATTCTAACCATTTTCCAGTTAATGCATATCTAATGATTCCACATTGAAGAATTGGATTTGAGATCATGCCCCATATAAAGTAGATAAATAATGTTGCAATATAATCCTCAATGTAATCCGTAAGATAGCCTGTTAATCCGCCTTGTATAAATTCTAGTATATCTAAGAACAATCCTAGAATACCTTTTAGTCCTAATAAATAACAAAAAGCTGTTGGAACCATCCAATATATAATCGTAACTCCTGTTATTTGTAACCCTTTCAGAACTATTTTCTTTATTTGTAATGATTGCAACGGCTTATCTAGCATAATATCTTCAACCATCTGAACCTGCCATCCTTTAATAAATATTATGCCGAATGGATACTTTATAAATGGGAAAAATAGTAATAAAGGAATAATCCAAAGCTTCTTATAGAAACTTCTATCAGAAAAGAGATATACGTATCCTTCTTGATATTCTTTAAGCAAATTTTTAAACATTCTCGTGTTATACCTAAAATTTAAAGAGTATTGAGGACTTTGCAAGGCTGATTCTTGGTAATTACAATGGGTTTATATAAACAACTTCCACAAACACTTCCATATTGAAGGATATATAGTTTTTTACCATTAATCATAAATTCGTAAGTTGATGATGTGTATCCTTGATTATTTGATAAAGGAGATGAACATTTTTCACCTGCTTTACTCTCTTTAACAAAGATTTTATGGCGTTTTAATTCACTACTTAATAATTCGACTTGGTCGTAGTCATAATTTACTTCATTTTCTTGAATTAAAGTATTATGGTTTAATGCCTTGAAGAACATAAGATCAGATGTTTCCATCTTTATAGATGAACCTACTGCTTTACCTTGAGATAGATTAACCAAACTGTTATATAAAGATGAATCAGTGGTTTGCTCCGTTCTAAATGGATTGCCAACTCTTTTCTTCACAAATGTACCTTGTGAAATATCTCGAAGTCCCTCTGTAACTTCTGCACAAGAAGTTAATGATAAGGTTAGCATTACTACCTTAAATATTTTTCTCATAACATTTCCTTATTGATATTTCTTGATGCAAGAAGCCAAGCTTTTCTTGTAACTATGCCCTTGTTCAGTAATTACATCCGATACTAAGCATTGGTTGTTTTCACATTCCAGTTGATAGATTAAATCAATGGTTTTCTTCTTACTTTTTAGAGTGACATTTACCTGTTCCTTAATAATTTTTATGATAGGTTTTACTTCAACTTGATTTCTCACCATTCCATAGATCCAAAATTCGGAAAGGCATGTTCCGCCGTATTCATACTCATTTTCGTTATGAATATCTGTTGCTTTTATTTGCAAATCTGCAAACTCTTTTGTTGAGTAGCGTTCTAAATCATTGGTTTGATAGACCTTTGCAACGGTATCTACTTTAGCTTGCTCTAAAGGTGACAAAGCGAAAACGTTTATAGATACGAATACTGTAGATAAAGATAGAAGTAGCTTATTCATAATAAAAAACCTATAATGATTAACATAAGAAATTTAGGGAAATTTTCAGTAAGAACCCGCATTAAACCTAGCTATAATACATAATTTGGTTGTTTCGCTGTAGCAACTGGCAATCTCTATCAACTACCACTAGCAGTGGGTATTCAAGAAATTTTACAGGTACAAAATGAGTGTCAATGAGAAGATTCGGAAGTTCCGAGAAGCAAAGGATTGGTCGCAAGAACAGATGGCAGAAAAGCTGAATATGTCGTTAAATGGCTATGCTAAAATTGAGCGTGGTGAAAGTAAAATTTACCTAGACAAACTCGAACAAATTGCACAAGTATTTGACATTGATGTAATTGAGTTAATGCAATCAGATGGTAGGAATATCTGTTTTCAAATTGAATCGCCACAAGGTGCTGTGTATCAAGGTGTAGGCGAAGTTTCGTTATTGATTGAGGTTGAAAGATTGAAATCAGCACTTTCTCATGCAGCTGAGAAGGAGGTTTTGTTGAATAAGTTGCTTGAACAGAAAGATAGAGAGCTTAATACATTAAAAGAACTACTTAATGTAAAATTCTCTCCCATAGATGCTCAATAGTTTTTTATGCTTTATCTTATAAGCTTTAGGAGCATAGTAAATGTATGACTAGCTTGGGCGTATAAAGATAGTACGATAATCTAACGCATGAAATTTACTATTTATTGACAAGTATGTTTTTTTAATGTATTATTGAACGAGCTTGTTTTTAGACAGGAATCCTGTTCTTATATAAGAAGATAAGCTAGTTCTAAAGAGATTATAATTTTAATTGGATTAAAAAGGGCAATAGGTGGTTACTTATTGTCCTTTTTAATGAAAAAAATGAAAGATAGAAAGCCTAATTTAAAATTTCTTTTTGAATCTTATTTTAATAAAAAAGTTTCATTTGATATTTTTGAAAATATATCCATAGAAAAGAGTTATTATAAGATCTGTAAGGATCAAAAAGATATATATATTCCTAATGATGAGCTAAAATTAATTTTGTCGTTTTTATCTCATTTTATATTCAAAAGTCTTCCAATAGAAAATGATGTAGCCTTTGCCTATAGAAAAGGCATTAATGTTAAGGATTGCTTATTACCGCATGTAAATAGCAATTTTTTTTATAAAACAGATATAATAAACTTTTTCCCATCCATATCAACTTCTTTAATAAAAGAAAATCTTCATCAAGATATTTCAAAATTATCGTATTTAGATCAAGAAAACTTGATGTTTTATTTAGATAAAATATTAAGCTTAGTAACTATCGATGATAAGTTACCTATTGGTTTTCCTACATCTCCTTTTATTAGTAATTATATTATGAGAAAATATGATATAAATATAAAGTCTTTTTGTAATAACAATAACTTTATTTACACAAGATATTCAGATGATATTATTATTTCATCTAATGATGACATAGACAAAGATTATATAACAAGTAATATTAAGTCTATCTTACAACAAGAGTATAGTCCGTTTTATTTAAATAATTCTAAGACAAAAATTTTTACTAAAAAGAATAAAATAAAAATACTTGGATTAACAATTAACAATCAAGAAATTAGTGTAGATAGAAAAATAAAAGATGAAATTGAGGTGGGAATATATTTTTTCACAAAAGATAGATTAAAATTTATAGATTATTTTAGTGACAATGAACTATCAGCTAAAAGAAAATTAGCTGGAAATATTTCTTATGCAATAAATATAGAACCTGACTATCTACAAAAATTAGCTAGAAAATATGGATTATCAACAATAAAAGAAATTCTCAAGGTTAATTTATGAAAATGTTTATAAATATAAATAAACTACAACATATAGAAAATGGAATAATTAAGTTAGATATGACAGATAGAAATATTATCTGTATCGTGGGGAAAAATGGAGTAGGTAAAACAAGCATTATTAAATCAATGTATCTAACACAAGATATTGATGTATTTAAGGAAAATAAATCTTTATCCATAGATAAAGATACTACCATCTCCATATCTATTCATAAGAATGGTACTGAATTTGAATGTTTAAATTATTATTATGATAATAACATTCAGTATTTAAATACAAGAAATATAATCAAATCAAAATTATGCATCGAGTTACCAATACCATTTGGTAACCGTTTTACTACATACCCAACCTTATCAAAAATTGATCGTGATCTCAGAGAGATTTATCTTAAAAATCAATATAGTAAAGATGAAGATATTATCGAATTTTTAAATAAAATTTATCCCAATAGTAGTAAGTTTAATGAGCTTAAAAAAGTTGAAATTAAAGGTAAAAAATATTATTTCTTGACTAATAAAGATGGCGGGTATATTCGAGAGGACTATTTTAGTTCAGGGGAATATTTCATAATAAATATATATAAGATGCTCTCATCTGAAGAGCAAGATATTGTTATTATTGACGAGATTGATATTTCATTGGATGCTTCAACTCAAGTTAATTTAGTGAGAGAGCTAAATAATTTATGCAATAAATATCATAAGAAAATTATTTTTACTTCTCATTCTCTTGTAATTATGAAAACGCTATATAATGAATTTCGAACTCCCATTTATTACTTATCAAACGATAATGGAAAAATGAGAATTATTGAAACATCATATGGATTTGTTGCTGGAGAAATGTTTGGGTTTCAAGAGTATGATAAATACATTATTGTTGAAGATATTGTACTAGAAAAATATATCCAATATTTATTAGACTCCTTAAAAGGAGAATACCCTGAAAAGAAAATCAGAACACTTTATATTGGTGGTGCAGAAGAGGTAAAAGATTTTCTACAAGGTTCAAGGTTTAGTATTTTGAATAAAGATAAAAAGGATGTTATAGCTATTCTTGATGGAGATAAGAAAACAGTTAAGCTAAAAAATAGAATACTACATATTCCTTTTGATAGCGTAGAGAAAGAATTACTAAGAAAATGTAAGGGCAATGAGAAAAAATATAATCTTCCTTCTAATTTTGTTTACCCAGAAAACTTAAAGAATCCTAAAGTGTATTATGAACTTTTGATTAATACTGGATTTGAATATTTGTCTATTATTGAAATAATTGAGAGAGACTGGCCATCCGAAATCGAAGATGTAAAAGATAAAATATTAAATTTCCTAAAATGTTAAAATAATTATTGAAAAGCGAGTTTAGGATAAGCTCGCTTATTTATTAACTTACTGATTCATCATATAAAATTTGAGCTACTCTTTGCAAAATTCGTTTACTAGAATCAGTAATTACGCGATATTTCCCTATCAAACTAATTTCATCAGGAAGAAAATCATTTTGAGCAACATCTGAAATAAACATTTTACCTTCGCCACTCACGAGCCAATTCAAATTTACTCCTGCTTTAGCAATGCCTGTCATTCCTTCTGCATTGGGTTCACGTTCACCACCGATATAACCTTGCATCGTACGATAAGCTATTCCTGCCCGATCTGCAAAATCTGTAATTTTCCAATTTTTAGCTTCACAAACTTGTCTTAATCTTTCTGATATGCACATTTGAGCGTTCCATTTTCAATTTACAATTGACAAATTACGCAAATGAGCGTATATTTGTTTTCGGTTTAAACGCATTTTATCACGTTTGAGCATATTTAAAATCTCTATTAACATAAATTTTAAACAAGACGATGACTCAGCATTTCTTACTTTCTAGCAAAGCTCGCACGCTTTCTTCCTACGAGATTGCACAACTCTCGGAAGAAGAAGCGTATGATTTGCTTTGTGAATTAAGATGGGGTGGAAAAGAGTTCATCACTTGCCCTAAATGTGGGGTACAACACAAGCCTTATTATATTTCTACACGCAAACAATGGCGCTGCAAACATTGTAATCACACTTTTAGTGTCACTTCTGGCACCATTTTTTCCAATCGCAAGAAACCGATTAAGGTTTATCTCTATGCTTTAATGGAATGGGTAAATGCCGTCAAAGGATTATCTTCCCTTCAATTAGCTCGTAATGCAAAACTTAATCCTCGCACGGCATTTGTTTTATCACATAAATTCCGCAAGGCATTATTAGAAAGTCGTGATATGAAACCCCTTTCAGGCGTAGTGGATATGGATGGTACTTATGTTCATCCTGCACCACGTAAAGCAAATAAGAAATCTGACCGCATTGACTATCGCTTAAAGGAAAATCAGAATCCTGATAAACGTTGTGTAATGGTTGCTCGTGAGCATTATTCGCCAGAAGAAAAAGCCAGTAATGCGCTGCATTGTGGAGCAAAACGCTCTCACGTTTTTGTGGCACATACTGAATCGCAATCGGTGATAAAAAGTTTTGCTGATAAATTCATTAAACCTCATACGCAAATCAATACCGATGAAAGCACGGCTTATGATGTCTTGTTACCTTACTATGATTTGAGAACTGTAAACCATAAGGAAGAATATCGTAGTGACTTAGGTGTAACAAACAATCAGGCAGAAAGTCTATTTAGTCGTTTCAAGCGGATGTATTACGGACAAGTTCACCGTATCAGTAACGAATACTTACTCAACTATGCGAATGAAATTGCCTACCGTGAGGACAATCGCCGTACCTCAAATAAAGCGCAGTTTATTGATGTATTAAGCCGATGTTTGAAAACCACCAACGATAACAATGAATGGTGCGGTTATTGGCAACGAAAAATTATTCATCAAGAAGTGGTTTGGCAGTAGATTATGGCATATAACTTAGATAAGAAGCTCAAAGAATTTGAGTTTGAACGTAAACAGGTATTACATCATCTAGCCTTACTTGATGCAAACATTGCCACATTAAAACGTGCTATTGAGCTTACTCAACAGGAAACTGATGTAGCCCTTTATAATACGGAAAACTTTGTGTACCGTTCCAAATATAAGCTCTTTAAAGGGAAAATTCGTAAATACATCGTACAAATGATGCGAGAAGCACCCAACAAAGCCTTTACAATTGCCGAGCTTACGCAGCGCATTTTTTATATTGAACAAAATCCTGATACACCATCTGAAAAGCATCTTGATTCCGTTCGTAAACAACTGAATGAATTTTATAAAAGAGAATGGATTAATAGAGTTCAAATCAGCCGAAATGAGGTTCACTGGCAATGGAAACAAAAATAGCGGTATTTTTACCGCTACTTATCCATTTCTACTCAAGAGGTTTTAATCGCCATTCAGAACGCCTGAAAAATCTTCGCTTTAGTGTCCGTTTATGTAATTCAACTTCTTTCCGTTCAATAATTCCTTTCTTATACAGTTCTTTCAATACCCGAGCAACAGCTAATTTATGTTCTATTTGGGGTAGAGGATAATTTTTGCCAGTGTCTAATTCCAACGCCGCCTCTGTAATAAAGTATAATGTTTTCCAACTATCACTTTGCTTTAATACTCTTGCAACCAACAATTGAAGATTTTGCTTAAACAATCGAGGTTTTATTAGCCTTGAAACATTGAATTGTGTTTTGATTTGCCTTAAATCGAAATTGGGTTCAATGTATATCAAGGTATTCTCAAAACAAAGTATTTTATCCTCTAAATCTGATTTCTGTTGTTTTAACTGCTCAAGTTGATGTTCAAGAATCGCTTTTTCTTTATAGCTACTTTCGATTAATTTGGTAAGTTGAGAAATAAGGTGGGATTCTGCCATAATAAAAATCTCCATTGAGTTAAATTTTCAATGGAGATTTTAGTATTTTCAAGCGGTTAGGTCTTTGTGCAACTGCTACATAATACCGAAAAATATAAGCGATTTTGACCGCACTTTATTATTGGCTAGGAAGGATTATTCCGCGTCTTCTTTTGCCCATTCTAATGAGCGTTTAACGGCTTTTTTCCAACCTTTATAACGACGTTCACGTTTTTCTTCATCGTTATCTGGTGTGAAGGTACGTTCTACACGGGCTTTGTCATGAAGTTCGTCTAAATCTTTCCAGAAACCAACCGCAAGGCCTGCAAGGTAAGCTGCACCAAGTGCAGTCACTTCTTTCACCACTGGACGTTCTACGTTCACATCTAAAATATCCGCTTGGAATTGCATTAAGAAGTTATTGTTAGTTGCGCCGCCATCGACACGTAAATATTGTAAGCGTTGGCCTGAGTCAGATTGCATTGCTTCTAATACATCACGGGTTTGGTAAGCGATAGATTCAAGGGTTGCGCGTACAATATGGTTGCGATTAGAGCCACGAGAAAGACCGAAAATTGCACCACGAGCATACGGATCCCAATAAGGCGCACCTAAACCGGTGAAGGCTGGAACAACATACACACCGTTACTGTCTGGGACTTTTTGTGCGAAGTATTCGGAGTCATAGCTGTCATGAACGATTTTGAGTTCATCACGCAACCATTGGATTGAAGCACCTGCGATAAATACCGAACCTTCAAGCGCGTATTCTGGTTCGCCTTTAGCGTTACACGCGATGGTGGTTAATAGACCATTTTTAGAGGTAATAGCTTTATCACCGGTGTGAAGCAACATAAAGCAGCCTGTACCATAGGTATTTTTTGCTTGGCCTGCGCGTGTACATAGATGGCCGTAAAGTGCTGCTTGTTGGTCACCCGCGATGCCCGCAACTGGAATACGTACACCGCCTTTACCCCCGATATTGGTTTTGCCGTATACTTCGGAAGAATTGCGTACTTCAGGCAACATTGAGCGTGGAATATTTAATAATTCCAACATTTTGTCATCCCATTTTTTCGTATGGATGTTAAATAACATGGTACGGGATGCGTTGGTGTAATCCGTTACGTGAACACGGCCTTGGGTTAATTTCCATACAAGCCAAGTATCTACGGTACCAAATAGAAGTTCACCGCGTTCCGCTTTTTCACGAGCACCTTCTACATTGTCTAAAATCCATTTCACTTTTGTCCCCGAGAAATATGGGTCCACTACTAAGCCTGTAGTGTTGCGGATATATTCTTCGTGACCATCCACTTTAAGTTTGTCTGTAATATCTGCAGTACGACGACATTGCCACACAATTGCGTTATAAACCGGTGTGCCGGTTGCTTTTTCCCACACAATGGTGGTTTCACGTTGGTTAGTAATACCAATTGCCGCAATTTCATCTGAGGTAATGCCTGCTTTTGCAACCACTTCGTTTAATGTTGAACTTTGTGTTGCCCAAATTTCCATTGGATTATGTTCCACCCAGCCTGCGCGTGGATAAATTTGTGTAAATTCACGTTGGGCGATTTCGACAACATTCGCATTGTGATCTAATAATACTGCACGAGAGCTTGTGGTACCTTGGTCCAAAGCGATGATGTATTTTTTGTCTGTCATGGTGCTATTCCTTAGAGTGCTTGACACTCTCATTAAATGAATGAAGAAATTTTGAGCTTAAACGAACAAATTGCGAACCTAACTTAATTGAATTCGAACCTAATTGGAACAAGCAATGTTGGGTTTTGTGATAGGTGTCACAGATTTCTCCCCGAAAAAATGTAAACAATTGTGTTAACGCACAAAATAATGTGATCGCTCTCTCATTTTTAGAAAATAGATCGGTTTCATCTATTGAATTAATTGGTAAAAACTAGATAATGGCGCCACTCACTTTGAGTATCTCAATATTTGATCAAACAACGAAACGAATTGCAAAGCAAGATTTCTTTAATGAAATCATTAAGTTAATCATTATTTGGAGATTCTCTTATGAATGCCTATTTTGCAGAATTTTTTGGCACAGCGCTCTTAATCCTGTTAGGTAACGGTGTGGTAGCCAACGTATGTTTAAATAAAACGAAAGGGCAAAGTTCTGGTTGGATTGTGATTACTACCGCGTGGGCATTTGCAGTGTATGTGGCCGTCGTTGTGACAGGTCCTTACAGTGGGGCGCACTTAAATCCAGCGGTAACACTTGGTGTGGCAATGAAGGGTGCATTTGCTTGGGAACTGGTACCAGGCTACATCGCGGCACAAGTTGTGGGGGGCATGGTAGGTGCGTTGTTGGTTTATATTATGTATAAAGATCACTTTGCAGCGACCGAAGAAGAGGGTTTAAAACGCGCTTGTTTCTGTACTGAACCAGCAATTCGTAACTATCCAATCAACTTAGTGAACGAAATCGTTGGTACCTTCGTATTAGTCTTCGTTATTTTCTATCTTGCAGGGGCAAACATCACTTTACCTGGCACGGCAGAAAGTACACCAATTGGTTTGGGCTCTATCGGGGCATTACCAGTAGCCATTTTAGTTTGGGCAATAGGTTTAAGCTTAGGTGGAACAACCGGCTATGCGATCAACCCTGCTCGAGATCTTGGTCCGCGCTTAACCTTAGGTCTTTTCCTGGGTGGTACATTAAAAACTAAAGCTGACTGGGGATACAGTTGGGTTCCAGTTGTAGGGCCATTTATCGGGGCGGCTTTAGCAGCAGTATTCTATAATGCGATTATGTAATTTATTCAAATAGAAAGAGCGGTCAAAATTCATGATGTTTTTTGACCGTTCTTTTTATATTTAGAGGTTTGATTAAATACAATAATCTTCGAATTCCATTGGCATTTTAGCTTGCAATAAGAATTGTTTGGTGCGCTCTTGCTGTGGATGACTGAAGAATTCAGCTGAGGTATTTTGTTCAACGACCTGACCATTTTCCATGAGAATCACGCGATCTGCCACATCTTTGGCAAAATTCAATTCATGGGTGACGATAATCATTGTCCAGCCTTCTTGCGCGAGCATTTTGAGCGCTTGTAACACTTCACCGACGAGTTCAGGGTCAAGAGCGGAAGTAGGCTCATCTAACAAGATAATATCGGGTTTAACGGCTAAAGCACGGGCGATCCCGACACGTTGCTGTTGACCACCAGAAAGTTGAGAGGGATATAAATCCGCTTTTGCTTTTAAACCAACTTTTTCCAACAATGCCAAGGCTTTTTCACGTGCAATCTCTTTAGGTTGTTTTTGCACAACCACCATCCCTTCCATCACATTTTCAAGTGCCGTGCGGTGGGGAAATAGATTGTATTGTTGGAACACCATTGAGGAACGACGACGCAATTTTAGTTCATCGGCTTTGCTGATCTTCTTGCTGAAATCAATAGTTAAGTTTCCATCGGTAAATGCTAATACTCCTTTTTCTGGGCGTTCGAGCAAATTTAAACAGCGTAAAAAAGTCGTTTTGCCTGAACCTGATGGACCCAGAATGGCAACCACTTCGCCTTTATTAATTTCAAAATCAATGCCTTTTAATACATGGTGGCCATTAAAACTTTTCTGAATATTCGTGACTTTTAACATAACCAGTCCTTATAAATGGCGAGAAAGGCGTTTTTCTAAGCGGGTTTGCCCCATTGACAGCACAAAACAGAATACCCAATAAATGAGAGCCGCTTCGCTGTAAATTAAAATAAACTCATAGTTTTCAGCCGTGATGTTTTGTGCCACACGAAATAATTCCGCAATCCAAACGAGCGAAGCGAGAGACGTATCTTTCACTGTGCTAATGAATGTGTTTGATAGCGAAGGGACGGAAATACGTAAAGCTTGAGGCATAATGGTACGCACGAAAGCTTGTGTGTAATTCATGCCTATCGCATAAGAGGCTTCCCATTGACCTTTAGGAATAGCAAGAATAGAGGCTCTCACTGTTTCTGCCGCATAAGCACCAATATTAATAGAGAACGCAATAATGGCGGTTGGGAAAGGTTCAAGTTTGATGCCAACTTCGGGTAAACCGTAGAAAATAATGAAGATCTGCACCAACATTGGCGTGCCGCGAATAATTGAAATATAAGTGCGACAGATGCCCTGTAGAATTTTCGTCATTAAATTGGGATGCGGCAATGTGCAAATTACAGCCACGATGACAGCAATGAATAAACCGCAAAAGAAAGAAATGACCGCTAGGGGAATCGTATATAAAATTGCCCCTTCCATCATAGGCCAAAACGAGCTGATTACATAATCAGCTCGTTCTGTGGTCATAAATGGAAGGCTTGCTAACCAATTATTGAGTAATGTCATCGCCAAACCATTTGATTGAAAGTTGTTTTAAAGTTCCGTCTTTGCGTAATTCTTCAAGTGCTTGGTTTACTTTCGCAATAAGCGGTTCTTCACCTTTCAAGAAAGCAAAACCGGTCGGGATTTTTTTATCACTTTCTACGGCAATTTTTAAGCCTGCATTAGGTTGTTTTTTGAAGTAATCTAATACTGCTAATTTATCGTTTACTGTTGCATCAACACGACCTTGTTTTACCGCTTCAAGGTTTTGCGCCAAGCTATCAACGGTCACAATAATTGCACCATTATCACGTGCATCTTTGCTCCAGTTACTGGTTGCAGACTGGGCAGATTTTTTACCTTTTAAATCAGGGAATGATTTAATGCTATCGTTATCGGCTTTCGTCACGATTACGCCAGCAGAGTAGTTATAAGGTGCACTGTAATCATATTTTTTTAAACGTTCTGGGCTTGGATTGGTTTGGTTCGCAATAACATCAAAGCGTTTTGCATTTAAACCTGCATACATGCCATCCCAAGCGGTTTCCTTAAATTCAACTTTCCAACCTAATTTTTGAGCAACTTTTTCGATAATTTCCACATCAAAACCGGTTAACTTGCCATCTTTGTCGTGGAAAGTGAATGGTGCGTAAGTTCCCTCAGTACCGACTAATAAGGTTTTAGTTTGTTCAACGCGATCAGCTATTTCACCTGCGTTAGCAAAAGTAGAAAGGGCTAATCCTGCCGCTAAAAGTGCGGTGCTAAAAAATGATTTTTTCATAAGTATTCCTTTTTTAGATAAATAACAAAAGTGAAATGAATTATAAGAAGCGAAAAAGAAAAGAAAAGTATTATTTATTTATGAATTATTTCCTTTAGTTATATTAAATGAAAATTGTTTAATTAATAAACAAAAAAGGTCTGTAAAAACAGACCTTAGATAAAATGAATTCAATCAATAGATTAAGCCTCAATTCCTTCAAATAACGCCGTACTTAAATAACGTTCTGATGCAGAAGGTAAGATCGCGACGATTAATTTATCTTGGAATTCTGGTAGTTTTGCTAAACGGTCAGCTGCTGCCACAGCGGCTCCAGAGGAAATACCCGCAAGAATCCCTTCTTCAGCCATTAAGCGACGAGCGGTAGCAATTGCAGTATCGCTATCTACAGTTTCCACGCGATCAATTAATGATAAATCTAAGTTTTTCGGAATGAAGCCCGCGCCGATACCTTGAATTTTGTGTGGACCTGGTTTCACTTCTTGACCTGCAAGGGTTTGGGTAATAACGGGTGATTCTGTTGGTTCAACTGCCACAGAGGTAATTTTTTTACCGTGATCTAATTTGATTGCACGAGAAATACCGGTAATTGTACCACCGGTACCCACACCAGCAACCACGACATCGACTTTACCTTCAGTATCTTTCCAGATTTCTTCACCAGTAGTTTGACGGTGAATGTCAGGGTTAGCCGGGTTTTCAAATTGTTTTAGCATCACATAATGATTTGGATTAGACGCCACAATTTCTTCTGCTTTAGCAATCGCACCTTTCATCCCTTTTGAGCCTTCAGTGAGCACAAGATTGACGCCTAAACCACGTAATAAACGTTTACGTTCAAGACTCATGGTTTCAGGCATGGTTAAGGTGATTTTATAACCACGTGCGGCAGCCACATAGGCTAAAGCGATCCCAGTGTTACCACTGGTCGCATCAACAATTTCTTTTCCTGCCGTTAAAATGCCATCTTTTTCCGCTTGCCAGATCATGTTGGCACCAATACGACATTTCACGCTAAAGCTTGGGTTACGACCTTCAATTTTTACAACAACGTTACCATTGTGTCCGAAATGTTTTAAACGAACTAATGGCGTATTACCGATTGAGTATGAGTTATCTGCATAAATTGTCATTTTACTGTCCTTTTATATTTGGGAATAATTTGATGCGATAGTTATAACACCAGCTTTAAAATTCAAAAAATAGTTAATAGCTATATTTTATAACTAAATGCTATTTATTCACGATGCTATTTCCTGAAGGCTTAATTTCAGTACTACTAGAATGTGTCACAATTTGTGTTGAACCCGAAGTGCGGTCAAAATTCATATCAAATTTTAATTGTGAGCGATAATTTTCGACCCACATTACGGTCGCGCCACAGACTGCAACGGGAATAACGACTAAATTAACAATCGGTAATGCGGTACAAAGGGTGATTAATGCTCCGAATGTCAGGCTTTGTGTGCGTCTTTCGCCTAATGCATTTTTCATGATGCCAAAGGAAATCTTGTGGTTATCAAACGGATAGTCACAATATTGAATTGCCATCATCCAACAGGTAAATAAGAATGTCAGCACAGGAATAATGGTTTGTCCGATAACAGGGATAAAACTCAATAAGAACAAGCCTACAAATTTCGGTAAGCTGTACCATAGTTTTTGCCATTCACGATTTAGCATACGTGGCACATCTTTCATAATTTCGGCAAAACCATCATCATTAACTGCTTCTCCAGTTAGCATTTTTTCGACTTTTTCTGCTAATAATCCATTAAACGGCGCGGCAATAAAGCCTGAAAGCGTTGTAAAGGCAAAATAGAAAAATAAGAGAATTGAG
This sequence comes from Haemophilus sp. 27098_8_127, assembly GCF_041433495.1. Classification (NCBI taxonomy): domain Bacteria; kingdom Pseudomonadati; phylum Pseudomonadota; class Gammaproteobacteria; order Pasteurellales; family Pasteurellaceae; genus Haemophilus; species Haemophilus sp. 27098_8_127. Next base: position 94,815 of record NZ_JAPWBP010000005.1, read on the forward strand.
CCAATAGACAACACAAGCAAAATCACGCTTAAAAAGCTTAGCCAATCTGGAATAAAGCTCATCACCCAGTCAATCATCGTGGAGATTTGTGAGACAAATAGCCAGAATAAGCCTGTAAGTAGAACGACGTTAAGTAAAATTGGCATAATCACAAAACGGCGTAGGCCTTTTTGTGTAATAAAATGCCAACCCATCACGAAATGATTGAAAGCAGATTTTATTTCATTTTGATCGATCATCATTGTTCCTTTAAATTGAAAAGTAAAAAATACAAAATGTCACAGAAAGACAATATTTTTTGAGAAAAATTCCATCTCATCCCTTTTAATCTCTTGTTTGCTTTCCTATTTTTTCACCTGTGGAAATGTGATAGGATTAGCAAAAATCATTGCGTTAAGGAGCAACAAGAATGGACTTAAATACCATTTTGATTATTTTAGGGGTAATTGCTTTAATTGCCTTAGTGGTACACGGATTATGGTCAAATCGCCGTGAGAAATCAAAATATTTTAAAAGCGCGAATACATTTAACCGCACTTCTAAAAACGGTGAGGTCAATCCTTTTTCGCAAGCCGCTGATCCTAATGCGGATATTCGTTTAACACATCGCGCTCAAGCAGCACAGCCTGTACAACAAAGTGTTCAACCTAAAGTGGCACCACAGGCAGCAAGCCAACAGCAATTTAATTTTGATGAGCAACGTGCTCAAGTGGATGCGCGTCAAATAGAAAAAAGCGTGGACGATATTAAAATCTCCTTACCAAATCAGCCGGTTTATGAGATGAATACAACGCAACCTGCTCCTACGCCAGCTCCACAACCTGAACCTGTGGTTTATCCTGAAACGAATGTACAACCGAAACCACGTGTAGCAGAAATGACAATTGAAGAGTTAGAAGCACAAAGCAATGATTTTGATGGTGTAAATTCTTCTTCGCCTGAATTACGTGAGCAGTTAGCCGAGATGTCATTAAATCCAACTCAAGAACCTACTCATGAGAACGTACATTTTAACTATCACGAACCGGTAGAAGTGGAAAAACCAAAACAAACCACTGGCTTTGTTCAACTTTATGTCATTTCAAATCAAAATCGTGAATTCTATGGTCCGCAGTTATCTCAATCTTTAGAAAACTTGGGATTCATTTTTGGTGAGCGTCAAATGTATCACCGCCACTTTGATTTAAGTGTGGCAAGTCCGGTGTTATTTAGTGTGGCAAATATTGAGCAGCCAGGTACGTTTGATTATTACAATATGGCCGAGTTTTCAACTATGGGCGTAGTACTCTTTATGCAGCTACCATCGCCAGGTAATAATTTGGCGAACTTACGTATGATGATTCGTGCAGCGAAAACCATCGCAGAAGATTTAGGTGGCGTAGTGTTGACTGAGCAGCAAGAGATTTTTGATGATGTAGCTGAGCAGGATTACTTATCTCGCATCGCATAAAACGCACGAAAAAATAACCGCACTTTGGGCGAGCCGATGGTTCGCCCATTTTAATTCAATGAGTAAACCGTTAGAGAACATTATGAGCCTTCAGCAACAAATTGATACATTACGTCAGGATCTTCGTCGTTATGAATATGAATATCACGTGTTGGATAATCCAACGATTCCTGATGCGGAATATGACCGTTTATTTCATCAACTTAAAGCCTTAGAAGCCGCCCATCCGGAACTCATTACAGCAGATTCTCCCACTCAACGCGTAGGAGCAAAACCGCTTTCAGGTTTTGCACAAATTCGTCATGAAATTCCGATGCTCTCTTTGGATAATGCGTTTTCAGACGAGGAATTTTATGCATTCGTAAAACGCATTGAAGATCGTCTTATTCGTTTACCTGAACCTCTCACTTTCTGCTGTGAACCCAAATTAGATGGGTTGGCCGTGAGTATTTTGTATGTGAATGGTGTGCTGACTCAAGCCGCGACCCGCGGTGATGGGACAATGGGGGAAGATATTACTGCCAATATTCGCACGATTCGAAATATTCCCTTGCAGCTTTTAATGGACAACCCGCCAGCTCGTTTAGAAGTGCGCGGTGAAGTGTTTATGCCACACGCAGGCTTTGAGCGTTTAAATCAGCACGCTTTAGAGAAAGGTGAGAAAACCTTTGCTAACCCGCGTAATGCAGCGGCGGGATCGTTGCGCCAGCTTGATCCTAAAATTACGAGTAAGCGCCCATTGGTATTGAATGCTTATGGTATTGGTATTGCGGAAGGCGTAGATTTGCCGAATACGCATTATGATCGTTTGCAATGGTTGAAGTCTATTGGGATTCCGGTAAACCCAGAAATCCGTTTATGTAACGGCACAGATGAAGTGTTGGATTTTTATCGTGATATTCAAAATAAACGCAGTTCCCTTGGCTATGATATTGATGGCACCGTGCTGAAAATTAATGATATTGCGTTACAAGAGAAATTAGGTTTTATCTCCAAGGCGCCGCGTTGGGCAATTGCTTATAAATTCCCTGCACAAGAAGAATTAACTCGTTTAAATGACGTGGAATTCCAAGTGGGGAGAACGGGGGCAATTACTCCAGTGGCAAAATTAGAACCGGTATTTGTGGCTGGTGTCACGGTGAGTAACGCCACATTGCATAACGGTGATGAAATCGAACGCTTGGACATTGCGATTGGCGATACGGTAGTGATTCGTCGTGCGGGAGATGTGATCCCACAAATTATCGGCGTATTACACGACCGTCGCCCAGCAGATGCGAGACCGATCATTTTCCCTGAGACTTGTCCTGTATGTGATTCGGCAATTGTTCGTATTGAAGGCGAAGCGGTAGCGCGTTGTACAGGCGGTTTATTCTGTGCAGCACAGCGTAAAGAAGCGCTTAAACATTTCGTTTCTCGCAAGGCCATGGATATTGATGGCGTAGGGGGTAAATTAATCGAGCAGTTGGTGGATCGTGAGTTAATTCATACGCCAGCCGATTTATTTAAGTTAGATTTAACTACGCTGACCCGTTTAGAAAGAATGGGCGCAAAATCAGCCGAAAATGCCTTAGCGAGCCTTGAAAAAGCAAAAAATACGACGCTAGCACGCTTTATTTTCGCCTTAGGAATTCGTGAAGTGGGTGAAGCAACCGCATTGAATTTAGCGAATCATTTTAAAACCTTGGAAGCCTTGCAAAATGCAGATTTAGAAGCCTTACAGCAAGTGCCTGATGTGGGCGAAGTGGTGGCTAATCGTATTTTGGCATTTTGGCATGAACCACATAATGTGGCAGTAGTGAATGATTTAATTGCTCAAGGCGTACATTGGGAAACCGTGGAAACCAAAGAAGTGGCAGAAAACCGCTTTAAAGGCAAAACGGTTGTATTAACCGGAACCTTAACTCAAATGGGACGTAATGAAGCTAAAGCCTTATTACAAGACATGGGCGCGAAAGTGAGCGGCTCGGTTTCAGCAAAAACAGATTTTGTGATTGCTGGTGATGCGGCGGGTTCTAAGCTCACAAAAGCACAAGAATTAGGTGTTACCGTTCTAACGGAAGAAGAATTTTTGGCTCAGATTTAACCGTCTCAATCGAAAAAAAACTAAAAAAATGACCGCACTTCATCTCATCTCAAGATTAAGTGCGGTTTAACTTTTCTTCTTAATAAACGATAGCGGACATTTTAAGCTCTTAATTTACTGGCTCCGCGTTCCAGTTGTTTTGCCAAGCATTCTTTTGAAGCAATAATCTGTTTACCAAAGCGTTTATATAAACGTTGTTTTAATTTTGCCAACCCTTTCACTTTAGCACTTTTTTCTGCCCCAAATAACTGCTTAATATGGAGTGTCACCTGACCAATTTCTTGTAAGGCAATACCTGTTTTGGCTTTTAATTCGTTTAATTGGAACGTGATTTTTTCCTGTACATTCTGTTCTAATCGTTGTGTTAATTCTGCCGTATCGGCGGTTTCATTTTGACACAACTGTTCAAATTCGGCGATTTCTGTACTGAAATCTAGCTGTAACCCTTGTTCCAGTTCAATTAATACTGCAGTGCCGTATTCCAATTGTGATGTTAATTGCTGTTGGCTCTGAACTAATTGATTTTGAATGGCTTCACTTTGCTCAATACATTCATTTAATGATTGTTTCATTTCTGTTTGTTGCTGCATAGCAGAGGCTTTTAGTGAATCAATTCGTTGTTGAATTTGCTGCATAAGATCTGACATTGTTTGTACGTTTTCCATTCTCTTCTCCTTTGGGATTTTTAACCGCACTTAAGAAAAGTGCGGTCATTTTGTTAGTTATTTTTTGATGATTTGTTTTACATCAACTTCTGTTTTATTCCATTCTTTATCGACTTTACCGATAATTTGAATGTTATCTTGAGGTGCTATCGTTTGACCATTCCATGCTTTTTTGCTGACTTCAATTTGGATTTCTTTTCCACTTGCGTCTTTAAATAAGAAATCCTTTTTACCAATTTGTTTTACAATTTGTCCGTCTAAACGAACTGGAGTGTTATCATTGGCATTTAATGCATCAGCAACGGTTTTTACAATGACGCTTTCATCTACAAAACCTTGTTGAGTGACTTGATTATTGCCATCATTAAATCCTTGCGCTATTGCGGTGTTATATACGGCAACAGAAGATAATGCGATAGCTGCAACAGTAAGTAATTTTTTCATAGTTTGTTCTCCTAAATAAGATAATCATAAAGTAAGTTGAAAGTTTTGCTTTCAGATGTATTAAATCATTCAAATCTTAATCTTTTCTTAAGTAATTAACATTTTTCAGATTTATTTATCGATTGGATTGTTTGCCTTTCGATGAGTGTATTTAAACAAGAGAATCTTAAGGAAAGATTAAGAGAGGTAAAAAAAATGAAAATTTTTTGAAAATAAAAAAATAGGGCGTTTAAGCCCTACTTTTATGAGAAAAATGCCCTGGAAATCTACCGCACTTTAGCCTGCTACTGCAGGTAAATAACCTGCTTGAATTAAGAATGGTACGATCATAATGATTACGCCAATTACTAAGGCTATCACTAAGGTTACGTTTCCACCGATTACACGATAAGGCAGATTTGGATTCGCTTGACGTGTTTTCCATGCGAGACCAATAGGTAAAATTAAGCAATAGAATGCACAGAGTAAACCCGCATAGCTTAATGCGGCAATAAAACCTTCAGGATAATACAAGGCGAATGCAAGTGGTGGAGTAAATGCTGCAACAGTCAGTGTTAAACGGTTGTGTGGCAATTTGTAACGTTTAAATAAATCGCCTAAACCTTCAAATACCCCTAGCATTACACCAAGGAAAGAGGTGATTAATGCAAGAGCAGAGAAGACGCGCACGATTTCCCCCATGATGTGGGAGTTGGTGATTTGACGTGTAGCATTGACTAAACCGTTAAGTGTTGGATCCGCTTGGAGTACTTGCACAAATTCATTTTGGCTTAATACACCGTGAGTCGCTAACTGCCATATCAAATAAGCGATTAGTGGAATGGCTGTGCCAATTAAAATAGCTTTACGGAATTGAGTGACACTACCATCTAAATAGCTATTTACGCTACCCATAATGATGTGGAAGCCAAAAGAGGTAAAGAAGATAGGTGCTGCAGAAATCACGAAAGCATAATCTAAAGGCAAGGCCATCAGGTTATCGACAGACACTTTTGGTAACATCATAAATAACACGAAAGCAAAGGCGATTAATTTGCCGATAAACAGAATACGAGTGGCGCCATCAACGCCTTTTGTACCCATAACCACAAAGGCACCGAGTACGACGGTAAATAAAATGATTGAAAGTTCGGAGGAAAGACTTTCAAAGCCAAAAGCCGTTGGTAAGCCAGATAATAATGAACCGCCCCCGGTGATGTATGCTGCTGAAAGGGCATAAAGTAAAATGAGCAAGCTAAAAGTCGCTAAGACACGCCCAGTGATACCAAAGTATTTTTCAGCGAGAGTCGCTACGCCATCATTCAGGCGATCGGCTGTTTGATACACTTCAACAAAAAGTAAACCGCTGTAAACCAAAAGTGCCCATAAGCCGACTAATAAGAAAACGGTATAACCAAAACCAATTCCGGCAGAGGTTAATGGCATCGCGAGCATCCCGGCTCCGATGGTCGTGCCGGCAATGATTAAGGCACTGCCGAATGTTTTGTTCTTTAGCATAAAATTGTCCTCCGAGTATAAATTGAAAAATGAGGTTAAAGCTGACCGCACTTTTCTTTGTAATGATAGCGGCAAACCGAAAGATAAGAGTCATTTCCACCGATTTGGATTTGTTCCCCTTCCTTAATGACTTCACCTTGTTCATTTAAACGTAAAACGAAATTGGCTTTACGCCCACAATAACAGATTGTTTTTAATTCTTCTAGTTGATCTGCCCAAGCAAGTAAATACTTACTGCCTTCAAATAGCTCTGCTTGGAAGTCGGTACGCAAGCCATAGCAAAGCACTGGAATCTTCAGTTTATCGACGACATCACTTAATTGATAGACTTGTTGTTTCGTTAAAAACTGGGCTTCATCAACCAAAACACAATGAATTTTTTCTTGTTGTAAATGTTGGCTCACTTCGGCAAAAAGGTCACTCGTTGACGTAAATAAATTGGCATCTTCATGAATACCAATACGTGACGTGACTTTGCCTAATCCAAAACGGTCATCAATGGCAGCCGTATAAACCATGGTGTTCATATTGCGTTCACGGTAGTTATAGGAAGACTGCAGCAACGTGGTTGATTTGCCCGCATTCATCGTAGAGTAGTAAAAATAGAGTTTTGCCATTATTTAATCACCCATTTCCAGAAATAATAGGCAATAAATCCTGCAACAGGTGGACAGGCTGCTAGCATAAAGGTGCCGTAAGTTGCACCACCGCCAACCATTTTTCCGGCAGCTGAAAGCGCGCTAACGATATCACCACTTGGTGTGGTAAAAATCCATGCGCCAATAATCGCGAGCACTAAGAAACAAGCGATACCGGCTGCACGCATAGCTCTTACTTTAATCATATTTTCCATATTTTTTCCTTAAATTGCAGGGAGTTCAGTCATTGCCCAACGAGGTTTAACATCAATGGCGAGATCGCTATGCTGACCTTGTTTTAAGCGTAAAAAGCCCGTATAGGCAATCATGGCACCATTATCGGTACAAAATTGAGGTTGCGGATAAAATACTTCACCACCAAGATTTTTCATCATTGTGCCAAGGGTTTCACGTAATTTTTTGTTTGCACTCACCCCGCCAGCAATGACTAAACGCTTATAGCCAGTTTCTTTTAAGGCACGTTTACATTTAATGGCGAGTGTATCCACAACGGAATCTTGGAAGGCAAACGCAATATCCGCTTTGGTTTGTTCGGTTAATTCACCTTCTTGTTTGATAGCCTGATTAATAGTGTTTGCCGCTGAGGTTTTTAAACCTGAAAAGCTAAAATCAAGACCCGGGCGATCCGTCATTGGTCGAGGGAATACAAAACGATCTGGTGATCCTTTTTCGGCTAAACGTGAAAGTGCCGCACCACCAGGGTAATCTAACCCTAATAATTTCGCAGTTTTATCAAAGGCTTCACCTGCGGCATCATCAATAGATTCACCAATAACTTCATATTTCCCTACGCCATCAACACGCACTAATTGCGTATGTCCACCTGAAACTAAGAGGGCAATAAACGGAAAGTGCGGTCGGTTTTCATCAAGCATTGGGGCAAGTAGATGGCCTTCCATGTGGTGTACGCCAATAGCGGGCACATTCCAGGCATAAGCCAGTGAACGCGCGATCGTTGCGCCTACTAATAATGCACCCACTAAACCAGGACCGCTTGTATAGGCAATACCATCAATTTGATCAGCGGTTAAATTGGCTTCTTCTAATGCGGCTTTAATTAATGGCGCCGTTTTGCGAATGTGATCGCGGGAAGCCAGCTCTGGCACCACTCCGCCGTAATCCGCATGCAAGGCAATTTGCGTGTAGAGCTGATTGGCAATTAAGCCTTTGTCTTCATCATAAATCGCGACACCTGTTTCATCACAGGAGGTTTCGATTCCTAAAATACGCATTTTATTCTCATTTTATTAAAAAAATTGGCAAAGATTCTACCTTGTTTAGCCCGCCTAAACCAGTTCAAACGCCAAATTTTCAGCAAATAGGCGATCTTTCCTTTGCTTTTGCAGGGAAGATCGATTAGAATTGCGTCCTTTATTGAATTTGCCGTTCATTCGGCAGTAATAAAAATTTAAAATTGCAATTAAATTAAACTCATTGAGGTGATTGGCTTATGCCTGTAATTAAAGTACGTGAAAACGAATCATTCGACGTAGCTTTACGTCGTTTCAAACGCTCTTGCGAAAAAGCTGGTATTTTAGCAGAAGTTCGCGCTCGTGAATTCTATGAAAAACCAACTACAATCCGTAAACGTGAAAAAGCAACACTTGCTAAACGTCACGCTAAACGTAATGCTCGCGAAAACGCGCGCAATACCCGTTTATACTAATTTGTAGTATTTTCTAACTCGAGTTAAGACAAACCGTGAAACCTTTTGGGTATCACGGTTTTGTTGCTTTAAACTCATCGAAAAAAGTCACGCAAAATCAACCGCACTTTCGCATCGTATTCAAGGAGGCAAGGCAATGAAAGGCTCAATTCCACGCCAATTTATTGATGATCTGCTCACAAAATCGAATATTGTCGATGTGATTAATGCGCGTGTGAAACTCAAAAAAGCAGGACGAGATTATCAAGCTTGTTGTCCGTTTCATCACGAAAAAACACCCTCCTTCACGGTCAGTGAGAAAAAACAATTCTATTATTGCTTCGGCTGTGGCGCGAAAGGTAATGCCATTTCATTTTTAATGGATTATGACAAATTAGAATTTGTTGAAGCCGTAGAAGAACTTGCCGCTTCGGCAGGGCTTGAAGTGCCTTATGAAAAACGCCCAAATCAATTCGGCAATAAACCGGATGTGAGCTATCAGACAAAACGTAATTTATACGATTTGATGCAAGAGATTGCATCGTTTTATCAAGCGCAACTCCCGCTAAGTATTCCTGCTCAAAGCTATCTTCAGCAACGTGGTTTATCGCCAGAAATTATTGCTCGTTTTCAAATCGGTTATGTGCCCAATGCGATGGATACGGTGTTGCGTCAATTCGGCAAAAATCGAGAAGAACAGAAAAAGCTGTTTGATTTAGGTATGCTTTCTCGAAACGATCGTGGCAGTGTGTACGATAAATTCCGTAATCGCATTATGTTTCCGATTCGGGATAAACGTGGTCGTACGGTTGCCTTTGGTGGACGTGTTTTAACGGATGAAAAACCCAAGTATTTGAACTCCCCCGAAACCATTACATACCATAAAGGTAATGAACTTTATGGCTTGTATGAAGCCTTACAAATCAATGATGAGCCAGAAAAATTACTGGTGGTTGAAGGCTACATGGACGTGGTGGCATTAGCGCAATTTGGTGTGAATTATGCCGTGGCTTCTCTTGGTACATCGACGACCTCGGAACAAATTCAATTATTGTTCCGTTCAACAGAGCAAGTCATTTGCTGCTACGATGGCGATAGAGCAGGGCGTGATGCTGCTTGGCGTGCACTTGAAAACGCCTTGCCTTATCTGGAGGATGGACGACAAATTAAGTTTATTTTCCTGCCAGATGGAGAAGATCCGGATACTTATATTCGTCAATATGGTAAAGAAAAGTTTGAAGAATATATTGATCAAGCTCAGTCTCTCACAGAATTCTTATTCGCGCATTTAAGTCCACAAGTAGATTTCTCGACGCAAGAAGGACGAGGCAAATTAGTGGCACTCGCGGCGCCTTTAATTCGTCAAATTCCTGGTGATATGTTGCGCTTGTCATTACGCAATATGTTGGCGCAAAAGCTTGGGATCTTTGATCAATCGCAGCTTGAAAGCTTAATTCCAAATCAAATAGACAAAGCTGAACCAAAACCTAAAACGCCACAAAAAACCATTAAGAAAACGCCAATGCGTGTGGTGATTTCGCTGTTATTACAGAATTCACAATTGGTGAATCGTATTTCGGATGTGGGGTTGCAAGCCTTAAAGCATGAAGCGGGTTACGAATTACTCGAAAAATTGACCGCACTTTGCCGTGAGCGAGAGGGCATTACAACAGGACAAATCTTAGAATATTTTCGCGATACAGAATTCAGCAAGCCCCTTGAAATATTGGCGTCTTGGGATCATCTATTAGACGACTTAGAAATCATTAATGCATTCTCTCAAAACTATCGTCGATTGAATATTCAAGCAATTGAACGAGATATTGAAATGCTGATTGCAAAAGAAAGGGCGGAAGGCTTAACTGATCAAGAGCGAGCAATTTTAGTGAATTTGCTCAAGGGAAAAGAAGAGCAGAAAAAACAGTTAGTTAATCCGTCATAACAATGGTAAAATCTCCTGTTCAAAACAAGGGCTTTTATCTTCCAAAAATAACGCAAAACGGGAATAAAAATGGAACAAAATCAACAATCTACCGCAGAGCAATATTCAGAACAAATTGAACAGCTTATGGAATTGGGTCGTACGCAAGGTTATTTAACCTATGCGGAGATTAATGACTTACTTCCAGAAGATTTGATCGATCCAGAATATTACGATAAGTTGTTGCAAACTTTACAGCATGATGCGGGTATTCCGGTTCTGGATGAAGCGCCGGAAAGTGACGAAATGATGTTGAATGACACGATTCCGGATGAAGATGCAGTGGAAGAAGCAACGCAGATTTTATCCAATGTGGAATCTGAAATCGGTCGTACAACCGATCCTGTGCGTATGTATATGCGTGAAATGGGTACCGTTGATCTTCTTACCCGTGAAGATGAAATCAGCATTGCAAAACGTATTGAAGAAGGAATTGACGAAGTTCAAACTGCGATTGCTGCTTACCCAGAAGCGTTAACTGAATTATTAGATAATTATGACCAGGTTGAAGCGGGTAATTATCGTTTAGCTGATTTAATCACAGGCTTTGTGGATCCAAATGTTCCAGAAGAGGAAACCGCAAACATTGATGAAAATTTTGCTGATGAAGAGGAAAGTGTTGAAGTCGCTGCAGAAGTTGATGATGAGAGCGATGAGGAAGATGAAAGCGAAAACAGCTCAAGTTCTGATGACAGTGATTCAGATAACAGCATCGATCCTGAAGTAGCGCGTGAAAGATTTGCGGCATTAAGAGAGCAACACACAAAAACATTAGCAACTATTGCAAAACACGGACGCAGTGGTAAACGCGCAAAAGACCAAATTGCGCTACTCGCAGATATATTTAAACAATTCCGTTTAGTGCCTAAACAATTCGATGTACTTGTTTTATCAATGAAGAATATGATGAAGCGTGTACGTTCAGAAGAGCGTCAACTACAAAAAGTATTAGTTGATATTGCGGGCATGCCAAAAGATGAATTTGAGGCACTGATTATTGCTAATGGTAGCAGTGATGCATGGGTAGCAAAAGCATTAAAATCAACGAAAGCTTGGGCAAAACGTTTACCAAAATATGAAGAGCGTATTCGTTTATCTTTAGATAACTTAGCGAATATTGAACAGCAAACTAATCTTACCATCCAACAAATGCGTGAGATTTGCGATGCGGTGTCTCGTGGTGAACAAAAAGCTCGCCGTGCGAAAAAAGAAATGGTTGAAGCCAACTTACGTTTGGTCATTTCTATTGCGAAAAAATATACTAACCGAGGTTTACAATTCTTGGATTTAATTCAAGAAGGGAATATCGGTTTGATGAAGGCGGTAGATAAATTTGAATACCGTCGTGGTTATAAATTCTCCACCTATGCAACCTGGTGGATTCGTCAGGCCATTACTCGTTCGATTGCGGACCAAGCACGTACAATCCGTATTCCTGTTCATATGATTGAAACGATTAACAAATTAAATCGTATTTCTCGTCAAATGCTACAAGAAATGGGTCGCGAAGCGACGCCAGAAGAGCTTGCTGAACGCATGGGGATGCCAGAAGATAAAATTCGTAAAGTACTTAAAATTGCGAAAGAACCAATTTCTATGGAAACGCCAATCGGTGATGATGATGATTCACATTTAGGTGACTTCATCGAGGACTCAACCCTTGAGTTACCATTAGATTCTGCAACCGCACAAAGCTTGAAAGTGGCGACTCATGAAGTATTAGAAGGTTTAACACCTCGTGAAGCAAAAGTATTACGTATGCGTTTTGGTATTGATATGAATACTGACCATACACTTGAAGAAGTGGGTAAACAATTTGATGTAACCCGTGAGCGTATTCGTCAGATTGAAGCGAAAGCATTGCGTAAATTACGTCATCCAAGTCGTTCTGAAACCTTAAGAAGTTTCTTAGATGAGTAATTGTTCATTCATATAAAAAAGAAAAGGCAGAAATATCTGCCTTTTTTATTTGATTAAATTTGGTTATTTACCACCAAATCACATTCCTTTAAAATACGCACCTTTCGTTATTCAAAAAAACAAAAAAGGAACTTTATGGAAGAATCTCAAGAACTAGAAAAGCTGCCTCGAGTAGTGACTAGTGTATTAAAAGTGATATTAAGTTTTTCACTTATTGCTTTGGCTTTAGTGTTGATTATTGCTTTAGCTAAAATCACCTATACCTTAGCAATTATGGTGTTCAATACATCAAGCGTAGTGCCTTATGATGTTGCTGAACAAGCCGTGATGTTTTTCTTATATTTCGGTTTTATTGGCCTAATCGTGCAATATTTTAAAAGCGGCTATCACTTTCCTCTGCGTTATTTTATTTACGCGGGGATTACCGCTATGTTGCGTCTGATTATTGTGAATCATGAGAGTTCAGTTGATACTATCTTATTCGCAGGCGCGATTTTAATTATGGTTATTGCACTTTGTTTAGTGTTGTATTCCAATAAAATTAAAATTTAAAAGTGCGGTCATTTTAACTGAGATTTTGGAATGGATTATTCCGGTACAATCCATTCCACTGTCCAACTTCCCGTACCTTCAGGGACGAGAGTTTGGGTCAAATAAGGCAAAATAGATTTCATTTGTTGTTCTAATTGCCAAGGTGGATTAATCACGACCATACCACTCGCGGTCATACCACGTTGATCGCTATCAGGGCGAACAGCCAATTCAATTTTCAAAATTTTACGAATTCCTGTTGCTTCTAATCCTTTAAAAATGCGTTTTGTTTGTTGGCGTAGTACCACGGGATACCAAATCGCATAAGTGCCTGTTGCAAAGCGTTTATAACCCTCTTCGATCGCTTTCACGACGAGATCATAATCTTCTTTTAATTCATAAGGCGGATCAATAAGCACTAAACCACGGCGTTCTTTGGGTGGAAGTGTCGCTTTGAGTTGTTGGAAACCATTTTCTGATTTTGTGGTGATATTCTTGAATTCTTTAAAATTATTCCGTAACAATGGAAAATCGCTCGGGTGTAATTCTGTCAGTAATGCACGATCTTGAGAACGCAATAATTGCGCGGCAATCATTGGAGATCCAGCATAATAGCGTAATTCTTTACCGCCATAATTGAGCTTTTTAATGAGATCCACGTAGCGAGCAACTTCTTCGGGTAAATCTGTTCTTTCCCAAAGTCTCCCAATTCCCTCTTTATATTCGCCGGTTTTTTCTGATTCGTTAGAACTTAAGCGATAACGACCGACACCTGAATGGGTGTCGAGATAGTAGAAACCTTTTTCTTTCAGCGAGAGATTTTCCAAAATCAGCATCAACACGATGTGTTTTAGCACATCGGCATGGTTGCCGGCATGGAAACTGTGACGATAACTTAACATGGTTTGTCCTTTTGACGTAAAAAAGTGCGGTCAAAATTAACCGCACTTTTAGTATTTAAATCGTTAGAATAATTCTTCTGGTTGCGTTGCTGGAATCGCGTCTTTGGTTTTGCCGGTTCCACCATTTAAGCGTTGTTGCAACTCTGGTGGGACATAATAACCGCGCTCTTGCATTTCTGCAACATAAGTGCGTTTAGGCTCGGTACCAACGATAAAGTATTCTTTACGACCACCACCCTCAGAAAGTAAACCCGAGTTACTATCAATGGTTTTTTCCATGATGTTTGGTGGAAGTTCAAGTTGACGTTCTGGTATATCAGAAAGTGCCGCTTTCATATAAGCGACCCACGCCGGCATTGCGGTTTTCGCACCTGCTTCACCTTTACCTAATACGCGTTTGTTATCATCGAAACCGACATAGGTTGTGGTGACTAAGTTTGCACCAAAACCTGCATACCAAGCCACTTTCGCACTATTGGTGGTACCGGTTTTACCACCGATGTCACTACGTTTAATACTTTGAGCAATACGCCAGCTGGTACCTTTCCAACTAAGTCCTTGCTCACCATAAATCGCCGTATTTAATGCGCTACGGATTAAGAAGGCTAATTCACCACTAATCACACGAGGTGCGTATTCTTGTTTCGCTGCACCGTCTTTCGCATCCGCCATTAAATCCACAGAACCATCATTTAATGCTGATGTTTGAAGTTCTGGCAAGTCTGGTACATTGTCTGGTTGCTGATCTCCCTCACCCTCATCTGTATCGGTATTGCTATTACCTTTGGCTGATTTTAGCTTATCTGGATTAGCCACTTCTGCGACATCTTTAAAGCCATCAATTTTATCTTTAGTTTCACCATAAATTACAGGAATGTCGTTACAGGTGATACAAGCAATTTTCGGGTTTGCAATAAATAAATCTTTACCGGTATTATCTTGAATTTTTTCGATAAGATAAGGATCAATTAAGAAACCACCGTTATCAAATACCGCGTAAGCACGCGCCATTTCCAATGGCGTGAAGGATGCCGCACCTAATGCAAGCGCTTCACTGGCAAAATATTGGTCGCGTTTGAATCCAAAACGTTGCAAGAAGTCCGCGGTAAAGCCAACACCTGCAGTTTGTAGTGCACGGATGGCAATCATGTTTTTAGATTGACCTAAACCTACACGTAAACGCATTGGACCGTCATAACGATCAGGTGAGTTTTTCGGTTGCCACAAAGGTTGTCCTGGTTTTTGAATAGAGATAGGACTATCTTGCAATACGCTTGAAAGGGTTAAACCTTTTTCTAATGCAGCCGCATAGATAAATGGTTTAATCGAAGAACCAACTTGCACTAAAGATTGAGTTGCACGGTTAAATTTACTTTGTTCGTAACTAAAACCACCCACCATCGCTTCAATGGCACCATTATCTGAGTTTAATGAAACTAATGCGGAGTTAGCTGCAGGGATTTGGCCTAAAATCCATTCACCGTTATCACGTTTACGAATCCAAATTTGTTCGCCCACTTTAACCGGTGATCTTCCCGCCCAACGCATTGCATTAGAAGAAAGCGTCATTGTTTCATTATTGGCTAAAAGTAATTCTGCACCATTCTTACCTAATGCGGTTACTGCTGCAGGAATAAACGGTTCTGAATCAGGTAATTTTTTCAAGAAAGCGACAATGCGTTCATTATCCCATGGGGCTTCACCTTTTTTCCAAAGTGGTGCACCGCCACGCCAGCCATGACGCATATCATAATCGATCAGGTTATTACGGACGGCTTTTTGTGCTTCCGCTTGATCTTTTGAAAGTACAGTCGTGAAGACTTTATAACCTTTGGTGTAAGCATCTTCTTCACCAAAACGCTTCACCATTTCTTGACGAACCATTTCAGTTACATAGTCTGCACGGAACTCAAATTTAGCACCGTGATAGCTTGCGACGATTGGCTCTTTAATCGCTGCATCATATTCTGCTTTGGTGATTTTATTCTCATCAAGCATTCGACTTAAAACCACATTTCGACGTTCTTCCGCACGTTTTGGCGAATAGAGTGGATTCATGGTAGAAGGCGCTTTTGGCAAGCCAGCAATGACGGCCATTTCAGACAGCGTTAATTCATCTAAGTTTTTACCAAAGTAGGTTTGTGCGGCAGCTGCGACGCCATAAGAACGATACCCTAAGAAAATTTTATTTAAATAGAGTTCTAAAATTTCTTGTTTACTTAAGGCATTTTCAATTTCAATGGCTAAGACTGCTTCGCGAGCTTTACGAATAATGGTTTTTTCTGGCGTTAAGAAGAAGTTACGCGCAAGCTGTTGCGTAATGGTACTTGCCCCTTGAGATGCACCACCATTGTTGACGGCAACAAAAATCGCACGAGCAATACCAACAGGATCTAAGCCATGATGTTCATAAAAACGGCTATCTTCTGTTGCTAAGAAGGCATCTTGCAGACGCTGAGGCACATTTTCTAATTTCACAGGAATACGGCGTTGTTCACCGACTTCACCGATTAATTTGCCATCAGCCGTATAGATTTGCATCGGCTGTTGCAATTCAACAGTTTTTAGGCTTTCTACCGATGGCAAGGAGGATTTTAAGTGAAAATACAGTACACCACCGGCGACTAACCCCAGTATACATATCGTAAATAGGGTACTTAATATTAATTTTGCGATCCGCATCGTAAAATTCTCTCTGGTTTAATGAATATTCAAAAAATCAAAATTATGATCTTGGCTGCTAAGTATAAAAGATTAATCCCTTAAAGAATAGGAAAGAATATGGGAATTGCTCATAGAAAGCAGCGAAAACAACAAATTGGTGTGAGTAAACAACAAGATAACCTCTATTTTGTTTGGCTAGATGAATTCCACAAAGTTCAATCTATTTGCTTGAATGGACAACAAAAGGACATTTTTTCCCAGTTATTGCCTCATTTACCACAAAAAACGAACCAATGTTGTTTTATCGGCGCCATTTCCCCCCATTTAACTTGGTCTAAAACGCTTATTTTACCGCAAACACTCAATGCTCAGGAGTGTGAACAACAATGTCGTTTCATTTTGCAAAAAGAATTACCGATTCCGTTGGATGAATTATGGTTTGATTATCTGACCACGCCATTAAAACAAGGTTTTCGTTTGGATATCACGGCTATTCGAAAAGAAAGTGCCAATGCAGAATTAGCAAAATATTTGCCGCTAAAATTGACCGCACTTGATTTACTGAATCACAGCATTTTGCGTGCATTTTATGCCATTTTAGGGCAAGAGCCGACGAACGCCTTGTTTTTATATCAAGATCAACAAGGTTGTCTCGCCGTTTGTGAACGCTTACAACAACGACAAGTCTTACAATCTCAAAGTGATTTATCTGAGCTTTATCAACAATTTATCCAGCGTTTTCCTGAAACAATAGAACAGATTTATGTGTATCAAACGCCCGATATATTAAATTCACGCACAATCGAATTACTGCCTCAGGATTGGCCACGAATCGAAACAGATTTACCTTTCATCGCTTTAGGCAATGCACTCTGGCAAACCGATTTAAAGCTCGTGGATTTATCCTCAAAAACGACCGCACTTTTGACTCCAAGTAATCGGGAGAGTGGTGATGTTAAGCCTTAATCTATTGCCTTGGCGCTTAGAACAACATCAAAAGGCCTTTCGTCGTTTTATGTGGCAAGGTTTAATTTGGCTAGCTTGTTTAGTTTTGATTGTTGTTGGATTGAACCAACTCAATGAACAACAAGGGCAAGCCCTAAGCCAGACAAAAGAAAAACTGACACAAATTACTCATCAAGTCCATCAGAAACGCATTCAAGTTCAGCAACTACAAAGTAACTTAAAAGAACTGAATGAGCTGACAGAAATGGAGACGGAATATGTGTATCGAATGCTTAATTTATTAACTGAGTTGCCATTACAACAAGGTGAGTTAGATGAATTTACGCTCAATGCTAAGCAAGTTGTCCTTTCAGGCATGACAGAAAGCCAACAAGAGTTTGAAGAGATACATCAATTTCTCAAACGCCATTTTACAGAGGTTAACTTAACTAAGTTTCAACCAGTGCAACAGCAGTTGTTCTTTCAATTTGATATTCATTTATCGGAGCTTGTGCAATGAGAAACCTTATCAACGAGATCGTTCAAAAAAGTGCGCAAAGTTGGTTTGGGCGATGGCTTCGATTACCTCAAATGGTCCATGCTGCCTTTTGGTTGAGTGCATTAAGTGCGGTCATCTTTTTACCTGTTTTTCGTTACGTTGAAAACAGTAATGAACGACATCGACTTGACGCAGAATTGAGTTTGCAACAACAAGAGTGGGAGAAACAGGAAAAGATTTTACAAACCTTAAGACAAAAGTCAGACAGCCGACAACTTTCTCCAGAATTGGCTAATTCTGTGTTGCCGATAAATCAGCATGTGCAGGCGTTGTTAAATGGGCGACTTCGAGCGTTGGATTTGCGTTGGGATTTTTCTCAACATACTTTGTTCCATTTGTCGTTACAAGGCTATTTTGTCGATTTACAGCAATTTTTGATCGCACTTTTAAGCGATGTTCCTACACTTTCGTTAACGCAATTAAACATTGAAAAATTAGATGAAGAGGAAAATGCTTCTATTACATGTGAGTTAATTTTCCAATTAAATAAGGATAAATAATGAAAAAGCTCTTCTTAATCTTGATAGCGTTTTTTTCTGTATCGTCATTTTCGCAAGATCCTTTTGATCGTAAACAAAGAGAACAAACCGAATATCCAAAAGAGGGGCTCACCCTACCGCCGGTGTCGGCTTGCGTGTATTCGGAGCCGAGACTGGCGGAGGAAAGCCCATTGGCTCAGCTACATATTGTGGGAGTCGTGCAATATGGTAAACAGGCAGAAGTGTTATTTAATGATGATGGGCATATTCTGTCTGTTCAAGTCGGGCAGAGGATTGGAAAAGAAGGCTATTTAATCGAAAAAGTGAGTAAAAACAGCGTGATGCTTCAAAGTTATAAAGTAGGGCAATGTGAACAAACAACCTCAATCATAATGAGATTTTAAAATGATAAAGCAGAAAATAAAAACAAAGTGCGGTCAGTTTTTAATGTGTTTTTTGATCCTATGGACAACTTACTCATCGGCAGAAAATCGCGTATTTTCACTTCGCTTAAAACAAGCACCCATGGTGGCGACACTCCAGCAACTTGCTCTTGAGCAAAATACTAATTTAATGATTGATGATGAGTTAGAAGGAACACTTTCATTACAATTAGATAACGTAGATTTTGATCGTTTATTGCGTTCTGTGGCAAAAATCAAAGGGCTCTCTTTTTATCAAGAAAATGATATTTATTATTTGGGTAAGCCTTCTCAACATGAACAATATGCAGAGAAAATGACAGAATCTATGGCGATTAACGGGGAAAGTTTGTCTAGTGAAATACCACTTGTGAGTACAACGATTAAACTGCATTTTGCTAAGGCCTCTGATGTGATGAAATCGTTAACAACAGGGAGCGGTTCTTTGCTTTCACCTAGCGGCACAATTACATTTGATGATCGAAGCAATGTGTTACTGATTCAGGATGATGCTCGTTCTGTCAAAAATATCAAAAAATTAATTGCAGAGCTGGATAAACCCATTGAACAAATTGTCATTGAAGCACGTATTGTGACGATTACCGATGAAAGCCTAAAAGAATTAGGTGTGCGTTGGGGCATTTTTAATCCCACTGAAACTGCCCATCGAGTGAGTGGTAGTCTAGATGCGAATGGCTTTAGTAATATCAGTAATAATTTAAACGTGAATTTTGCGACAACGGTCACGCCAGCTGGCTCATTAGCGCTTCAAGTCGCTAAAATTAATGGTCGATTATTAGACTTAGAATTGACCGCACTTGAACGTGAAAATAACGTAGAAATTATTGCAAGCCCTCGCTTACTCACGACTAATAAGAAAAGCGCAAGCATTAAACAAGGGACAGAAATTCCTTATGTGGTGACGAATGGTAAAAATGATACGCAATCAGTAGAGTTTCGCGAGGCTGTCTTAGGATTGGAAGTTACGCCGCATATTTCTAAGGATAATAATATTTTATTGGATTTATTAGTGAGTCAAAATTCCCCGGGGAATCGCGTGGCTTACGGACAAAATGAAGTCGTATCCATTGATAAACAAGAAATTAATACACAAGTGTTTGCCAAAGATGGCGAAACGATTGTATTGGGTGGTGTATTCCACGATACGATCACGAAAGGTGTTGATAAAGTCCCATTATTGGGCGATATTCCAGGTATTAAACGCTTATTTAGTAAGGAAAGTGAACGTCATCAAAAGCGAGAACTCGTGATTTTTGTGACCCCTCATATTTTGAAACAAGGTGAAGGAATGGAAATGGCTAAAAAAGAAAAGCATTTTAAGCAAGTTGAAAAAGCGAAAAAATAAAGTGCGGTCAATTTCTCTCATGTTTTCTCATTTTTTTCAGTTTAGCTGTGTGCATTGCAAGCGAACTATTCATCTTGGTCGAAATGGATTGTGCAGTCAATGCCAGAAGCAAATTAAAACTTTCCCTTATTGTGGTCGATGTGGTTCACCCTTGCAGCATTATGCAATGGGCTGTGGACATTGTTTGAAAAATGAACCCGCTTGGGATCGTATTGTGATTATTGGGCATTACCTCGAACCACTTTCTTCACTTATTCATCGTTTTAAATTCCAAAAACAGTTTTGGTTAGATCGCAGCTTATCGCGTTTGCTTTATCTTGCGGTGCGAGAGGCAAGACGAACGCATGGGCTCTCGCTGCCACAGGCAATTATTCCAGTACCGTTATATCATTTTCGACAATGGCAACGGGGCTACAACCAGGCTGATTTATTAGCGAGCTGGTTGAGCCGTTGGTGTGATGTGCCTAACTGTCACCATGTGGTGAAACGAATTAAACATACCCACACTCAACGAGGTTTAACCGCAAAAGATCGACGACACAATCTTAAAAATGCTTTTGCAGTGAATACCAAAGAATCTTTTCCTTATGAACGCGTTGCGTTGGTGGATGATGTGATTACAACCGGCTCAACGTTGGCAGAAATAGCCAAACAACTTCGAAAATTAGGTGTAAAAGAAATTCAGGTGTGGGGCTTGGCGCGAGCCTAAATTTTTAAAGATAGAATTTATCTATATCTATAAAAATAGGAATAGATGTAGAAAAAATTGCCGTATAGGAGTATCATTCTTGATATATTGCATCAAGTATTAGGACTTTATTTATGGAACAAATTTTTATTTCAGATGCTGCACAAGCACATTTTCGGAAACTTTTAGATACACAAGAAGAAGGTACAAATATTCGTATTTTTGTCGTGAATCCGGGTACACCTGGAGCGGAATGTGGCGTATCTTATTGCCCGCCAAATTCAGTTGAAGCGACTGATACTGAAATGAAATACGATACTTTTTCAGCATTTGTGGATGAGATTAGTTTACCGTTTTTAGAGGATGCGGAAATTGATTATGTAACAGAAGAGCTTGGTGCTCAGCTTACTTTAAAAGCACCTAACGCAAAAATGCGTAAAGTTGCAGATGATGCGCCTTTAATTGAGCGCGTAGAGTATGTGATCCAAACACAAATTAATCCTCAATTAGCCAGCCATGGCGGTAAAATCACATTAATTGAAATTACCGATGATGGCTATGCAGTTCTACAATTTGGTGGTGGTTGTAATGGTTGCTCAATGGTGGATGTCACCTTAAAAGATGGTGTAGAGAAACAGTTAGTTTCTCTCTTCCCAAATGAATTAAAAGGTGCAAGAGATGTAACAGAACACCAACGTGGTGAACATTCTTATTATTAGTAATCGAAGATAAAAAAGGGCGAATTATTCGCCCTTTTATTTTTTAAGCAGAAGATAATTTCTGTAACAACCGATCCATGGCTCGATATCCTAGCGCTTCTGCTAAATGAGGTTGTTGTATCTCTTTTTCGCCATTTAAATCAGCAATTGTGCGTGAGACTTTTAAAATCCGATGATAGGCTCTTACTGAAAGTCCAAGCTTATTCAGTGCATTCTCAAGGAATAATGCATCTTTATCTTGTAATTTACAGTCCCGTTCAATTTCTTTGCTTGAAAGATACGCATTGATTTTACCGGCTCGAGCAAGTTGAATTTCCCTTACTTTTAACACTTTTTCTCGTACTTGTTGGCTTGTCTCGCCTCTATCTCCTGTATTCTGTAAGCTACCTTGTGGCAGAAGCGGTACTTCAATAGATAAATCAAAGCGATCTAAAAATGGCCCTGAAAGTCGGTTTAAATAACGCATCACTTGCTGCGGCGAGGTTCGGTTATGTGTTCCAGTATAATGCCCCGTTGGACTTGGATTCATCGCTGCAACGAGCTGAAAGCGAGCGGGGAACTGGATTTTCGCATTGGCACGCGAAATAATAATTTCTCCACTTTCTAATGGCTGGCGAAGTGCATCAAGCACTTTACGCTCAAACTCAGGTAATTCATCAAGAAAAAGTACGCCGTTATGTGCGAGCGATATTTCGCCTGGTTTTGGAATGGTTCCTCCACCTACTAAGGCAGGTAATGAGGCACTATGATGTGGCGCTCGAAACGGACGCTGTTTCCAGTTATGAAAATTTAATTCATTTTGTACTAAGCTTGTAACCGAAGCGGTTTCAATGGCTTCTAAATCGGTCATTTCAGGGAGCAATGTAGTGAGACGACTTGCCAGCATGGTTTTACCCGTCCCTGGTGGCCCTAAAAAGAGTAGGTTATGCTGACCAGCGGCAGCTATTGTTAGTGCTCGTTTAGCATGTTGCTGACCAATAATATCGGTCAAATCTAAGTGATTTTTAGCTGAAAATCCGACCGCACTTTCTTGTGCCAGTAATGAGGCTAGAGGCAATTTTTCTTGATTATTTAAGAATTGCACGACTTCCAAAAGGTTTTTAGCGAAATAAGTCTCTTGTTCTGAAACAAGCGAGGCCTCATTGGCATTTTGATAAGCGATAATAGGGGCTCGTTTTGCTTTTTGTGCCGCTAAAATGGCGGGAATGACACCGTGTACACCACGTAATTCACCTGTTAATGCGAGCTCGCCAACGAATTCAAACTGTTTTAAACGGCTGCCATCAAGTTGATCTGATGCAGCTAAAATACCGATTGCAATAGGTAAATCAAATCGTCCCCCTTCTTTGGGCAAATCGGCTGGTGCAAGGTTGACGGTGATGCGTTTAGCAGGATATTTGAACTGGGCATTCATTAATGCACTTCTGACACGATCTTGCGCTTCTTTTACGGTTTTTTCGGGTAGACCAACTAAGGTAAATCCAGGCTTTCCGTTACTTAAGTGTACCTCAATGGTAACAAGAGGAGCTTGTACGCCCATTGAGGCACGGCTATAAACAATGGCAAGAGACATTCAGATTCCTTAAAGTGCGGTCAAAATAATTAGATTTTCGCACTATAAAAAAAAGCACAGAATGAAATCATGCATCCTGTGCTTTTTTTGCGATCTTGATCGCAGAAATCATTTTTTTCTTGATAAAAAGCTACACAAAAAGTGGGGCAAACCAACTATCTAGTTTGGCCGCTAATTTATCAATGCCAATCTTATTTTGTGCAGAAAAGGCTTCGACTTGAATATCACCTTGGAAGGGCAAAATAGCTTCACGTACCATTTTGACTTGTTTGCTACGCGCACTTTGACTGAGCTTATCCGCTTTAGTTAAAAGTAACATAACCGGTAAATCAGCAGAAACAGCCCATTCAATCATTTGTTGGTCGAGATCTTTTAAAGGATGGCGAATATCCATTAAAACAACAAGTCCGCCTAAACATTCGCGTTTTTGCAAATATTCCCCGAGGGATTTTTGCCATTCAATTTTCATTTTCTCAGGAACAGCAGCATAGCCATAGCCAGGTAAATCCACTAGTTTACAATTCGGCTCTACCTCAAAAAGGTTGATGAGCTGCGTACGACCAGGTGTTTTAGAAGTTCTGGCTAAGCTTTTCTGATTGGTTAATGCATTAAGTGCGGTTGATTTTCCTGCATTTGAGCGTCCCGCAAAAGCAATTTCAATCCCTGTATCTTCTGGGATTGAACGAATATTGGGGGCACTCGTGAGAAAATGCGTTTTATGATAATTCAGTTTAATTTCAGACATAATTGTTCCTTTCATCAATTGGCCCTAGCATACCACAAATAGAAAAATTGCTGAAATTGTGAGAGAATGCGCGCTTTGCGTGATTTAAAGCCTCTTTAATTATATTAATAACTATGGAATCTCAAGAGAATCAATATCGCTGGCCAAAAGCGGAAGCCGTTTATCCCGATAGACCAGGGCGTTCTTATGCGCTTAAGCGTTTACGTTATCGTCTTCGCGCTTTTTCACACCGTGGATTAATTGCTCAATTTGAGCAATTTATTAATCAGCATCCTTTCCTTGTGAAATTATTAAATGAACATGCAGATTATAGTTATCCGTTAGTTTATCGCTTTTTAGATAAACGTTTTAACCGTAAGCAGCGTTTCCAAGCTATCTGCGATAATCTACGTTTTTTACCTGAAAAATTGACCGCACTTTCAACACCCATTTATAAAACGCCATTAAGTTTTGGGGTGGTAATTCCTGATTTTGAAATGACATTGTCGATGACCACACACCAACCAATGGAAGGCTATTGGGTATTGGAGTTATGGCATAAACCACGTAATGAATTAGTGTATTTACCCACTTTTGCCAAACTTGGCGAGTCATTGCTTATTTCTGTAGTGCAGGGGCCCAATTTTGAAGGTTCTAAAGAGATGGTCAAGCAACTCACAAAAACTTGTTATGGTTTGCGCCCCGCTTATTTGATGGTGGAAACGATGAAAGCATTGACGAAAGTGTTGGGCTTTAATCAATTGTTAGGTATTCCTCAAAAATATCAAAATAAATCGCGTTTTATTCAAAGCTCTCATTATGTTGTAGATTATGATGCGATTTTTGCTGAATCAGGTGGACAGTTGAAAGATTATTGGGAATTGCCTTTAGAAATAGATAGAAATCTTGATGATGTGCCGAGTAAAAAGCGCTCCATGTATCGCAAGCGTTATGCGATGCTAGATGATTTGGCTAAATTAATCGAAGAAAAGTTAGGATTGTAAAAGTAAAAAGTGCGGTGAATTTTGACCGCACTTTTTGTTTTATAAGACTTTCAAACAAGCCACAAAATGGCTGTTGTTTTGGCTGGTGAAAGATGGTTTTTGTTTCGCACAATTTTCATCAGCTTTCAGACAGCGAGTACGGAACACGCAACCAGACGGTGGATTAATTGGCGAAGGCAAATCACCTTCAAGCAATTCGATGGATTTATTGCGTTCCAATTTTGGATCGGGAATCGGAACTGCAGACATTAAGGCTTTGGTATAAGGATGTTTGGTATTGTTATATACCTCCTCATCACTGCCTAATTCCATGGCATTGCCTAAATACATCACTAACACGCGGTCAGAAATATGTTTTACCACCGCTAAATCATGGGCGATGAAAATTAAGGAAAGCCCCATTTCTTTTTGCAGGGATTTCAATAGATTCACCACCTGTGCCTGAATCGATACATCTAACGCAGAAACGGGTTCATCACAAATGATCATTTTCGGCTCAATGATTAACGCGCGAGCAATACCGATACGCTGACATTGGCCACCAGAAAACTCATGCGGATAGCGGTTAATCAAGTTCGGTAAAAGCCCAACTTTCAACATCATTGCTTGTACTTTTTCTTTCACTTCAACAGCACTTAAGTGAGGCTGGTAGATTTTTAATGGCTCAGCAATGATTTCGCCAATGTTCATGCGAGGATTGAGAGAGGCGAGTGGATCTTGGAAAATCATTTGAATATCTTTACGCGTTTCTTTCCATTGTTTCGCTGATTGTTTTCGTAAATTTTTACCAAGCCACAAGATTTCCCCTTCACTCGCTTCGACTAAACCGATAATAGCGCGTGCAAGTGTGGATTTACCGCAACCAGATTCACCTACTACGCCAAGGGTTTCACCTGCATAAAGTTTAAAGGATACATCCTTTACCGCTTTTAAGGTTTGCGGTTTGGCGAAGAAAAGGGATTTCTCATTTTTAATTTTAAAACTAACGCCTAAGTGATTGACTTCAAGGAGTAATTCTTTGTTGTTTGAGACTGTCATAGGGTAAATTTCTCCTCGGGTAACCAACAATTACGTAATTGACTGTGATTAAATGTAGTCAGTTTGGGCGCAGTTTGGCATTGTTCGGTAGCAAATTGGCAACGTGGTGAGAATGGACAACCTTTTGGCAAATGTAACAAATTTGGTGGATTGCCAGGAATGGTTACCAAGTGTTCCTCATTGCCGTCTAAGCGAGGAATTGCATCCATTAAGCCAATGGAATAAGGATGAGTCGGATGATAGAAAATTTGTTCCGCTGTGCCGTATTCCATGGTTCGCCCGGCATACATCACCATGACTTGATCGCAAATACCTGCTACCACACCAAGATCATGGGTAATCATAATAATTGCGGTATTAAATTCACGTTTTAACTCATTTAATAAAGTCATGATTTGCGCTTGAACGGTCACATCTAAAGCGGTGGTGGGCTCATCGGCAATAAGTAGTTTTGGACGGCATAATAAGGCCATCGCAATCATCACGCGTTGACGCATACCGCCTGAAAACTCGTGCGGATACATGCCCATACGTTTTTTTGCTTCCGGCATTTTAACGGCATCTAACATTTTCACGGATTCGGCAAAGGCAGTTTGTTTATCATAACCTTTATGCAATTGCAGCACTTCCATGAGTTGTTCACCGATTTTCATGTAAGGATTTAGCGACGTCATTGGATCTTGGAAAATCATGGAAATTTGCTCGGCGCGGATTTTATTCAATTCAGCATTCGGTAAATTAACTAATTCTTTCCCTTGAAAAATGGCTGAACCTTCCACTTCACCGTTGGCTGCTAATAAACCCATTAAAGCAAAGGCCGTTTGTGACTTGCCTGAACCACTTTCACCTACAATACCGAGCGTGCTCCCCGCATTGAGCGTGAAGTTTAAGTCATTTACTGCTGTGACAACGCCATCAGGTGTTTTGAAGCGAACGTAGAGATTTTTTACATCTAATAAAGGATTCATGATTCGCTCCTATCTATCTTTCGGATCGAGTGCATCACGCAACCCGTCACCGATAAAGTTAAAACAAAATAGGGTAAGGCAAAGGAAAAATGCCGGGAAAATTAATAGCCAAGGCGACACTTCCATTTGCGCAGCCCCATCACTTAATAGCGCGCCCCAACTGCTCATCGGTTCTTGTGTACCTAATCCTAAGAAGCTTAAGAATGATTCAAATAGGATGAGTCCAGGTACTTCAAGTGAGGCATACACTGCTACTAAGCCTAATACATTCGGAATAATGTGTTTCAAAATGATTTGGCGACGTGGCACGCCACAAACGATGGCGGCTTCGACAAATTCTTTATTTTTTAGACTGAGCGTTTGTCCACGCACGATACGTGCAAGGCCAAGCCAAGCAATGGCTCCGATTGCGATAAAAATTAAGAAAATGTTTTGACCAAAAAGGGTCACTAACAAAATGACGAAGAACATAAATGGAAATGAGCTA
This sequence comes from Haemophilus sp. 27098_8_127, assembly GCF_041433495.1. Classification (NCBI taxonomy): domain Bacteria; kingdom Pseudomonadati; phylum Pseudomonadota; class Gammaproteobacteria; order Pasteurellales; family Pasteurellaceae; genus Haemophilus; species Haemophilus sp. 27098_8_127. The sequence goes on from NZ_JAPWBP010000005.1 coordinate 122,231, forward strand.
AGAATTTCCAAAAAGCGCATCATCAACATATCCGTTTTACCGCCCACATATCCGGAAATTGCCCCATAAATTGTGCCGATAGTCACGGAAATGAAAGCGCCAGCGATACCGACTAATAATGAAATACGTCCTCCAATAGCGGTACGTACCAGTAAGTCTCGCCCCGAGGCATCGGTACCGAAGAAGTGATAGCCTTCCATTGTTGGTGCGGCACTCATCATATTCCAATCGGTATCTTCATAGGTAAAGGGGAAGAACCAAGGCGCTACGGTGATAAATATAATAATAAACGCCAAAATAATCAGACTGGCAACGGCTGCTTTGTTACGGAAAAAACGGCGTTTCGCATCTTGCCATAGGCTGCGGCCTTCCAGTTGCATTTCTTCAATACGGTCAGCCACTTGCTCCACAAAATCCGCATTTTTCTGATTAATCGGCTGAGTACGATAATCTGTCATAACTTATCCTTAATAACGAATTTTTGGATCGATGATGGCGTATAAAATATCCACAATCGCATTAAATAAAATGGTTAATGTCCCCACTAAAATGGTGAGGCTTAAAACTAAAGAATAATCACGGTTTAATGCGCCGTTTACAAATAATAACCCCATGCCAGGTAAACCAAATACACTTTCGATGACCATTGAGCCGGTAATAATCCCTACGAAAGCAGGTCCTAAATAGGTAATCACAGGTAAAAGGGCTGGGCGCAAAGCATGTTTTAAAATGATTCTCGACGTGGAAAGTCCTTTAGCTTTGGCAGTTCGAATAAAGTTGGAATGCAACACTTCAATCATCGAGCCACGCATGATACGCGCAATCCCTGCAACATAAGCGATAGTTAAGGAAGCTACAGGTAAAATAATGTACATTGCTGAACCGCCGTTCCAACCACCAGCTGGCAGCCACCCTAAATAAATGGCGAAAATCAGCACCAAGACTGGTGCGAAGACAAAGCTTGGCATAATGACCCCAAGCATCGAGAAACTCATCAAAATATAATCCCAACGGCTATTTTGATTAAGTGCAGCGAGCGTACCCGCTGTTACCCCTAGCACGACTGCAAAGGCGAAGGCCACCATTCCCAATTTTATGGAAACAGGGAAAGCTGACGCGATTAAATCATTGACTGATTGGTCTTTATATTTAAAAGATGGACCAAAATCGCCTTTGGAAAGATTTTCTAAATAAAGGAAATATTGTTTATATAATGGTTCATTTAAATGATACTTTGCTTCGATATTAGCCATGACTTCTGGCGGATAAGCGCGTTCAGAAGTGAACGGGCTGCCAGGGGCGAGACGCATCAGAAAGAAAGAAAAAGTAATCAAAATAAACAGCGTTGGCAAGGCTTCCAACAGCCGTTTAAAAATAAACTTGAGCATAACAACTCCAACCAAAATGGGCGAAAAGTGCGGTCAAAAAACACGATAATTTTTAACCGCACTTAAATACGAGCAACGAATTAATGTTTAATAATATAAAGGTTGCGTAAGTAAATGTGATCTTGTGGATCTTTGCCTGAATAGCCTTTTACGTAAGGTTTCACTAAGCGAGGATTTACATAGTTAAAGATTGGCACGATACCGAAATCTTTTGCAAGAATTTCTTCGGCTTTCGCGTAGGCCTTTGCACGTCCTTCCGCATCCGTTGCGACATAAGATTCAGCAATGGCTTTATCGTATTCAGGGTTCGCATATTTCGCGGTATTGTTACTCGAATTAGATAAGAAATAGTTGCCGAATGTTGTTGCTTGGTTGTAATCCGCATTCCATCCTGCACGTGCCGCGTCGTAACGACCTGCACGACGACTATCAATGTAGGTTTTCCACTCTTGGTTTTCTAATTTCACATCAATTAAACCTTTGGTGTTCGCTTTCCACATAGATGCCGCAGCAATGGCCACTTTTTTGTGGTTTTCATTGGTATTGTAAAGAATACTGAATTTCAACGGATTCGCTTTGCTGTAGCCAGCTTCCTCTAAGAGTTTAATGGCTTCTTCATTACGTTGTGCCATTGGTTCTTTTGAATAAGCAGGTTGTTGAATGAGGTGACCTTCTTCGATGTAAGTTGGGGTAAACACATAGGTTGGTGTTTGACCTTGGCCTAAAACTTTATCGGTGATCACATTACGATCAAGGGATAAGTTCAAGGCTTTACGAACATTCACGTTATCAAAAGGCGCTTTCTTATTGTTTAACTCGTAAGAATAGGTCGCAAGAGTTCGTGTCGTGAATACTTCACCAGGCAACTCTTTTTGTAATTTCGCAAATTGTTCTGGTGGTAGGGCGTAGTTCGTCATATCTAAATCACCTGCGCGATAACGCGCCACATCAGTACTTGGGTTTTCAATGGCGAGGAATGTTGCGCTGTTAATGACAGTCTCTTTATCGTTCCAGTAGAGTGGGTTGCGTTCAAATTCGATTTTTTCGTTAACAATGTGGTTTGCCAGTTTATAGGCACCGTTACCTACATAGTTTTCTTTTTTCACCCATGCATCACCCAATTTTTCGACTACTTTTTGCGGTAATGGCAATAAGGATTGGTGAGTCGTTAAACTAACCGCATAAGGGACAGGATTGGTCGCATGAACTACAAAGGTATAATCATCTTTTGCTTCAACCCCTAATTCAGCTGGTTTTTTCTTACCGTCAATGATGTCTTGCGCATTTTCTACTTGTAAATAACTTAAGTAACTTGCGTAAGGCGCAGCAGTTGCAGGATCCACTAAACGACGCCACGCAAACACAAAATCGTGCGCGGTAACGGGATCACCATTTGACCATTTTGCATCTTTACGTAAATGGAATGTCCAAGTTTTAAAGTCTGGTGTGTTTTCCCAGCTTTCAGCTACACCCGGTTGAAGTTTACCTTCAGAGTCTGAGGTGACGAGGCCTTCAAGTAATTGATAAGCAACGCTAGATTCGGGCACACCTTCGGTTTTTTGTGGGTCAAAACTTTGCGGTTCAGCCCCGTTGTTGATCACGATATGTTGTTTTTCATCTAATTGCGTTCCTTCAGGCACTATAACTGCTTGCGCAGAATAGGAAAGAGCAAGAGCAATTGCAGAGAAAAGTAGTTTGTGTTGCATTTGAGCCTCCTTGTCATTAGGCGATATTTTTATAAAGAGTCTTCTTATTAGCTCAAAATTTCATTTTTGTAAAGATTTGTCAGGTAATTATTTAAAGAAAAATAACATTTTGTGATTTGTATCTAATAAATCGCGAAAAAATTGCTAAAAGTGATGGTATGAGAGGATAAATTTAGAATGCATTGGTTTTCCCTATCGTAAATATTTTCCTGGACGAATTACCTTTTTAAAGCTAATTATGCTATCGTAAGACAGTCGAATTCAAACAAATCCATTCAAGGAGAATATAATGACAACTCAGTTAGATTCACTTCGTAGTATGACCGTCGTCGTGGCTGATACGGGCGATATTGATGCTATTAAAAAATACCAACCGCAAGATGCAACAACAAACCCATCTTTAATTTTAAGTGCTTCAGCATTACCACAATATGCACCATTAATTGATGAAGCGATTGCTTATGCCAAAGCGCAAAGTGCAGATAAAGCGCAACAATTAATTGATGCAGAAGATAAATTAGCGGTAAACATCGGTTTAGAAATTTTAAAAATTGTCCCAGGACGCATTTCAACTGAAGTGGATGCACGTCTCTCTTACGATACTCAAGCAACCGTTGAAAAAGCACGTAAACTTATCGCACTTTATAATGCGGCAGGTATTTCAAATGATCGTATTTTGATCAAAATTGCTTCAACATGGCAAGGTATTCGTGCAGCAGAAATTCTTGAAAAAGAAGGCATTAACTGCAACTTAACCTTATTATTCTCCGAAGCGCAAGCACGTGCGTGTGCTGAAGCAGGAGTTTACTTAATTTCACCATTTGTCGGTCGTATCTTAGACTGGTACAAAGCAAATACTGATAAAAAAGAATATGCTCCAGCAGAAGACCCAGGTGTTATTTCTGTAACCAAAATTTATAACTACTACAAAGAATATGGTTATAAAACCGTGGTGATGGGCGCAAGTTTCCGTAATGTCGGTGAAATTATTGAATTAGCAGGTTGTGACCGTTTAACTATTGCGCCTGCTTTACTTAAAGAATTACAAGAAAACACAACTCCACTTGTGCGTAAATTAGAGTACAAAGGTGAAGTAAAAGCGAAACCTCAACCGTTAACTGAAGCAGAGTTCTACTGGCAACATAACAGCGATGCGATGGCTGTAGAAAAATTAGCAGATGGTATTCGTAAATTTGCAGTAGACCAAGAGAAATTAGAAGCAATGCTTTCAGCAAAACTTTAATTTGATAGAGAAGAAAGTGCGGTTAGAAATAACCGCACTTTTTGTTTATGCAGGGAACAAAAGTGATTTTTTGAAAACTAAAAAATACGATTTCAATAATGGCTAACAGAAAGAGTAATCTCAAGGCTTAAATAAATTCTTTTGTAGTTATCTTTCAAGTTGGTTAGAATAAAGACAATTTTTTGTAATAGGAAAGTGGAATGAAAAAAGCACCTTTACTTGCGGTAGGCTTAATGGCAACGGCTGTTTTAACAGGTTGTGCAACTAAAGCTGATGGTGAACGCAATGATAAATTAGAAGGTTTTAACCGTACGATGTTTGATTTTAACTATAAAGTCATGGATCGTTATGTGTTGGAACCTGCAGCAAAAGGCTGGCGTGATTACGTGCCGACACCGGTCACAAAAGGTTTATCCAATGTAGCAAACAACTTGGATGAGCCAGTGAGCTTTGTAAACCGTTTATTAGAAGGTGAGCCGAAAAAAGCCTTTGTTCACTTCAACCGTTTTTGGATTAACTCAACCTTTGGTATTGGTGGCTTATTTGACTTTGCAAGTGCAAGTAAAGAATTACAGGTTTATGATCAACGTAGCTTTGGTGAAACATTGGGCACCTACGGTGTAGATGCGGGAGCCTATATTGTATTGCCTATCTATAATGCGACGACACCTCGTCAATTAACGGGGGCAGTAGTTTATGCAGCTTATACCTATCCGTTCTGGAATTGGGTAGGTGGCCCGTGGTCACTTGTGAAATACGGTGTGCAAGCGGTAGATAAACGCTCGAAAACATTGGACCAAACCGAGTTGCTAAATCAAGCACAAGATCCTTATGTCACCTTCCGCGAAGCTTATTATCAGAATTTAGAATTTAAAGTAAATGATGGTAAAGTGAAAGAAGGTTCACAGAAAGAGCTCTCTGATGATGTATTAAAAGAGATTGATTAAGAATACTCATATAAGTGATTAAGACGCTTATATGTTAGGATAGTAAGCGTGTTTATACGTCAAGATTAAAGGAGAATATCATGACTAAAATCATTCATACAGAAAAAGCCCCTGCCGCAATCGGCCCTTATGTTCAAGCGGTAGATTTAGGTAATTTAGTTTTAACATCTGGACAAATTCCCGTTAATCCGGCGAATGGTGAAGTGCCGAAAGATATTGTGGCTCAAGCGCGTCAATCTTTAGAGAATGTGAAAGCGATTATTGAACAAGCGGGTTTGACCGTGGGTGATATTGTGAAAACCACGGTGTTTGTGAAAGATCTTAATGATTTTGCAGCAGTAAATGCAGAGTACGAGAAATTCTTCAAAGAAAATAATCATCCGAATTTCCCTGCGCGTTCTTGTGTAGAAGTAGCTCGATTACCAAAAGATGTAGGTGTGGAAATCGAAGCAATTGCTGTAAGAAAATAATCGAAAAGTGCGGTTAAAATCTGCAGATTTTTTCTACAATAGACTTTACAAGAGCGAGATTAATCACTATAATCTCGCTCCTAAATTACGCTTAGCGTAAAATTTCTGGTTGGTGCTTGACCTATTCAAGCCCCGTCCAAGACCGTAGGGAATGGTTAGCAATAATCGTCTTAATAATCCTACGTAGATGGTGAACAGAATAAGAATATTTCTTGCTTCTGGGCACCGAAGTCGTCCTAGTCTGAAAGATAACTCTTTCGATGAGGTAAATTAATTCCGAGAAATCGGAGTGTATTCAGGAGCTAAAAGCCAATGGCATTAAATCTTCAAGACAAACAAGCAATTGTTGCCGAAGTAAATGAAGCAGCCAAAGGTGCACTTTCAGCAGTAATCGCGGACTCTCGTGGTGTAACTGTTGATAAAATGACTGAATTACGTAAAGCAGCTCGTGAAGCTGGTGTAACAATGCGCGTTGTTCGTAATACTTTATTACGTCGTGCGGTTGAAGGCACTGATTTCGAATGCTTACAAGATACGTTTGTAGGTCCAACACTTATCGCATTCTCTAATGAACACCCAGGTGCAGCAGCACGTTTGTTCAAAGATTTTGCTAAAGCAAACGATAAGTTTGAAATTAAAGGTGCAGCCTTTGAAGGTAAGATCCAAGATGTTGAATTCTTAGCAACATTACCAACTTACGAAGAAGCAATTGCACGTTTAATGGGCACAATGAAAGAAGCTGCGGCAGGCAAACTTGTTCGCACTTTTGCGGCATTACGCGACAAATTACAAGAAGCAGCTTAATCATTAAGCGTTTCTTACTTCATTTAACTTTATTAATTTTAGGAATTGATTGTTATGTCATTAACTAACGAACAAATCATTGAAGCGATCGCTTCTAAATCTGTAACTGAAATCGTTGAATTAATCGCAGCGATGGAAGAAAAATTCGGCGTTTCTGCAGCAGCAGTAGCAGCAGCTCCAGCAGCTGGCGGTGCAGCAGCAGCGGCAGAAGAAAAAACTGAATTCGACGTAGTTCTTGCTGAAGCTGGTGCTAACAAAGTAGCAGTTATCAAAGCAGTACGTGGTGCAACTGGTTTAGGCTTAAAAGAAGCTAAAGATTTAGTTGAATCTGCTCCAGCTAACTTAAAAGAAGGCATTTCTAAAGAAGAAGCTGAAGCACTTAAGAAAGAATTAGAAGAAGCTGGTGCAAAAGTAGAAATCAAATAATTTTTGATTTACTTATGTCCTGTTTCTCAGGCTTAATGGCTGGTGGTTTACCATCAGCCATTTTGTGCTATCAAAAACAGCACAAAAAACAGATAGGCATTTTCCGTTTAATGGTATCTGTTTCCACTTAAATTAATCAGACGTTTTAATTTAAGTAGCCCACTACAGAAGTAAGGTTCAGAGTGCGGTATCCGAAACGGCGTCAATCTCCGATATAAATAAAAAGCGTCAATCAATTTGACCGCACTTTTTTATATCAACTCGGTCTCACTAAAATTTACAGAGGAAAACCAATAATGGGTTACTCCTATACTGAGAAAAAACGAATTCGTAAAGACTTCGGCAAACGTCCGCAAGTTTTAAATGTACCTTATTTATTAACTATTCAATTAGATTCTTTTGATAAATTCATTCAAAAAGATCCTGAAGGTCAACAAGGCTTAGAAGCTGCATTCCGTTCTGTTTTTCCAATCGTAAGCAATAACGGTTATACAGAATTACAATATGTTGATTACCGTCTAGAAGAGCCAGAATTTGATGTACGTGAATGTCAAATTCGTGGTTCAACTTATGCAGCAGGTTTACGCGTAAAATTACGTTTGGTTAGCTACGATAAAGAATCTTCATCACGCGCAGTCAAAGACATTAAAGAAAGCGAAGTATATATGGGTGAAATCCCATTAATGACTGACAACGGTACCTTTGTTATCAATGGTACTGAGCGTGTTATCGTTTCACAATTACACCGTAGCCCGGGCGTATTCTTTGATTCTGACAAAGGTAAAACACACTCTTCAGGTAAAGTGCTTTATAACGCACGTATTATTCCTTACCGTGGTTCTTGGTTAGATTTCGAATTTGATCCAAAAGATAACTTATATGCGCGTATTGACCGTCGTCGTAAATTACCGGCAACCATTATTTTACGTGCGTTAGGTTACACCGTTGAAGAAATCTTAAACTTATTCTTCGACAAAGTAACTTTCGAGATCGCTGGCAATAAATTACTCATGACATTAGTGCCAGAACGTTTACGTGGTGAAACTGCGACATTTGATATCGAAGCAAATGGCAAAGTCTATGTAGAACGCGGTCGTCGTATCACTGCTCGTCACATCAAAGCATTAGAAAAAGATAATGTGACACAAGTTGAAGTGCCAACTGAATATATCGCAGGCAAAGTAGCAGCGAAAGATTACGTTGATCTTGAATCAGGTGAAATTATTTGCCCAGCAAATGGCGAGATTTCTTTAGAAGTGTTAGCGAAATTATCGCAAGCAGGCTATAAAGTGATCGAAACATTATTCACGAATGACTTAGATTACGGTCCGTATATTTCTGAAACATTACGTGTTGATCCAACTTACGATCGTGTAAGTGCATTATATGAAATCTATCGTATGATGCGTCCAGGTGAACCACCTACACCAGAATCTTCAGAAGCGTTATTCCATAATTTATTCTTCTCTGCAGAACGTTATGATTTATCTGCAGTAGGTCGTATGAAGTTTAATCGCTCATTAGGTATTCCTGAAGGCGAGGGTACGGGGATTTTAAGTAACGACGATATCATTCGAGTGATGAAAAAACTCATCGATATCCGTAATGGTCGTGGTGAAGTGGATGATATCGACCACTTGGGCAACCGTCGTATTCGTTCTGTGGGTGAAATGGCAGAAAACCAATTCCGTATTGGTTTAGTTCGTGTAGAAAGAGCCGTTAAAGAGCGTTTATCTTTAGGCGATTTAGATGCGATCACGCCACAAGACTTAATTAATCCAAAACCAATTTCTGCGGCAGTGAAAGAATTCTTTGGTTCTTCACAACTTTCGCAATTCATGGACCAAAACAACCCATTATCAGAAGTAACACACAAACGTCGTATTTCTGCATTAGGTCCAGGCGGTTTAACGCGTGAACGTGCTGGCTTTGAGGTGCGTGACGTACATAACACTCACTATGGTCGTTTATGTCCAATCGAAACCCCTGAAGGTCCAAACATCGGTTTGATCAACTCACTTTCTGCGTTTGCTCGTACTAACGATTATGGTTTCTTAGAAACGCCATATCGTAAAGTGGTTGATGGTCAAGTAACCGAAGAAATCGAATATTTATCTGCAATTGATGAAGCAAACTACATCATTGCACAGGCGAACTCAAACCTTGATGAGAACAATCGCTTTACAGATGCATTTGTTACTGCTCGTGGTGAACGTGGTGAATCAGGTCTTTATAAACCAGAAGAAATTCACTATATGGACGTTTCAACCCAACAAGTTGTATCTGTGGCAGCAGCGTTAATTCCATTCTTAGAGCATGACGATGCGAACCGTGCCTTAATGGGTGCGAACATGCAACGTCAAGCGGTTCCTACTTTACGTGCAGATAAGCCGTTAGTGGGTACAGGTATGGAAAAACCAATCGCACTTGACTCAGGTGTGGCGGTTGTAGCGAAACGTGGTGGTACAGTTCAATATGTTGATGCTTCTCGTATCGTTATCAAAGTAAATGAAGACGAAACCGTAGCAGGCGAAGCGGGTATCGATATTTATAACTTAATTAAATACACCCGTTCTAACCAAAATACCTGTATCAACCAAATTCCTTGTGTGAATTTAGGCGATCCAATTAACCGTGGTGAAGTGTTAGCAGATGGTCCTTCAACAGACTTAGGTGAATTAGCATTAGGTCAAAATATCCGTGTGGCATTCATGCCTTGGAACGGTTATAACTTCGAAGACTCAATGTTAGTTTCTGAGCGTGTTGTACAACAAGACCGTTTCACGACAATCCACATTCAAGAATTATCTTGTGTGGCGCGTGATACTAAATTAGGTTCTGAAGAAATTACTGCGGATATTCCAAATGTAGGTGAATCTGCATTAAGCAAATTGGATGAATCTGGTATCGTGTATGTGGGGGCTGAAGTAAAAGGTGGCGACATCTTAGTCGGTAAAGTAACCCCTAAAGGCGAAACGCAATTAACACCAGAAGAAAAATTGTTACGTGCAATCTTCGGTGAAAAAGCATCTGATGTGAAAGACTCTTCATTACGTGTACCAAATAGCGTAAGCGGTACTGTAATTGACGTTCAAGTCTTCACCCGTGATGGCGTAGAAAAAGACAAACGTGCATTAGAAATTGAAGAAATGCAGTTAAAACAAGCTAAGAAAGACCTTTCTGATGAATTAGAAATCTTAGAAGCTGGCTTGTTTGCTCGTGTACGTAATGTTCTTATCGCTGGCGGTATTGATGCGGCTCAATTAGATAAAATGGATCGCACCAAATGGTTAGAACAAACCATTTCAGATGAAGAAAAACAAAACCAATTAGAACAGCTTGCTGAGCAATATGAAGAATTACGTAAAGAGTTTGAGCACAAACTTGAAGTAAAACGTAAGAAAATCATTAAAGGCGATGACCTTGCACCAGGCGTGTTAAAAGTGGTTAAAGTTTACCTTGCGGTGAAACGTCACATCCAACCGGGTGATAAAATGGCGGGTCGTCACGGTAACAAAGGTGTTATCTCAAAAATCAACCCTGTGGAAGATATGCCATACGATGAAAACGGCCAACCGGTTGAAATCGTATTGAACCCACTGGGTGTACCATCTCGTATGAACATCGGTCAGATCTTAGAAACCCACTTAGGCTTAGCTGCTAAAGGTATCGGTGATCAAATTAATGCGATGATCAAACAAAAACAAGATGTTGAGAAACTTCGTGGCTATATGCAAAAAGCATACGATTTAGGTCATGGCGCACAAAAAGTGGATTTAAGCACCTTTAGTGATGACGAAATCATGCGTTTAGCAGAAAACCTACGTAAAGGTTTACCGGTAGCAACACCAGTGTTTGATGGTGCTGATGAGCAAGAAATCAAAGAAATGTTGAAACTTGGTGGCTTACCAACTTCAGGTCAGATCACATTATACGATGGCCGTACAGGTGAGAAATTCGAGCGTCCAGTAACTGTAGGTTATATGTACATGCTCAAATTGAACCACTTAGTTGATGACAAAATGCATGCTCGTTCAACTGGTTCTTATAGTCTTGTTACTCAACAACCACTTGGTGGTAAAGCACAATTCGGTGGTCAACGTTTCGGTGAGATGGAGGTATGGGCACTTGAAGCATACGGTGCGGCTTATACCTTACAAGAAATGTTAACTGTGAAATCCGATGACGTGAACGGCCGTACGAAGATGTATAAAAACATCGTTGGCGGCAACCAGCAAATGGATCCGGGTACACCGGAATCTTTCAACGTAATTATGAAAGAAATCCGTTCACTTGGTTTGAATATCGAGTTAGACGAAGAGTAATCGACAAACCTGTCTTCCCCTGTATGCAGGGGAAGCAAAAGGAAGAAATCGCCGAAGTGCGGTTAAAAAACAAAATATTTTTGACCGCACTTTGAAACCCTTAACTCCGACAGGAGACTATTTGTGAAAGACTTAGTTAAGTTTTTAAAAGCACAATCAAAAACGAGTGAAGATTTTGATGTGATTAAAATTGGGTTAGCTTCTCCAGACATGATCCGTTCTTGGTCATTTGGTGAGGTTAAAAAACCTGAAACAATCAACTATCGTACGTTCAAACCTGAGCGTGACGGTCTTTTCTGTGCACGTATTTTCGGGCCAGTAAAAGATTACGAATGTTTATGCGGTAAATATAAACGCTTAAAACACCGTGGTGTGATTTGTGAAAAATGTGGTGTTGAAGTAACACAAACTAAAGTGCGCCGTGAACGTATGGGTCACATTGAATTGGCTTGTCCAGTTGCACACATTTGGTTCTTAAAATCACTTCCGTCCCGTATTGGTTTATTACTTGATATGCCATTACGTGATATTGAACGTGTGCTTTACTTTGAAATGTACATCGTGACCGAACCGGGTATGACCGATTTGGAACGTGGACAATTATTAACTGAAGAACAATTCCTTGATGCAGAAGACCGTTGGCAAGATGAATTTGAAGCGAAAATGGGTGCTGAAGCAATTCAAGATTTACTTAAAGGTATTGATCTTGAAGTGGAATGTGAAAAATTACGTGAAGAATTACAAGAAACTAATTCTGAAACAAAACGTAAGAAAATTACTAAACGCTTAAAATTATTAGAAGCGTTCCAACAATCTGGTAATAAACCAGAGTGGATGGTGATGACTGTATTACCGGTACTTCCTCCGGATTTACGTCCGTTAGTACCATTAGATGGTGGTCGTTTTGCAACATCTGATTTGAACGATTTATATCGTCGCGTAATCAACCGTAACAACCGTTTAAAACGTTTATTAGATTTAATTGCACCAGATATTATCGTGCGCAACGAAAAACGTATGTTACAAGAATCTGTTGATGCGTTATTAGATAATGGTCGTCGTGGTCGTGCGATTACGGGTTCTAACCGTCGTCCATTAAAATCACTTGCGGATATGATCAAAGGTAAACAAGGTCGTTTCCGTCAAAACTTATTAGGTAAACGTGTTGACTATTCAGGCCGTTCTGTAATCACTGTAGGTCCATACTTGCACTTACACCAATGTGGTTTACCGAAGAAAATGGCATTGGAATTATTCCGTCCGTTTATCTATGCAAAATTAGAAAGCCGTGGTTATGCAACTACAATCAAAGCGGCTAAGAAAATGGTTGAGCGTGAAGACGCGATCGTTTGGGATATCTTGGCAGAAGTTATTCGTGAGCACCCAATTCTATTGAACCGTGCACCAACACTTCACCGTTTAGGTATCCAAGCGTTTGAACCACTTCTAATCGAAGGTAAAGCAATCCAGTTACACCCACTTGTTTGTGCGGCGTTCAACGCGGACTTCGATGGTGACCAAATGGCGGTTCACGTACCATTAACACTTGAAGCTCAGTTAGAAGCGCGTGCATTAATGATGTCAACAAACAACGTACTTTCACCAGCAAACGGTGATCCAATTATCGTTCCATCACAAGACGTGGTGTTGGGTCTTTACTATATGACCCGTGAAAAAGTAAACGGTAAAGGCGAAGGCATGTTATTGCAAGATCCGCGCGAAGCTGAAAAAGCGTATCGCACAGGTGAAGCAGAATTACATTCTCGCGTTAAAGTACGTATTACTGAATATGTGAAAAATGAAGCTGGCGAATTCGAAGAGAAAACCACATTAACTGATACCACTATCGGTCGTGCAATCTTATGGATGATCGCGCCAAAAGGTATGCCTTATTCATTGTTTAACCAAACATTAGGTAAAAAAGCAATTTCTAAACTTATCAACGAAGCTTATCGTCGTTTAGGTTTGAAAGAAGCGGTAATGTTCGCTGACCATATTATGTATACCGGTTTTGCTTATGCTGCACGTTCAGGTTCTTCTGTGGGTATCGACGATATGGTTATCCCAGAGAAAAAATACGAAATTATTTCTGCAGCGGAAGAAGAAGTGGCAGAAATTCAAGAACAGTTCCAATCTGGTCTTGTAACAGCTGGCGAACGTTATAACAAAGTAATCGATATTTGGGCTGCGGCGAATGAGCGCGTAGCGAAAGCGATGATGGAAAACTTATCTCAGGAAGAAGTTATCAACCGTGAAGGTAACCCTGAGAAACAAGCTTCTTTCAACAGTATCTTTATGATGGCTGACTCTGGTGCGCGTGGTTCTGCAGCTCAGATTCGTCAGTTAGCAGGTATGCGTGGTTTGATGGCGCGTCCAGATGGTTCGATCATCGAAACCCCAATTACAGCGAACTTCCGTGAAGGTTTGAACGTACTTCAGTACTTTATTTCAACCCACGGTGCGCGTAAAGGTTTGGCGGATACCGCATTAAAAACAGCAAACTCTGGTTACTTAACTCGTCGTTTAGTTGACGTAGCGCAAGACTTAGTGATCGTTGAAGATGACTGTGGTACGCATGAAGGCTTAGTCATGACTCCATTAATCGAAGGTGGCGATGAGAAAGTTCCACTTCGCGAATTAGTGTTAGGTCGTGTTGTAGCTGAAGATGTGTATAAACCAGGTACAGAAGAAGTATTAATTGCACGTAACACTTTATTAGATGAAAAACTTTGTGATGTGTTAGATGCAAACTCAGTAGACAGCGTAAAAGTACGTTCTGTTGTAACTTGTGATACTGACTTCGGTGTATGTGCGAAATGTTACGGTCGTGACTTAGCGCGCGGTCACCTCATCAACCAAGGTGAAGCAGTGGGTGTTATTGCTGCTCAATCTATCGGTGAGCCAGGTACACAGTTAACCATGCGTACGTTCCACATCGGTGGTGCAGCTTCTGCAGCCGCGAAAGAATCTAGCGTACAAATCAAAAACAACGGTACTTTACACCTTGCTAACGCGAAATTCGTTGTTAATGACGAAGGTAAATTAGTGTTAACTTCTCGTAATACTGAATTAACCGTTACAGATGAATTTGGTCGTACGAAAGAACACTATAAAGTGCCTTACGGTACAGTGTTGAATAAAGCAGATGGTCAAGAAGTATCAGCGGGTGAAACAGTGGCAAACTGGGATCCTCATACAATGCCAGTTGTCTCTGAAGTATCTGGTTTTGTGAAATTCGTTGATATCGTGGACGGTTTAACTGTAACGCGTCAAACAGACGAATTAACCGGTCTTTCTTCTATCGTGGTACAAGACGTGGGTGAACGTGCAACAGCAGGTAAAGATTTACGTCCAACTATTAAATTAGTTGATGCAAAAGGTAACGATATCTTCTTACCTGAAACTGACGTTATTGCACAATACTTCTTACCAGGTAAAGCAATCGTAAGTTTAGATGACGGTGCGGAAGTGAAAGTGGGTGAACCACTTGCACGTATTCCACAAGAATCTGTGGGTACTAAAGATATTACTGGTGGTCTTCCACGCGTTGCTGATTTATTCGAAGCTCGTAAACCGAAAGAACCTGCTATCTTGGCAGAAATTTCAGGTATCGTGTCCTTCGGTAAAGAAACCAAAGGTAAACGCCGCTTGTTAATCACCCCAACTGAAGGTGAAATCTACGAAGAAATGATTCCAAAATGGCGTCAACTCAACGTATTTGAAGGCGAGATGGTAGAACGTGGTGATGTGATTTCTGATGGTGCAGAGACTCCACACGATATCTTACGTTTACGCGGTGTTCGTGCTGTAACTGAATATATCGTGAACGAAGTGCAAGAAGTTTACCGCTTACAAGGTGTAAAAATTAACGATAAGCACATCGAAGTTATCGTACGTCAAATGTTACGTAAAGCAGTTATCACGAAAGCTTATGACAGCGAATTCCTTGAAGGGGAACAAGTTGAAGTGGCTCGCGTGAAAATTGTGAACCGTAAACGTGAAGCGGAAGGTAAACCACCAGTTGAATTTGAACGTGAATTACTTGGTATTACCAAAGCGTCATTGGCGACTGAATCCTTCATTTCTGCAGCATCGTTCCAAGAAACCACTCGCGTGCTTACTGAAGCAGCGGTGGCGGGTAAACGTGATGAATTACGCGGCTTAAAAGAGAACGTAATCGTAGGTCGTTTAATCCCTGCTGGTACTGGTTTTGCGTATCACCAAGGTCGTCACAAAAAACGTATTGTAGACGATGTTGTGATTAAATTATCTGAAGACGATGAAGCAGCAATTGCTGATGAATTCGTGATGACAGCAGATGATGCAACAACTAACTTGGCAGAAATGCTTAATATGGCAGATGATGCAGAGTAATCGATAAAAAGAAAACCCGAGTTTAGGCTCGGGTTTTTTATTATCTCTAATAAATAAAGTGCGGTCAGTTTTTAATGAATTCTTCTTTTGGAAAAGTATCGAAAAAATGGCCGCACTTTCTTTTCATCAATAAAAAAGCCACCTTAATCGGTGGCTTTGAAATATTTTGCTTAAGCTAAGATTACCAGCCTTTTACAACACCATCTTTAAAGTGTTTTTTCGCTTCTAGGTAAACTTCTTCAGTTTGGTATGCTTTGACGAAATCTTGGATCGCTTTACTGTCTTTGTTATCAGTACGCGCAACGATGATGTTTACGTATGGAGAATCTTTGTCTTCTACAAATACGCCGTTATCTTGTGCATTTAAGCCAACTTGACCAGCATAAGTGTTATTTACAACCGCAAGATCAACATCATCTAATGCACGAGCTGCAACAGAGGTATCTACTTCAGAAATTTTTAAGTTTTTCGGATTTTCAACGATATCTGCGACAGTTGAAAGAAGATCGTTAGAATTTTTAAGTTTGATTAAACCTTGTTTTTCAAGAAGGATTAATGCACGACCACGGTTTGATGGGTCATTTGGCACCACAATTTTCGCGCCATCTTTTAATTCATTTACATTTTTGATGGTTTTAGAATAGCCAGCAAGCGGGTAAACAAAGGTGTTACCAACGATCACTAAGTTGTTTAAGTTTTTCGCTTTTACATCTTCATCTAAGTAAGGTTTGTGTTGCATTGCGTTAGCATCTAAATCACCTTTAGATACAGCAGTATTTGGCAATGCGTAGTCATTGAATAAAACAAATTCAACATTTAAGTTGTATTTGTCTTTTGCAACTTTTGCAGCGGTTTCGGCTACTTGGTGCTCAGGACCAGCCATTACACCAACTTTGATTGATGTTGCTGCAGGCGCAGTTGACGCTGCATCTGCTTTTTTCTCTTCTTTACAGCCTGTTAATACTAATGCTGACGCGATAGCGGTGATAGCAAATAAGTTTTTTAATTTCATGTTTTTTCCTTGTTGTGAATAAAATGGTATAGAAAATAATTAACGGTGATCTACTCGTTTTGCGAGCGTGTCGCCTAATTTTTGACTGAGCATCACGATAATCACGATAACAATCGTTGCTGCCCAAGTTACCGATGGCATATTACGATAGACACCATAGTTAATGGCAAGGCTTCCTAAACCGCCACCGCCTTGTGTTCCCGCCATTGCGGTATAGCCAATTAATGTCACGAAAGTAAGCGTAATGGCGTTGATAATCGTAGGTAAAGATTCAGGTAAATAGAATTTACGAATAATTTGCCAATTGGTTGCGCCCATTGCTTTTGCGGTTTCGGTTAAACCGGTTGGAATCTCAAAGAGTGCATTACTTGTTAGGCGAGCAAAAAATGGTGTTGCCGCTGCACTTAATGACACAATTGCTGCATTAGAACCAATACTACCGCCAGGAAGTAACCAACTGGTAAGCGGAATTAAAGCAAGTAACAAAATAATATAAGGGATTGAACGTCCGATATTAATAATGACGTTTAAGAACGCATTGAGTTTTTTGCTTTCTAAAATCGCCCCTTTATTGGTTAAGAAGGTTAAAAAACCAAGTGGTAAACCTAATAAAGCAGCAATTAATGTCGATAATACTGACATATAAATTGTTTCAACGGTTGATACCGTTAGTAAACTCGCGAAGTTATCGGGGAATTGTTGGCTAAATGTTGCCCATAACTCATTGAACATAGCCTAGCACCTCTACTCGAACGTTATTTTCCATTAAATAAACTTTGGTTTGTGTAATTGCATCTTCATCACCTTCAACTTCCGCAATCGTAAAGCCAAATTTAACGCCACCGGCATAGTCAATTTGTGATGTTAAGATACTGAGTTCTACACCAAATTTTTTCGATGCTTGAGAAAGTAATGGCGCATCGACGGAACGACCAGTAAATTCAAATTTGATGATCGGATACGATTTGGCATGTTTTGGTGTATCAGATAGATTTTCTAAATATTCTTCCGGCAACGTAATGTGGAAGGTCGAGCTGATAAACTCTTGGGCCAATTCTGTTTTCGGATTAGAGAAAATCTCACTAACCGTGCCTTGTTCAATCAGGCGGCCTTTATCAATCACGGCAACTTGATCACAGATTCGTTTAACCACTTCCATTTCATGAGTGATAAGAAGAATGGTGATACCTAAAGTGCGGTTGATTTCTTTTAATAATTTTAGAATGGATTGAGTTGTAGCGGGATCTAATGCGCTAGTGGCTTCATCACAAAGTAAGACTTTAGGATCGCTTGCAAGTGCACGGGCAATAGCTACTCGTTGTTTTTGACCACCAGAGAGATTAGCAGGATACACATTATGTTTATCACTTAATCCAACAAGCGCTAAAAGTGCGGTCGTTTTTTCTTGAATTTCTGCTTTCGATTTATTTTCTAATTCAAGTGGCAATGCTACGTTTTCAAAAACGGTTCGAGAGGTCAACAAATTAAAATGTTGGAAAATCATGCCGATTTGGCGGCGTGTTTTCACTAATTCAGCGTCAGAAAGTTGAGTCAGATCCACATCATCGATGATTACAGCACCGTGAGTTGGTCTTTCTAATAAGTTTACACAACGGATAAGTGTACTTTTACCTGCGCCAGAAGCACCAATGACACCACAAATCTGCCCCCTCGGCACATGTAATGAAACATTATCAAGTGCGGTCAGTTTTTTATCCGGAAGTGTAAAAATCTTCGTAATGTTATTTAGCTTAATCATATAAGCCCTTGTTCTCAGTTAATATTTGAATTTCATTTGTATTCTAGACGTCTAGAATGCTGTGTCAATATCTTAAGGGATCTTTTTTAGACAGATCGGTTATGACTTATTATTGCTTATATTAAGGATAAAAGGGATAATTTTGCCTTAAGAAAAAGATAAATGAGAAAATATATGAAGAAAGCTGTTTTTTTAGATCGCGATGGCACTTTAAATATCGACCATGGTTATGTTCATAAAATTGATGATTTCCAATTTATTGAAGGCAGTATTGATGCATTAAAAGAATTGAAGGAAATGGGATATCTTTTAGTTTTAGTGACCAATCAATCAGGCATCGCACGTGGATATTTTTCAGAAGATCAGTTTTTGCAACTTACAGAATGGATGGATTGGTCATTAGCTGATCGTGGTGTCGATCTTGATGGAATCTACTATTGTCCTCATCATCCAGAAGGGAAGGGTGAATATAAAGAAGACTGTGAGTGTAGAAAACCGAAATCAGGCATGTTATTAGAGGCGATTAAAGCGCTGAAAGTCGATCCTGCACAATCTATTATGGTTGGCGATAAGATTGAAGATCTTAAAGCGGGCATCGGCGCAAAAGTGAGAACAAATATTTTAGTGCGAACAGGCAAACCTATTACAGAAGAGGGAGAGAACCTCGCTGATTATGTTTTGGATTCTATTGCTGATTTACCAAGAATAGCAAAACGATTAATTAAGTAACAAAAATGATCTATTTTTTGTGCGAATAGGCGAAAAGATCTTCAACCAATAAAAAAATTACATTTTTTTACAAAAAGATCTTGCAAAGGAGTCTGAAATGCCTATAATACGCCCCACACAACGACGCGCTGTTGTGAAGCTTTAATAAAACCAGTGCGTCGTT